>NZ_AP014635.1:936742-1248990 GCF_001547935.1 Vibrio tritonius
GTTTGTCTATGAGCCGCCTGTTTATTGCTGAAAAACCGAGTTTGGCGCGTGCGATTGCTGATGCGCTGCCAAAACCACACAAAAAAGATCAAGGATTTATCCAATGTAGCAATGGTGACATTGTGACTTGGTGTATTGGTCATTTGTTGGAGCAGGTTGAGCCAGATGCTTATGATGAGCGTTACAAAAAATGGAATATGGCTGATTTGCCGATCATCCCGGAACAGTGGCAACTTAGGCCAAAGAAAAATGTTGGTAAGCAACTGACTATTATAAAAAAGTTAGTTAAAAAAGCGGCTCATATTGTCCATGCGGGTGACCCCGATAGAGAAGGGCAATTGCTGGTCGATGAGGTGTTGGATCACTGTAAGCTTAATGCCAGTCAAAAGAGCACCGTTGAACGGCTGCTGATCAGCGACTTAAACTTACCAGCGGTACAAAAAGCGTTAAAAAGTTTACGATCTAACCGTGATTTTATTCCCCTCTCTGTTTCTGCGTTAGCACGTTCACGTGCCGATTGGCTCTATGGAATGAACATGTCCCGTGCCTATACCTTGCTTGGGCAGAAAGCGGGTTATCAAGGTGTGCTATCGGTTGGGCGTGTTCAGACTCCGGTATTGGGGCTGGTGGTACGACGTGATGAAGAAATTGAGCAGTTCGTGCCCAAAGATTATTTCATTGTTGACGCTTTGATTCCCTATCAGGACAGTCACGTCAGTTTTGACATTCGTGCGCGCTGGAAACCGAGTGAAGCTTGCAAACCTTGGCAAGATGAAGAGGGGCGCGTGCTCAATCGCAAACTGG
Organism: Vibrio tritonius; assembly: GCF_001547935.1. NCBI lineage: Bacteria > Pseudomonadati > Pseudomonadota > Gammaproteobacteria > Vibrionales > Vibrionaceae > Vibrio > Vibrio tritonius. The sequence continues at coordinate 937,547 of NZ_AP014635.1, forward strand.
CAGATAATGTCGCTCAGCGTATTAAAGGCCAACCCGCGCGTGTGACTGAATCGGAACAAAAACAAACCAAGCAAAGTGCACCATTGCCTTATTCTCTCTCTGCTTTGCAAATTGATGCAGCCAAAAGATTTAATCTTAGTGCTCAACAGGTTTTAGATATCTGTCAGGCTTTGTATGAAAAACACAAGCTAATCACCTATCCCCGTTCCGATAGCCGCCACTTACCTAAAGCGCATTTAAGTGAAGCACCGAAAGTGGTGGAGGCGATTGCCAACAATGCCAAAGAGTTGGATGGTGCGGTACGCGGTGCTGACCTATCACTTAAATCGAAAGCGTGGAATGACAGCAAAGTCGATGCGCACCACGCCATCATTCCGACACCCAAAAAGGCCAGTGTCAATGCGTTGTCTGGACAAGAAATGAAGGTGTATCAACTGATTGCACGCCAATACTTGATGCAGTTTTATCCCGCTGCGATTTATGCAGAAGCCAAATTGGTATTTGAGATTGCTGGTGGGGTGTTTGTTGCTAAAGGTCGTCAATTAACCTTTGCTGGCTGGAAGACCCTACTCGGTCAACAAGAAGAGGATAACGAAGGCATTGATACTGTGCCGCCGCTCAGTGAAGGTACCGTTCTCACTTGTCGTGAAGGGGAAGTCCAAGCGAAAAAAACCGAACCTCCACGTCATTTTACCGAAGCCACTTTATTGCAAGCAATGACAGGAATTGCACGCTTTGTCGAAGATAAAGAATTGAAAAAAATCTTGCGTGATACCGATGGCTTGGGCACGGAAGCCACGCGTGCTGGTATTCTTGATACGCTATTCAAGCGCCAGTTACTCTCAAGGCAAGGCAAGACTATTTTAAGTACTCCAGCTGGTCGTGGGCTGATCCACGCCTTGCCAAGTGAATCCACTTACCCTGATATGACCGCCCATTGGGAGCATCAACTGCAGGCGATGGCGGAAAAAGGACAGGCCTATCAGCCTTTTATGACTGCGCTAGAGCAACGAATCAATGAGTTAATGAGTCAGGTCAAACAAGGCCCTGTACCCGAATCATTACGTTCACTACCTAAGGTCGAGCGTCCAGCTTTTCGTCGTAAAGGCAAAACATTTCGTAAAACGTCGAATAAAACGAGAGGTAAGGGAAAGTCGACGAGCTAAAACCTCGCGCTCTTTAGTGTGGGAGTTATCGTAACGCATTGATATTATGCAACTACCACTTTATTTCGGCCCTGTTCTTTGGCTTTATATAGCGCTTTATCGGCGGCATCAATTAAGTCTTGGCTGGTATGCATCATGGTTTTAGCGTAGTGTGCTACGCCAAATGAACTGGTAATAGAAGGGAGTTGCTCAGTAGCAGACTCTTCGGCAATAGTTTTACGCAACCGCTCCGCGATTTTTGTTGCAGCGGTTACATCCCGATTGGGCAATAGCAGTACAAACTCTTCTCCACCATAGCGAGCTAAGAGAACATCAGCATCGAGTTGGTTAGCGACAATTTCAGCTAAACGTTTAAGAACTTCATCACCAATAACATGGCCATACTTATCGTTGATCTGCTTAAAGTGATCAATGTCAAACAGAACTAAGGAAAGTGTGCATTGTTGCTGCTGACATAGTTCTATGTAGAAAGGAATGCGTTCTTCAATTACCCTTCGGTTGTTTAATCCCGTGAGTGCATCAATTTGCGCTAAGCGTTGCAGTTCCTTATTCGCTTGATTGAGTTTCTCTGTCGTCCGTGACACAAAACGCATTAGTCTCTTTAAGCGTTTTAAATGTCTAGATGGCTGGAGGGTATCGATGGGAAGTGCTGCACGGCGCAAATTTTCATCGATCGGTTGTTCACTGAGGGCTACGATTACAACAGAGGCGTTCAGTACTTTAGTTGGGGATGATGCGGTATCGATTTCTCCCAATGTAAAAAAGCCAGCAACAGCACGATCTTCTATTTGGAGCCGTGAATCCGATGAGGCATCTTCTTGCAGAAGGTGTAACCGACTACAACAGGAATAAACCAAAATAGCTTCTGGTTGAAATTGCGCTAACTGATGCCGAGCATACACGCGATGGCTCAAAATGGTGCTGACATCTCCATAGCTAAATTGAATTTCATCACCTACTTCCATTTCGGCGAGAAACAGCAGTTCATCACCATCGACAGATTGTGGGACGCGAGCAATATATTGTTCACCTTTGTGTAAAACAAAAGGGAATTCGACCGCATTATCAAAAAAGTTCTCACGCTCTATACCAGTAAAATAATGGTAGATTTGAAACGCTGGTTGATGATTTATCGTTGCAACACGATTGCCGTGCGCGCTGGTTACGGTCATTACCTCACCAAATGGTTGCCAACCTAAATAAGGTTTGGTTTCTACTCTTAAATCTTGACCGTAAAGCCCAGCAGCAATGATACCTGCTTGTTTTAACTCATCATTGAAAAAAAGATATGAGGCTTGATGTTCTTCGTAGTTTCCTACAATGCCTCCAAACACGGGCACATTAGAGATCGCGGTGGTTAATGTCTGCAAAACCACAGAAATTCGAACATTAAATGCAGTAGAAAGTAGTAATACCCCTTTTAGTGGTTTATTGGTTGATCTTTGCGTGGCTAATAAATGTTGAGCGAGTTGGTTGGTGAGCTGTTTTTCATTTTTATCAAGATTGGAATAATACTGAACATCGACTTGTGAGTGTTCAAAAAACATCAGTGACAAAACGCATGATTGGTGTAGGAATTGAGTGTCACACACAATCCCCATCGCATTACCACCAACTAAGGTCAGCTGTGGCAACTCGTGGTGCAGTTGAAAAATGAATTTTTCCAACACATCAGCAGACTGTTCGGTGGTATAGCATTGCGCTAAAGCATATTGTTGATACAAGTCGGGACGAGTTTGTAGGAACGTTTTGAGCTGTTCTTGTAACTCATAGTGACTGGCTGCATTTAACACCACATGTTGCATGTTTACTCCTAATTCACCGTTTGGCATACCGCCAATCATAGAGAATTAAGTATATGTAGCGGATTGAAAGCGCGCTGAATTTATCCGGCATAAGGATAAAATAATAAAGGTGAGATCAGTTATTTGAAATGAACAAAGTAGTAAGTCGAATAGTAAGTGTGAAAAAGCCAACGCATGATGGCGGTGGCTTATAAACATAGTGAGGTTGTCGTAAGGACGAGTGACGCTAGTCTTGTTTGATGGCGTATTTACCAGAGCCCATTAGTAATAGAGCGATGGCTGGGAATAGGTAAACGGCAACGCTTTCTACGCTCCATGCGCCTACTTTGGTTAGGGTAAAGAAATCGCCCATATGCATTAATCCAATAACCACTAGGCTAGTGCCGATAATTAGGACACTGGCGATACGGCTATACCAACCGACAATCCACATGATAGGTGCAACCACTTCGCCAAGATATACGGCGTAGGCAAACCAGCCTGGCAAACCAATATTGGTAAACATACCTTGAATAAAACCCGTGCCGGCTTCGATTTTATGAATGCCGTGCAACAAGAACATCAAACCAAAGCTAACTCGAAGAATCAGCTTTGCTGCATCTGGGTGGTCGAGCCATTGGTTGGCTTTTTCAATAAGTGCATTCATATCATTTCCTTAAAATGGAATAAGCAATAAGTGGAATAAGAATTGTTTTCAATTTTACGTAAACTTGGATATCAAAATTGTTTTTGAGATCGCATTCTAGAAGTTTTTATTCATCAATTTATTTAAAAGGAAAAATGTTGTCCTTTTTTAATAAGATTACGATAAAAATATTAACAAGGAATCTGCAGTGATGAATCATCATCATCAAATATTCTGAATAAGATTGTTGATATATATCAAAGCAAAAATCAGCCTCTCACTTTTAAAGTTTAAAATTGTAAGGTGATGTAACCATGCCAAGTGACTTAGAGCTGGCTATAAATGATGCTTTGTATTTAATATTCTGATTTTATTGTATTATTTTTGTTTTTGTGCAATGTATGTGTTCAACTAATGATTGCAGAGATGGCTTGTTTATCGGTTCAATAATTGCCATTGATATACCAATTCTGTCTGTTACATTCTTTAACGATCTAAATATTAGTCCCGGTTGATTTAGAGTTTTACTTAATATGCTAGGGACGATTGATATACCCATTCCGCTACCCACTAATGCTAATACTGACATAATATTGGATTCGGGGTGAATAATATTTGGTGTGTAATCAGCAAGTGCACGAATGGCGTTTGCTCCATCATCATTAGGCGATCTTGAATAGGTGATAAAGGTTTCGCTTTGCAGTTGTTCCATGGTGATCTCATCTTGGTGAGCAAGTGGATGCGTTGCTGGTAGTGCCACACATGGCGGCCAGCTAGCCAAATCATAGGTTTGGATATGGTCTGGTATGTTGAGTGAGAAGGTGCTCAACAAGCCTAAGTCTATCTCTCCTTGCTGCAATTGTTGCAGTTGCGTAAATGGGTCCATTTCGATGAGTTTCAGTTCGATATCTGGTTTGAGTTGCCGAAACGACTGAATCAATAAGCCAAGTAGACCCGAGTAAGTCACACTACCCGAATAGGCAATACTAAGACGGCCGATATCGCCAGCAAACGCGAGCTTGGCGATTTTTTCTGTTCGTTCCGCGAAGTAGAGGGTTTGTTTGGCTTCTTTTAGTACTCGTTCACCTGCTTCTGTCAAAGCTACGCTGCGACTGGTGCGTTGAAATAGAGATCCACCAAGTTGTTCTTCTAATGTTTTGATTTGTATGCTCAGTGCCGGTTGAGCGATGTGCAGTTTTTCTGCGGCTCTACCAAAATGAAGTTCTTGAGCGACAGTAACAAAATAACGTAAATGACGAAGTTCCATTGTTTCGATTTTATATATCAATAATGCGTAAATTATATATTGGTATAAATCGTTTTCTCTCCATAAAATGTGATCAGACACAAAATTCTATCATTCGTGATCCACTGAACTGCTTAAACAGCGATTGAGCAGTATAGCCATTAGGTGAAAGTTCGTTATGTCTGAAAATAATACGTTATCTGCTACTTCGAGCCGCAGCAGCTCGCGTACACTGTTAACTTGGATTCTTGGAGCGCTTTCTATTTTCGCTCCTTTTTCTACTGACATGTATTTGTCGGGATTTCCACTGATTGCGCAAGATTTCAATGCTGATATTTCACAGGTGCAATTGAGTTTATCGACCTTTTTCATTGGTGTTGCCATTGGTCAACTGTTCTACGGTCCATTGATCGACCGGTTTGGCCGTCGTATTCCTTTGCTGGTTGGTATTGCGTTGTTTATTGTTTCGTCTTTGCTGATTCTGTACGTACCTACAATTGAAGGTTTTGTCGGACTGCGTTTTCTACAGGCGGTTGGTGGTTGCTCTGGGATGATCATTAGTCGAGCAATTATCCAGGATTTGTATGATGAACAAGAGGGAGCAAAAGCCCTTTCTTTAATGATGGTGGTACAAACGGTAGGTCCGATTACTGCGCCAGTACTTGGCGCCTACTTACTGGTGTTTGATGGATGGAAAGCAGTATTTACCTTTCTGGTCGCGTTTGGGCTCGTTTGCTGGTTGGTAACCTATAAATTTATACCCGAATCGTTACCTGTGGAGCAGCGACAAAAACAGAGCATCAGCCAAACTTTGGGCGTGTTTGGTCACTTCTTGAAAAATTGGCGTTTTATGGCGCCAACACTAGCAGGGGCGTTTTCTAATGCAGTGATGTTCTGTTTTATTACTGGTTCGCCTTTTGTTTTGATGCAACTGTTTGGTATGGAGCGTGAAACCTATGGGTGGATGTTTAGCGCGACGGCGGCGGGGATGGTTGTAACCAGTCAAGCCAATAGCATGTTGTTGAAGCGTTACACACCGCAGCGCTTATTTACCGCCTCAATTATTGTCTCGTTACTCGCTGCGGCAACATTGGTGTTGGTGCGTAACACAGACAGCTTATGGTTACTTATGGTGCCTCTGTTTGTTTGCGTGTCGATGGTGCCTATGGTATGTGCCAATTCAATCTCGATTGCGATGGCCGCTAGTGGTAAAGACGTTGGGTCAGCCTCGTCATTGATTGGCGTAACTCAATTTGCTTTTGCTGGGGCAATCAGTGCCATCGTTGGCGCTTTGCACAATGGCACTTCATTACCTATGTGCGGCATGATTTTGGTGTGTACTGTACTGGCATTTATGATTAATACCTTTAGCCCAAAACATACCGCTAGGGTTTAGAGAGAAACTACAGCGATGACGAGAAAAGGCTGCTGAAAAGCAGCCTTTTCTATTGACAACGAGCGCTATTCAAACTTAAACCAATCAAATCCCGGATAACCGCTAGTGGCTTTGATGCTGATCGTATGATGGCCTGAACTGAGGTAAAGCGAGGTAGTGGCAGTTTCCCAGAAATAGACGCCACCAGTGTTAGGTAAAAATAGGTTTTGTGCTGAATTATCATCCACCTGAATACTGATGTATGAGTTTGAACCGGTCGCGTAGCTCATGCTCAAGTTATAGGTGTTGTCACTATTGGAATTGACTTGGAAGCTAAGCTCTTGCGCGCTATCGTCTTGATCGGAGAAGAGCTGTACTATCGGGGCGCCAGTACTGTCAGTGGTTGCTCGATGATGCATGCCTGTCATGGTGTAGGCATGTTCTGCTTGCAGTGTGGCGGGTAGGTCGGGGTAATAGTCTGCACCGGGAATCCCTTGATAGATTGAACCCAAGGCGGTCCATTCACCTGCGGTGGTAGATAAAATGTCAATAAAGGGAGACGTTGTTGCCCCGCCAGTGGTGCGACCGATAAACCAAGCGTAACGGAATACAAACGCTTGTTGCTCCATCCAACGTACGGTTTGCGCCAAATAATCCATCTGATTTTCGAGACTAGTTGAGTCGTTACTGTAATTCCACTCCGTGACCCAAATCGGCTTGTTGTAGCGAGTGTAAAATTCATTTACGTACCATTCGAACGAGGCTAATGACCCCATATAACTGTGAATCGCGATGTAATCGACGCGACAGTCACTACAGGCGGCAAAAAAAGCATCTAAATAGGCAAATGGACTACCGTCGTCATCGGTATCGGGAAGGTCTACTTCACCTGCGCTGTAATTCATCGCCGGACCAACAATCTTGAGGTCGTAATCATCAGCAATCGCTTCCAACGCAGGCCATGCATCTGCCGCTTGTTGCGGAGTGAGATTAGCTTGATCGGTAAAGTTGGGTTCATTAAATGCGAGTAGGTATTTCACTTCGGGATGGGCGCTGAGATACGAGCGCATCGCCGTTTCATCAAAAGTGGCATTTAACGCCATAGGCACGTATTCCACACCATATTGTGTGGCATTGTCGCCAGCACTCTCTTCTGGCACCTCTGCCCAGTTATACCACCAAGCAATATGTTCGTTCATTGCTGTCAAATCCGCAGGTTGCAAACCTGAGTAGGCGAGGCCTCGTTTGGTGCTGATAACCTCGGCAAAAGCGGAGTTGGTTATCAGAGAAATTAGGGCCGTAATAAAGAATGAATGTAAAGCACGAAGGGCCATTAAGTTACCTGTCAATTATTGAGAAAATAGCCAGTTAACTTAGACATAGCCACTGTTTAACGCATGAAGGTCGGATAAATTTTTGGTTAGAGATCGCTAAATTAGTTTGATTCTGGGAGCAAGTTATCTTTTTTCATTAGAGATAGGATGGTGTGTGATCTGAGGCTGGATTCTTCATCTTTGAATGTGAAGCAAGTAGCATTTTCAAGTTGATCTGATTGAGTGCTGGAACCGGTTGCATTATCACTGGTAACACAATCTGATCCGGGCATGTTACTGATCAAGCAGGCAGGACCCAAAATCACAGCTTATTTCGATAGGTTGGGGTTTTGGGTCTTTTTTGTTTCTGATAACGCAAAAGGTCGTCTATGAATTACAAAAATACCGCAGAGAGAATACTGCAATGCGTAGGTGGTAAGAATAACATCGCACATCTCACTCACTGTTCAACTCGCGTGAGGTTAACCTTGATGGACGATGATGTAGTGGATTATGAAGCGCTGCAACATGTCGAAGGCGTTATTGGGGTTCGCCGCAATGTGCAGTGTCAGATCATTATTGGCAACGAAGTGATTGAGGTATTTGATGCCCTAAGAGTGTTGGTAGGGGAACAAGATGGCACACCGACAAACACTAAGGTTCCCAAACATTGGGGTGCATTTATCCTCGACTTTGTCATTAGTATTTTTCAGCCTTTGGTGCCCGCTATTGCAGGGGGTGGGGTTCTCAAATCCTTATTGTTACTGTGTGCTGTCCTTGGCGTAATGGATAAGCAGTCACAGACTTATCAATTACTTGATCTCATCGGTAGTGCTCCACTCTATTTCCTGCCGATTCTCGTTGCGATCACGACGGCGATGAAACTCAACGTTAATGTTCTAGTTGCGGCTTCTTGTGTTGGGGCCTTGCTCTTACCCAATATGGCTAAGTTATTGGCGCAAGGGGTATCACTTGCGGATTTTCCTATACAGAACATCACTTACGCTTCACAAGTTTTTCCTGCCATTTTGTGTGTACTGTTCTATGCCTTGATGGAAAAATGGATCACAAAATATTCCCCTAAAGCCATTCGTATTTTCTTTGTGCCCATGGTGGCAATGGCTATCACTGTGCCTGTCACCTTACTATTACTTGGACCATTGGGATTCCATGCTGGTCAGTTGATGGCCACGGTGATTCTTTACTTGTTTTCTCATTTGGGGTTTGTGGCGACGGCTCTGCTGGCGGCGATTCTCCCTTTTATGATCGCGACCGGTATGCATAAGGCGCTCATTCCTTATGCGGTAGCAAGCATGACTCAAATTGGTAAAGAGTTGCTGTATCTGCCTGCTTCTCTGGCACACAACATCGCGCAATCGGGTGCCAGCTTTGCCGTTGCACTAAAAACAAAGGACAGTGGTTTGCGTTCTACCGCTATTTCTGCCGGAATTTCTGCCTTTTTTGGTATCACAGAGCCTGCCATATACGGTGTCACACTGATTCGCAAGCGGGTGCTCTATAGTGTAATGATTGGAGGAGCCGTTGGCGGTGCTTTTATCGGATTATGTGCGATTGAGGCTTTCGCTTTAGTTGGTCCAGGAATCGCCAGTATCACCATGTTCACTTCTCCCGATAATTCAATGAATTTGATTTATGCCTTAATCGCGATCCCCGTTTCATTTTTTACCGCTTTTGGTGCGGTGTTGCTTTTGTGGCATGAAGACTCTGCAAAAACTGAGGCGCCAGCTCATCAAGAAGGTGTAGAGACCAATGCGCAGTCTAGAGCGGTATCGCCCCAAATCGCCAATTGTTTTGAATCGCCGGTAGTCGGCCAGATGATCGCCTTAGAAGAGGTGAGCGATACCGTATTTGCCAGCAAATTGGTGGGGGATGGTATCGCTGTTATCCCCAGTGAAGGCACTCTTTATGCGCCGGTCAGTGGCGAGATCATCAGTATTTACGAGACAGGACATGCGCTTGGCATGATAGCGGATAACGGTGCTGAATTACTCTTTCATATTGGTATCGATACCGTGCAGCTGGAGGGGGATTATTTTACTGCTCTAGTTAAAGTAGGCGACAGAGTGAACGTAGGTGATGAACTGATCCATTTCGATTTAGACAACATTATTGCGGCTGGGTATGACCCAACGGTGATGGCTGTGATTGCCAATTATGAAGATTTTCAAATAGAGCCTGTTGCGGAGAAAAAAGCTCAGGTTCAACGTCATCAAACCATTTTTATGTTAGAGGAGCTTGCGTAACATGACGAATACACGTTTTCCTGATGGATTCCTGTGGGGGGGCGCTATTGCCGCGAACCAAGCAGAAGGTGCATGGAATGTGGGTGGTAAAGGACTTTCGGTTGCGGACGTGGCCACGTTTAAAGCCAATGTGGATGTAAAAAACTACGCGGCTCACAATGCAATTAACCGCCGAGTGGTAGAAGAGGCTGCTTTAGACCCTACTGATGGAATTTATCCTAAACGTCGTGGTATCGATTTTTATCATCGTTATCCGGAAGACATAGCTCTATTTGCTGAAATGGGGTTTAAAGCACTACGTATCTCGATTGCTTGGTCGCGAATATTTCCTAATGGTGAAGAGTCAGAGCCCAATATGGAAGGGGTCGAGTTCTATATCGGTTTATTACAAGAGATGCGTAAGCACAATATCGAACCGATAGTGACCCTGTCTCATTATGAGATGCCGCTGACGTTGAGCCTGAAATACAATGGCTGGGTGGCTCGTCCGGTGGTCGATTGTTTTGTGCGTTTCTGTAATGTTTGTTTCGATTACTTTAAACCTTATGTGACCTATTGGCTGACCTTCAATGAGGTAGACAGTATTTGTCGTCACCCATTTACTACGGCAGGCATTTTGCCGGACTGTTTGACTCCCGGTAAAGAGCAACAAGAGATCTATCAAGGTTTGCATCATCAATTGATCGCATCTGCCATGGTGACTCGCGATTGCCATGCTAAAGTACCGGGCAGCAAAGTGGGTTGTATGTTGACTAAGTTAACCACCTATCCACATACCTGCCATCCTAAAGATGTAGAACTCACTTTACTGAAGAACCTCGACAATTACTTCTATGCTGATGTTCAAGTTTTTGGAGAGTATCCCCGTTTAACACTTGCCCGTTGGCAGCGTGAAGGGATCGACGTGCAGATGACCCAAGGAGATCTTGAAGTTTTGAAACAGCACACCGTTGATTACGTTTCCTTTAGTTACTATATGTCGATGACTGAATCAGCCAGCGACGATGTGGAACGCACTCCGGGGAATACTATTATTGGGGTAAAAAACCCATACTTGGAATCAACCGATTGGGGATGGCAAATTGACCCTGTGGGTTTGAAAATTTCCTTGCTTGAACTCTATGACCGTTATCGTAAGCCTTTGATGGTGGTAGAGAATGGGATGGGAGCAAAAGATACCGTGGTTGATGGTGAAATTCATGACCCATATCGCATCGCCTATTTCAAGGCTCATTTTGAACAGATGCGCGAAGCGATCAATATGGGGGTAGAATGTCTCGGTTATACCAGTTGGGGGCCAATCGATATTGTTAGTGCTTCCACTTCACAAATGTCCAAACGTTATGGCTTTATCTATGTGGATCAAGATGATTTAGGTAAGGGGACTTTAGATCGTTTACGTAAAGACTCCTTCTATTGGTATCAGGACGTGATCCGCACTAATGGCGAAAGCCTATAACGACGAAAGTGGTTAGGTGACTCATTGCTCAAAATAGTAAAATCGCTCAATTCCAGTGTTGTTTTAGTCGAAAAAGATCAAAAGCCCATGATTTTAATCGGTAAGGGTATTGGTTACGGTAAGCAGCCTGGTACATCTGTCGACGAGAGGCTGGTCAGCCAAGTGTTTTTGCCAATAGATAATCTCTATGTGCAAAAATGCCTTACGTTAGCCGAGCAAATTGAGGTTGTTTACTTTGAGCTTGCTGAGGAGATCATCCGTTATGCTGAGGGTCTCCTTTCATGCCAACTCAATCCGAGTGTCTATTTCACTCTGACTGATCATTTGCAGTTCACCAAAGAGCGACTTGATCAGAACATGACCATTACGAATCGCTTGGTGTGGGAGGTAAAAAACTACTATCCCAAGGAGTTTCAGGTGGGGTGTTATGCGTTAGAGAAAGTAAAGCAAACATTAGACTGTGAGTTACCGGAGCAAGAAGCTGCGAATGTAGCATTTCATATTATCAATGCGCAAAGTAGCGACTCTTGTGCCAGTGATGCAGAGCGCTGTGCCCAGTTGGTGGGCGAGATTACCAGTTTAGTCCGGCACAAAGTGGGTGCCGCTCTGAGTCAGGATTCTATCCATTACGCGCGGTTTATTACTCATGTGAAGTTTTTTGTAGAACGTTTTTTTACTAATCGCATGTTAGACGATGGTGAAGACCCCATGTTTGAACATCTTTTGCGTCAATATCCACAAGCGATGGAGGGAGCCTTTGCTATTCGACAATTTATCGAACAGCGCTTTGAACGGTCGATCTCTGATGAAGAGGTGGTATACCTAGCGGTGCACATTTATCGTTTACTCAAACAGTACCAAAAGGAAATGGCCAAATAGTCATTTGAATTTGCTAATATTTTATGCGGCTTTTGTAAAGGCTTGGTAACAAAAACGCGCTTTTTGCGAAAAAAATCGCTTTTGTGCACATTATTTCAGCAAACGGTAAATTCAGGGGTTTACAAGCTTTTTAACCCCCTATATTATGCGCTCCAACAACGGAGAGATGGCTGAGTGGTTGAAAGCACCGGTCTTGAAAACCGGCATACGTTAATAGCGTATCTAGGGTTCAAATCCCTATCTCTCCGCCACATTCGAAGAACCCGCTGACTCGTCAGCGGGTTTTTTATTATTCGGATTTCAATTTTTTTAAACCACCATCTGTCTATTTAAACCTTGTCGTATCCCTATTCACTCCAGTACTGTTTAGGTCAATATTGATCTAACTTTTGGTTATTTAGGAAGATTACATCGCCTAATATGGCCAAGTAGTTTTATATTCTATTATAAATAGAGTTTTGATATATAAAACAGATTGTGTAATCGTTATGACCAATAAATTTGTCTAATTTGATTTCCTTATGACTAATAAGATGTGTCGATATCTATTTGTTATACTTATTACCTCAATACCGGTACGCAAATAAATGTTGACATACGAAGGTAACGCATTCTGTTTTATATGCTTGTCTACACGCTTTAGTTGAGTTATAGATAGAGTCAATTCGCGTAGCGTATTAGCACTATATTTGGATGAAAGACTATAAATAGAGGTTGATGTCGTAGGTTAGTGTGGACGATAAACTTTTGGTCTTTATCTTGTTTTGTTCAGTGTTTTCTCGCTAAAAATGATACATAACAAATCGGTGTAACAGAAATAAGAAACCAGAAATAAGAAATAATGATTTAATTATCATTGTTGCGTGTTAAGTATATAATTCTGCTCCAACTAAGGTATTAGAATTAAACCATGACTTCACAAATAACCACTCGCACAGAAGACCTCACTATTCTTATCGTTGAAGATGAAGCCATCTACTTGGATAGAATAAAATCAATATTGCAGCAGTTAGGCTGTCAACCCTTGCTGGTTCATAGTACGAGTACACTAAAAGAAGCTCTTCATATACTCCCAATGTATTCATGGGATTATGCATTTGTTGATTTAGGTTTACCGGATGGGGATGGAAGACAAGTGATCGACTGTTTACACCAATCCCATCCAGAGACTGGAATTACGGTCATATCCGCATGGAGCGATGAAAATACCATTTTTGCAGCGTTACGAGCGGGAGCGATCGGTTATCTTCTCAAAGAACGTGATGATCTGGAAATTATGCTCGGAGTTCGAAGTACTCTTAGAGGCGGAGCTCCTATCGATCCCTTTATTGCCAAGCGCATTTTACAAGAAATTCCGGCCAGCCCTTCAACAGAAGGTGAAGCTTCTGATTCGCCATTGAGTCGCCGTGAACATGAAATCCTAAGCTGGGTGGCTGATGGGATGTCTAATAAGGAAATCGCAAATCACTTAACGATTTCCCGCTATACGGTGGAAACGCACGTAAAAAGTATCTATCGTAAACTGGCTGTTTCATCGCGACTTAGTGCCGTTAAAGCGGCTCGAGAAAGTGGTTTATTACGCTAATGCAGTGCTTAAAATATTTGGGTTGGTGGATAGTCACTTTGCTGTGTTGCTCAAATGTTTATGCACAGAGCGTAGCTGTTCAACACAGTGAACATTGTACGGTTGAAGTCGGTGAGATTAGAGCTTATCAAAGCACTGAGCCCGCCGATATAACTGTCTTTAAACCGCCCTCTATCGACTCCCCATCCACACCAGTAGTGTTGCCTCATAATTGGTCGTCGCTTTGGCCTGAGTATAGCGGAGTGGTGTGGTATCGAATTCCTTGGTTTTGGCGTTGTGCTGATTATGCTGCTCAGCATAAACCGATTGGTATAGTCATTCGCTACATCAGTATGGCTGGAGCCGTCATGCTCAATGATCAGATGATTTGGCGAGATGATCATTTTACTGAGCCCTTGTCTCGCAGTTGGAATCGTCCGCTCTATTTTTCGATTCCTGATGCAGCTCTGCACTATGGAGAAAACTCTCTTTGGGTTCGTGTTATTGGTTTAAAAGAGCAGGCTCCAGGCGTAGGTGAGATCACGATTGGGCATGCTCAGGCCCAGTATGACATTTATCGTCAGTTAACTTGGCAACAACGTACTCTGTTTTTAATCAACCTCATCGTGTCGGTTGTCTTCGCATTGATCTTTACTTTTATTTGGTGGAGTTATCGCTCTGCGACTGCAAATGGTTGGTATGCTTTGCAAACTTGGTGCTGGATTGGTTTTTGTGCTCATTTATTGATGACGGAGGGCTTTCCTTTTGGCTCTTCCTTGCTGATTGCCAAAATTAACGCCATTTTTTTAGCTGCATTTATCTGTACCACTAATATTTTTTCATGGCGTTTTATTAACAAGCGTTGGCGATTGTGGGAAAAGATTATGTGGTCGGTATTCGCTGTTAGCTCAATTGTGTTGATAAGCTCACCATTCTCATGGTTACAAACCTTGCTCTATATTTGGGGCCCGCTGTTCATGTTGGTTTATTTAGGTAACCAAATTTGGTTTATTGGCGTTTCAATCTGCAGTAAAGAAATGGAGCATAAGCTCATTGCTGGTTGCTATGTGTTATTTATTGTTATGGCGGTTAACGACTATCTGGTTCTGATTAAAGTCAGATCTGAGGATGCGACGATTTTAATACCGTATGGTTCGATTATTACGACAGTAATGATCACCTATCTTTTGGCAAAACGGGTCGCTAATAATATGCTGCGTGTGACGCGTTTTTCTGCAGAAATGAATGAGGCTGTCACACGAGCTTGTGGCGAACTCAATGATCAATTAACGCAGGCACATTTACAGGATATTGAGTCGACACGTAACGAATTAAGACAAAACTTTTCTCATGATTTGCATGATGGTGTTGGTGGTGAGTTAGTCCGGTCCATCGCTTTATTTGAGAAAAAACAGGGGCCACTTGATCAAAAATTTGTGTTGTCGTTACTTAAACAAATGCGCGATGACTTACGAGGGGTACTCGACAGCTCTGCAAATAGTAGTATGCAAGTTCCTGATTCTCCAAGAGCATGGCTTGGGCCTTTAAAACAGCGCTTTGGTAACTTGTTTGATGAACTAGACATTGAACATAGTTGGTATATTGCTTCAGCATGGCACCTAACGCCAAAGTCTAATCAATGCGTTACCTTGGCGCGTTTTATTGAGGAAGCGCTTACCAATGTCGTTAAACATAGTCGAGCTCAAACTGTTCAAATAAGCGTCAACTATGGTGTCCAAAATGCACTTGTCATCTCCATCGAAGATGATGGCGTGGGATTTAACTGGCAGGAGATGCAAAGCAGTGGATTGGGAATTGGTTTACACAGTATGCAGGAGAGAGTGGTAAAAATAGGAGGGCAATTGTCTGTTCATTCGTCGCCAGGTAAAACCCAGTTAATTGCAACGGTTCCTTTGCACTAATACCAACGACGTCCATTCTCTGACCGTATGATTTCCACAATGGTTATCACGTTATTGATTGAATTAGCGAGCAAAATACCTGTTTTCAGTGATGTAACTACCACTTTGGTATAGGTATGATACTGACATCAACAAAGAGTTGGGATAAACCTCATATTTTCAATGCGCGCAGGCTGTTGAATGGTGTCTTTTATCTCATAACTTTGCTTGAACAAGGCTAAAAACTAACAGTGTTAGTTGGCATATAAAAATAAAATATAAAACAGATAGTTATCTAAATTAATCAGAAAGGCGCTTGAAATGTCTTATGAGTACTTAGAGTGTTCAATTTTATGTAGGATTTGGGTTCTCTAAGTGCTTATTTCAGTTTGAGCTGATTTGATATTGCTTGATAACGGCCCCTCGACAGTGGGGGTGGTTATCTAGAAAAGGTTCCGATTTTGTATTAGATAGCCAATCTACAACGTCATTGGTAGAAGCCCACTCCTCGGAGTGGGCTTTTCTCTTTCATACGCCATCACACAGTGTGCTGGTGGCTATTGGCCTTTATTTTCATAAATCAGTATTGTGAATTGCGCAGGATTCGTTCACCGTATAGGCCATTTTTCGGCAATGGTTTATAACTGGAGTTCGCGGCGCGCATTACTCGTATACCTTCTGCTCCTGCGTGACGTGCAGAGATAATGTCTCCATCCGAATCGCCATAATAGATTTTGATTTTATGGGCCTTGATGTACTGAGTTTTGGTGTAAACCGTACGGCTTGCCCCCGCAAAAATGACCTCGTTCATCTTCTTAATATGGAATGTCTTTTGCAAATAATCAGTGGTGAAATGGCAAGGAGATGAAGTTCTACCGGTGATAAAGTAGATATCGTCACCTCGATCTTGATGCATCGTAATCAATTGTTTCGCAATTGATTTTGGCATACTGAAAGCGTCCCAGCCACAGTTGGCTTTATCCCAAAACTTTTGGTTGCTCAGATATTCATAGCCATTAGGAGAAAACATCTGTTGGCCACGATAGAAAACGGGGGAGCTAAACAAAGTTGTATCGTCAATATCAAATCCCACTGCGATAGGGGCGGTATCCTTCAGTTCTTTTTGGATATCACTGACGTCAATCATGCGAAGATCACTTGGTATACCATTAGCTAACATTTCAGCGGTGGTATAGCCTGAATGTGTACCAGGGGTTTTAGGATCGGCATGAGTGGCGTAACTGAACAAAGCACTCAGACCAACAAGAGTAACCAATAGGGGCGCTTTCAAAATAATGTCCTTTTTAAGCAATGACATAGAATTTGCTAGGATAACCTTATGCCTCCAAGTGTGTATAGCTTAAATACGACTTACTTGATGATTTTTTAGCGTTGCCCAAACAATTTGTCACCGAACATAAACAGTACTAAACCCATTAGCATGATGAGCAGTCCGGCGTATTTCCACCAATAAACCGGTCGAATTGGCATTTGAATAAGTCCTAAACTATCGATGAGCATTCCAGCAATTAGTTGTCCTAAAATAAACAGGAACATAGCATTGGTGATGCCAATTCTTGGAGCCAAAAAGATACTGGTAAATACAACCGCTGCGCCGATTAAACCGCCAACCCAGCGCCACCAAGGTTGTTGAAGTAGCTGATTACTCATGCCACTCCATTGAACTTGCGTAAGAGCTAGAATCCCAAGGCAGATGGCTCCAACCGTAAAAGAAATAAAAGCGGCCATTAGTGGTTGACCGTTAACTCCGGCGCTTAAGCGACTGTTTACTGCGGCCTGTATTGAAAGCCCAATACCACTCACTAGAGCCATAAGAAAATAAAGCCAATTCATTAGAGTTCCTGATCACAAAGAGTGTCCAAATATGATGGACTATTTTGGTTAGGAGAGCGAGTAACAGAATTGTCTAACCAAATTTATTACATCATACCGAGATTATCTCTTTTGTTGGGGAACATTCATCCAAGCCTTGGTGATTGTCTTAAATTCAACAACACTCTTGTTCTATTTGATACAAAAGTGCCAGTGCAGGTTGGTCATCGCATTGAGTAAAGTAATCGAACAATATGTTCATCTGATTGCCAATAAAATGAAGATTGTCATGCCCACAACGCTGTTGGTGAGCTAGCTTGTCGGCAAAATAGGTCTGCCATTTGGTATCGCCAATTTGTTGGGTCAAGTTATGTTCAAGCATTCCCATTAAACGATCGGCATTTTGGTTGCATTTAATTCCTTCAAATGAAATGTAACGGTCGACATCTTGAGTCGTTTTGTTCATTTTTTAGCTCCTTTGTTCGTGTAAGAATTTCATTGCAAAAACAGTACCAAATCGGTTTCGAGACAGGGGGCTAGCGGGGTGAAGATAAGAAAATTATCATTAATACTACGCCGAACAAAAATTAATGTTCTAGACTGATTTTGAATAACGTAGGTGGTTGGACCATTTTGTTTGGGGTGAAGACCATCAAAATAACACGACTTGTAAGTCGGAAGCGTGTCTATTCAACAGAAAAGGATAACAACGTATGGGCTGGTTTATGGATTTGTCGTTGCGGTTGAAAATATCTCTACCGCTTGGACTCGTGTTTTTAGTATCTCTTCTTATTGGCTATAACACACTCTCTTCTTCTCGTACTTTACTCTTTGGGGTTAATCAAGCGACCCATTTTCACGTTCCAGCGATGTCACTATTACTTAATGTGGACCGTGACATGTACCAAGCAATGGAGGGGCTGGAAAATGGATTACGATCTCATCTAAGTAAGAAGAGCGATAGTACAAAATTTGAAGAAGACTTTAGTAATAATGCTGATCAGGTTAAACAACGCTTAACTCAATATGTTGCACTACAACAAGATGAGACTCATCGCGCTCAAGGAGAGCAACTTCTCACAAGTGCACTCGCGTGGATTAGTGATGCGGAGCAAGTGCAGGCGCTGATTAATAGCAAACAGCTTGATGCAGCGAATCAACTCTACTTAGGCGATGTTGAGGAAAAGTTTGACGCGACGCGCAGCCTACTCGACCCTATGGGAGTTTATGAAGCTCAGCAAGTTGAGGATATTTCTCAGTTAATATCCTCGACGATAAGTGAGTCAAACACGGCGCAACTTTGGGGGACGGGGATTGTGGTTGTACTGTTATTTATCGGTATTATCACGGTTCCTTCTTTGGTTCTGCAACGAGTTAAGTCGTTACAGGTTTGCTTAAATGAGTTAAACAGTGGTGAAGGGGATTTACGTTTCCGTATAAAACTGCGCGGTCGTGATGAATTTTATGGCCTAGCAGTAAGCCTAAACAGTTTTCTGGATAAGCTGCACGGTATTATGAAGCAGTTGGATAGCCAGGCTAAAGAGATGTCTTCTGCATCTAAATAATTGAGTGATCTTTCGAAGCACACATTAGATATCACACAAACTCAGACGGTTGCAGTGGAATCGATAGTGACCGCTGCAACAGAGTTGAGTGCTACGGTATCTCATGTCACTGAAAATACGGTTTCAGCCGCCAACGAAACAGAGCAATCAAACCAACATGTCGAAAGTGGGCGACAAACGGCCCAAAAAGCGATTACCAATTTGCAAGTCTTGTGTGGCAATGTAGAAACCAGTGCCACAACTATTCGGCAGGTTGCAGAATATGCTAATCAAATCACTGATATTTTGAATATCATTCAGAGTATTGCGGAGCAAACTAACCTATTGGCTCTTAATGCGGCAATTGAAGCGGCGCGAGCTGGAGAACAAGGCAGGGGCTTTGCGGTGGTAGCGGATGAAGTTCGGTCATTGGCAAAACGTACTCAAGATGCAACAGAAGACATCAATAATATGATTGATAGGCTTAACAGTGGTGTTTCTTCTTCGCTTAACGATATAGAGAAGAGCCTTAATCAAGCGCATCAAACTCAAACGTTTTCTGCCGATTTAGAGCAAGCACTGTTAGCGATATCGGAATCAGTAGTGTTGATTAGAGATATGAGCCAGCAGATATCAACCGCTTCCGAACAGCAGGATGTGACCACCCGAGATATCACTGAAAACATCACGAAGATCGGTGATTTGACCAAAGAGAGTGACATGGTGCACAAACGGTGGCAAGCGAAAGTCAGCATCTTTTGATGCTGTCTGGTACACTTGATAATCTGTTATCCCAATTTAAAGTGTAATACTAGCCAAGTTATTATCTGACCATTCTGGCTGGCTAAATGCGGTCTTTGGCCACATAAAAATTCGCGCGGTATATCATCTACTTGTAGGGATTAAAAAGACAAAAAGAGAGCCGAAGCTCTCTTTTTATTGGTGTATGGTCGGACTGAGAGGATTTGAACCTCCGACCCCCGACACCCCATGACGGTGCGCTACCAAGCTGCGCTACAGTCCGATGGAATTACTCTAATCATTTTTCCGAAAACCGTCAAGGTAATTAAATCATAACATTATGATTTAATTATCCTTTACATAGAAACGCTGTAATTCGGTTAAACCTTGTAGCAATACAGGTAGGGTTGGACTTTCGTGTTTCAAACGGTGGTAGTTTTCATCGTACACTTTAAAGTTACCAAATTTATCCACCACAGTGGTCTCATTACCGCTAATAAGAGCCAGTTCACGAGTATCGCCCGCAAGAATCCATTTCCGCGTGGTTTCATCAAATAGATTACGACCGCTACTAAAATCACTTGGATTAGAAGATACACCCATGAGGTCTTGCAAAATCGTCACAGAAAGATCGAGATGGCTAGAGCGATGCTTAAATCGCGCAGCAAGCTTGCCTGGCCAATGAATAACCATAGGTACTTTAATTTGATATTGGCTATAGTTGCTGTTTGAACCCCAAGAGTTGGTCTTGGTTTCATTGAATTCCATGCCGTGATTTGACGTAATGATAACAACAGTATTTTCCGTCAAATTCAGTTGATTCAATTTTTCAAACAACTGACCAAGTTCGTTATCTGCCAATGAGATAGATTGTTGATAGTCTTTTGATAACCGTTGTTTTGGCGAGCCTGTTTGTTCGCTACTGCGGTTTAGATCATTGAAGTCTTCAACGGACGTTAACTCAATATAACTAAACCAATGCTTGCTATCTTGGTTAACTACCCAATTGCCCCAGTTTTCGATGGTTTGTACGTCTGGGTTAACATCTGGTTTAAACTCTTGCTGAACCATGGGTAAACCGCGAAACATAGTTTCTTCATAAAGATTATCGTCAAAATTATCACCACTGAACAAGCCAAATTGATAGTGATGGCTTTTTAGTACATTCACCATGACAGGTGAGGCGCCTTGGGCAGTAATGCTGCTAGCGTAACTACTTGGCAAGCCGTAGAACAACCCAAACAGACCGTAC
Organism: Vibrio tritonius; assembly: GCF_001547935.1. Taxonomy (NCBI): domain Bacteria; kingdom Pseudomonadati; phylum Pseudomonadota; class Gammaproteobacteria; order Vibrionales; family Vibrionaceae; genus Vibrio; species Vibrio tritonius. Next base: position 958,514 of record NZ_AP014635.1, read on the forward strand.
ATGTCATTACTGGAACTGTAGTGATTCAAGAAATTGAGATTTTGTTCTGCAAATGCGCTGGTGTAAGGCATTTGCGTTGGATTTAAAGCGTCGGCGCGCAGGTTGTTCACACTCACCAACAGAATATTGAGCTCATTGGCACGACGACCAAATTCGATTTTTTCGAGCGGATAGTTAACCAAGTCTACATTGTGTTGGTTTTCTTCCAATCGTTTTAAGTATTCATCTCGGTCCAACAACCCATGTTTCTCCATGAAGGATTTCGCCGTCATTGGGTAGGAGAGAGGGAAGTTAGATTTCTGTCCGGTGACTGGAGTATAAAAATACGCGTCGGACCAAACATAAATTAGGTGGCTAGCGATGAAGCAAACAAAAAAGACTGCAGTTAACGGCCGTCCAATACGTTTGTGTGACAATTTACGCTGTTTGCGCCATACCCATTCAGAGAGGCCTAACTCAAGTAAAAAGATGAGCGGCAATACAACAAAGAGGTGTTGTAAATCTGTGCTGATGGCGCTGCTTTTATCGCTAAATAGTAGTTCCCACACCACAGGTGTGAGGTGGAGATTAATAATTTGGTAGGCCTGAGTATCTACTAAAAGAATAGTCAGCCCTGACGTCGCGAAGCAGACCGAGAAAAAGCGGAAGACTGCTCGCGACGGTATCACAAAGGTCAACGGAAACAGGATCAGTAAGTAGAGAGCGAAGACCAAAAAGCCAAAGTGCCCTGCCCAAGATACAGCTAAGTAAAACTGTCCAAGCAAGGTTTCTGGCCATGGTGATTGCGCGATGTATCGCGTACCTATCAGCATCGCAGCTATGATATTAAAGAAGGCAAACCAGTGCCCCCAGCCAACGAGGCGTGAAACGCGTTCGCCGTATGTATTTCCGCTATCTACCATGTGATGTTCTGTAATTTATCCGTTCTTATGATGAATTCAGTTTTTAATTGATGACATCAACGCTTGAGCAAACTTCTCTGCGATTGCTTTACGCTGCCCAGCAGCGACATTCTGATTCAGTACATTTGTGGCAATATTGCCAGCAATCATCAATGTTAACTCTGATGATGCTTCGTGTTTATCAAGAACGGCAGCAATTTCAGTCAAGATTGTTTCAACTTTCTCGTCACTATATTTTGATGTAATTGGCATAGATACTCTGATGATGATAGTAAAAGCGGCTTATGATAACCTACTATGCCTTACAACTGAAACCACAACGATGATAATTTCACTATGAGTCTGCACCTTTCGAATGTCATTTTGCACCAATTGCGCAAAAATGATAACGACGAGCTGGTTGTTAACTTCCGAGCTCAAGCCCTTGATAATGATACATCAACTGAGAACCTTGTGGCTGAATTGCACCGAGTTTTTAATGCAAAATCAGGTAAAGGGTTCGGTTCTTTCCAATCAGACAGCGATTTTCAGCAGTGGTTGCAGGAACTGCGTCAAGGAAATCGCAATTTCTACGACTTCACTCAGCAGAGTGCACAACGTTTGCGTGACGAGCTGTCAAAATACCCGTTTGCCGATGAAGGCATTTTAGTGATGGCGGAGTATCAGTCGCTATCAACAGAATACTTGTTCATTGGTTTACTACCGATGAATCAGAGCCTTAAGGTGACTGAAGGATTAGATATCAGTGCGACGGATTACCTCGATATCAATAAAATGGATATCGCGGCACGCATTGATATCTCAAGCTTCGAGACGGACAAAGAGTCTAATCGTTATCTAAGCTACATTAAAGGTAGAGTAGGACGTAAAGTCGCAGACTTCTTCCTTGATTTTCTCCAAGCCTCGGTTGGATTAGACACTAAACAACAAAACCAAGTGCTAATGCAGGCGGTAGAGGATTTCTGTACCGATTCTAAATTGGAAAAGTCAGAAGCAATTAGTTACAAAAAACAGGTCTACGACTACTGCAATGATCAGATCAAATCAGGGGAAGAGATCGAGATCAAAGAGCTTTCGGGTGAGCTTACGCCAAGCGAAGATGGTACTAGTTTCATCGAATTTACTGAAAAGCATGGTTATGAGCTGGAAGAAAGCTTCCCTGGTGATCGTAGCACAGTAAGAAAACTGACCAAGTACGTGGGAGCTGGTGGCGGTTTGAATATCAGTTTCGATAGTTTACTCATGGGTGAGCGTGTGTTTTACGATCCAGAAACCGACACGTTGACGATCAAAGGAACGCCACCTAATTTGCGTGATCAGTTAACCCGCAATAAATAAACTTACTTTGCTACATTTAGCCGTAGGTTATTTATAAATAAAAAGAGCGCCTAAGGCGCTCTTTTGGGTTTTAAATCATAGTATTACAATCGATTAAGCCGAACTCTTTTCTGAAGAGAGTGCTACACCGGATTCTTCAGGTTCACCAGTAGTGGCTGTCGGTTCACATTTATCGACAAACCAACCCATGTATGAGCAGATAATCGTGATTACAATACAAACAAAGCTTAACCACATGAACGGCGCGTAAGAGAGTGTTGCTACTCCAAGAATGCTTGCCATATAGATACCATTGTCACTCCAAGGCACCATACCTGAGGTTAACGTACCACCAAACTCTGCGTTTCGAGATAGGTTCTTACGTTTGTAACCCAAGCGATCATAATTCTTCGCGCAGATCTTCGGTGTTAATATCAAAGATACGTACATAGCAGAGCCAAATACGTTACCTAAAAACGCTGTGCCAATGGTGCTAGCTGCTAATGAGCCAGAGCTTTTGATGCGGTGTTCAAATAACTTAGCGATGGTCTCCAAAACCCCCACTTTATCTAACAAGCCGCCAAAACCGAGGCCAAAGACGATCACCGCAACAGAACCTAACATTGACGACATACCACCACGGTTAAGAATAGAGTCGATAAAAGGCACGCCTGATTCAATGCTAAATGGAGCCCATGCTGTGTTAAATGCTTGTAGAAAATCCACATCTTGGATCATGACAGCCCAGACAATACCAAGAAGAGAACCAAAACTGATCACTGGGAATGAAGGCATACGCATCGCAAGTAAGCCGAGCACAATCAATACTGGCACAAATGAATATGGCGTGATGTAGAACTGCTGCTCCATTGCATGCATTACGTTTTGTACTTGTGACATGTCAACGTTGCCAGAATAGTGGAACCCAAATAACGTAAACATGATCGCAGTAATGATGTAGCTAATCGAGGCAATAGGTAGCATACCTTTAATGTGCTCAACCACTTCTACATTCGACATACTAGAGGCGAGGATAACCGAATCGGAAAGCGGTGACATCTTGTCGCCAAAGTAGCAGCCAGACAGAACCGCACCCGCTGTAATTGGTGCTGGAACACCTAAACCTTGGCCTATGCCCATCATCGCAATGCCCGCTGTGCCAGCTGCACCCCAAGATGTTCCTGTTGCAAGCGCCGTTAATGAACAGATCACCATGGTTGCCAATAGGAAAATTGACGGGTGAATCGCTTTTAAACCGTAATAAATAATTGTTGGAACAATACCACCTGAAATCCAGGTACCAACCAGAGCACCAACCGCTAAAAGTATTAAAACAGCACCTAGGCCGTTTGATATCCCATTTAGAGCTGCTTTTTCTAAGTCTTGATACTTATGACCAAGGCGAACACCTAAAACTATAATGATAAACCAGCCGATATACAGAGCTAGCTGAATAGGTAGGTCTAATTTCGCAGTAAAGGAGAAAGCTAACAATAAAAATAACCCTAGCGCGACTACTACTTGTAGCACGCTAGGTAAGCGTTTTGGGGCCTGTGCCATTATATATGCCTCATTTCGAATGAATATGCTAGTGGATGAGTAAGGAGCCTACTTAAAAGGAAGCGGCACTGTACCTTACTTGAATAAATATTTCGAGTTTGAGCGTATAAAATGTGATTTGGTAACCCATTTTTGTTAAAAATTAGTGCTAAATGTTGTTAGTTGTGGAGTAAGTCGAAATAAAATTTTGTGTAATGTAGAAGAGGCGTGTTACTGGTTTGTATGCGGTAAAAATCCACACTTTTTTGTCGGTGAAAAAAAGCATAATACTGGCTTTTTTATCTAGTTGAATGGCTAGTCAGAGTAAATCCTATCCATTGAGCCTAAAAACTTTGGGATTTTATTAAGAAACGCTTGAGATTTTATGCTGAACCACTTATAGATGGGGATACTATTTTTTTGGAGATAACAAGGAGAGTAAGAGAATGAGAGTCGGTCTTGTTGGTTGGCGTGGTATGGTAGGTTCTGTACTGATGCAGCGTATGGTTGAAGAAGGCGATTTTAACCTCATTGAACCAGTATTTTTCAGCACATCACAAATAGGTATTGCAGCGCCTAACTTCGGAAAAGAAGCGGGTTTACTGCAAGATGCATTCGATATTGATAGCTTGAAGAAATTGGATGCAGTGATCACCTGTCAAGGTGGTAGCTATACCGAAAAAGTGTACCCAGAACTGCGCAAAGCTGGTTGGAAAGGATACTGGATCGACGCTGCATCAACATTGCGTATGGCTGATGATTCAATTATTACTCTTGATCCTGTGAATCTAAACCAGATTCAAAACGGTATCCATCAGGGAACTAATACATTTGTTGGTGGCAATTGTACCGTTAGTTTGATGCTCATGGGGCTAGGTGGCCTATTTGAACGTGGTTTGGTTGAGTGGATGAGTGCGATGACTTATCAAGCGGCTTCTGGTGCTGGTGCTCAAAACATGCGCGAGTTGATTTCTCAAATGGGCGTTATCGCAGATTCTGTTAGCTCTGAGTTGGCAAACCCAGCAAGTTCTATTTTGGATATCGACCGTAAAGTCGCAGAGACAATGCGTTCGACAACATTCCCAACCAATCAATTTGGTGTACCTTTAGCGGGTTCCCTTATTCCTTGGATCGACGTTAAACGTGAAAACGGTCAATCTAAAGAAGAGTGGAAAGCAGCAGCTGAAGCAAATAAGATTTTAGGTATTCAAAACTCTCCTGTACCCATTGACGGCACTTGTGTTCGTATTGGTGCAATGCGTTGCCACTCTCAAGCATTAACTATCAAGTTGAAACAGAACGTTCCTCTTGATGAAATTGAAGAAATGATCGCCTCACATAACCAATGGGTAAAAGTGATTCCTAACGATCGTGACATTACTGCTCAAGAACTCTCTCCTGCTAAAGTGACTGGCACTTTGTCTGTTCCAGTTGGCCGTTTGCGTAAGATGAGTATGGGTGACGATTTCCTTAACGCATTTACCGTAGGTGACCAATTACTATGGGGTGCGGCAGAGCCATTACGTCGTACCTTACGTATTATTCTCGCAGAGAAGTAACCTTTTATTATCATGGTTTCTCTTGTGTGCAGTGTTCATTACTAGGTAAAGAGAAACCATGAGTTATCTCCTAAATAGAAAAGCGCCGTTATGGCGCTTTTCTATTTTATAAATCATTAACCTAAACCTGGGAGTAGGTTTCGCAAGCCGTTAGTAATGAACTCAATACCAAGCGATCCCAATATTAAGCCCATAATACGCGTAATGACGTTAATCCCTGTTTGTCCCAGTAAACGCACGATATAAGGTGCGGAGCGAAACAGCAGCCAGCTGGCTAGACTAAAAATAATAATGGTGAGTACAATTCCAAATGTATCCCAAGTACCAGGATAGCGAGCACCATACACAATGGTAGAACTGATTGCGCCTGGTCCAGCCATTAAGGGCATAGCGAGAGGAACAACCCCCACTTGTTCGCGGCTGATGTACTCGTTCTTCTCTTGTTTGTTCTGTTTATCTTCACCTAACTTACCGCTCATCATCGAAAATGCGATGCTCATTAATAGTAAACCGCCGGCGACTCGAAACGAATCTAGCGAGATGCTAAACATATCAAGCAGCATCTGACCACCGATCAACGCACACGTTAAGATGATTGCCACAGAGACGTTAGCCGTAATGGCCGTTTTACTGCGCTCTTCTGGTGTCATATGGCTGGTGAGTGAAACAAAAACCGGCATGATGCCCACAGGGTTCACTGCGGCAACGAGGCCTAGAAAAAATTGAAGAAAAATAGCGAACTCAATGCTGCTCATGTGTGGGCTCTCTCTATATAGGTGAACAACAACAAACGGCGCTAATGTAAGGCAAAGAATGGTACGCGACGAATGAAAAAAATTGTAGTCAACTCTTAGCACGCATTACAAAAAATAATGCGTTTTATCCCCCAATTAACCTCAAGGCGCTGTTTCATTTATCTCTTTCTTCTGCATGCCCTTTAACGGCTTTAGTTTGATAAAAAAGAGGAGGTATTCTTCTTAGTTGAGGTCGCCAGAATAACCTTGGAAAGGTTAAATTTTATATATTGGGGGTTAATTTATTGTTTGACCAAGGTGGTTAAACAGTGTTTATATGTACCACTAGTAGCACATGGTTTATGAGGTTCGGTTGTGTGTTTGTAGCAAAATGATACTTTTTGGTGCTGAGGTATATAATTTTTATTAGTTGTTTCTAAAATGAATAACTTTGTGACTTTTGTTCATAAAAATAATCTGTTTAAAATCAATGGGTTATATATTTTTTCTTCGAGTAATAAAATTTGTGTGCTTTTAGGTGTAGGAACTGATCTCAGTCAATTTTTTTCGAGGAGCGAAATATTATACTCAAACCATAAAAGCGATTTACTAAGTGTGTTGTTTTCTTGAATCTTTTTAGTCTAAGCTTTTGATAAATAGGCGTTAATGGGAAGCGAATACTTAATAAAAAGTTTTTAATTTTAAATTTAGGAGATTCATTATGCCTGTTACTAATTTGGCTGAACTCGACGCTCTTGTTGCCCGTGTTAAAAAAGCACAAGCGGAATTTGCAACTTACTCTCAAGAGCAGGTTGACAATATTTTCCGTGCGGCATCTCTTGCAGCGAACCAAGCTCGAATTCCTTTGGCACAACAAGCGGTTGCTGAGTCTGGCATGGGTATCGTGGAAGACAAAGTAATCAAAAACCACTTTGCTTCTGAGTATATCTACAACAAGTACAAAGATGAGCAAACTTGTGGCGTGCTGGAAGTTGATGACAGCATGGGTACCATGACCATCGCAGAACCTGTTGGCATTATCTGTGGTATCGTTCCAACCACCAACCCAACTTCAACCGCTATCTTCAAATCTCTCATTTCTCTAAAAACACGCAACGGCATTATTTTCTCGCCACACCCACGTGCTAAACACTCAACTAATGATGCTGCAAAATTGGTACTTGATGCTGCTGTTGCGGCTGGTGCACCTAAAGACATCATTGGTTGGATTGATGAACCATCTGTTGAGCTTTCTAATGCATTGATGCGCCACAATGACATCGCATTAATCCTAGCTACTGGTGGCCCTGGTATGGTGAAAGCGGCTTACTCTTCAGGTAAACCGGCCATCGGTGTGGGTGCAGGTAACGTTCCTGTTGTTATCGACGAAACGGCAGACATTAAACGTGCTGTTGCTTCTGTTCTTATGTCAAAAACATTCGACAACGGCGTGGTATGTGCATCTGAACAAGCCGTTATCGTTGTAGATGCTGTATATGAAGAAGTTAAACAACGTTTTGCAACACACAAAGCGTATGTACTCGATAAAGAAGAAGCGGCTAAAGTTCGCAACGTGCTACTTATTGATGGTGCGTTGAACGCGCGAATCGTTGGTCAACCTGCAACTAAAATTGCGGAAATGGCTGGTGTGACTGTTCCTTCTGACACTAAAGTGCTGATTGGTGAAGGCCTACATGGCAAAGTAACGACTGAAGATGCATTTGCTCATGAAAAACTGTCTCCTACTTTGGGTATGTTCCGTGCAGATAACTTTGAAGATGCTGTTGAACAAGCGATCCACATGGTAGAAATCGGCGGTATCGGCCATACTTCTGGTCTTTATACTGACCAAGATGCGAATCAAGACCGTATTCTTTACTTCGGTAACAAGCTAAAAACAGCTCGTATCTTGATTAACATTCCAACCACTCACGGTGGTATCGGTGACTTGTACAACTTCAACGTTGCACCTTCATTGACATTAGGTTGTGGTTCTTGGGGTGGTAACTCAATCTCAGAAAACGTGGGTCCAAAACACCTAATCAACAAAAAAATCGTAGCAAAACGAGCAGAAAACATGTTGTGGCATAAACTTCCAAAATCAGTTTACTTCCGCCGTGGTAGCTTGCCAGTTGCACTAAGTGACTTGGAAGGCAAAAAACGTGCATTCCTTGTTACCGACCGTTTCCTATTCAATAACGGTTACTCAGATGAAATCGTTGAGCTTTTGAAAGCTCAAGGCATGGAAGTGCAAACTTTCTACGAAGTAGAAGCTGATCCAACTCTTTCTATCGTGAAGAAAGGTGCGGAGCAGATGAACAGCTTCAAACCAGACGTGATTCTTGCTCTTGGTGGTGGTTCACCAATGGATGCTGCGAAAATCATGTGGGTAATGTACGAACACCCAGAAACTGAATTTGAAGAACTTGCCATGCGCTTTATGGATATCCGTAAACGTATCTACAAATTCCCTAAAATGGGTCAAAAAGCAGAGCTTGTTTGTATCACCACGACTTCTGGTACCGGTTCTGAAGTAACTCCATTTGCGGTAGTAACCGATGATGAGACCGGTGCGAAATATCCACTAGCTGATTACGAGCTAACACCAAACATGGCAATCGTTGATGCTAACTTAGTCATGAACATGCCTAAATCTCTGACTGCTTTTGGTGGTTATGACGCGGTGGTTCACGCTCTTGAAGCATACGTTTCTGTTATGGCAAGCGAATACTCTGATGGTCAAGCACTCCAAGCTCTGAAATTGCTAAAAGAGTACCTACCATCAAGCTATGCAAATGGTGCGAAAGATCCAATTGCTCGTGAACGTGTTCACAACGCAGCAACTATCGCTGGTATCGCATTTGCGAACGCCTTCTTAGGTGTATGTCACTCAATGGCGCACAAACTGGGTGCTGAATTCCACATTCCACACGGTTTGGCTAACGCATTGTTGATGGAAAACGTGGTCCGTTTTAACGCTAACGATAACCCAACCAAGCAAACTGCTTTCTCTCAATACGACCGTCCTCAAGCACGTCGTCGCTATGCAGAAGTCGCTGAACACTTAGGTCTAGCAAAACCTGGCGACCACACAGCAGAGAAAATTCAAGCATTGGTTACTTGGTTGAATGAATTGAAAGTGGCACTAGACATTCCAATGTCTATCCAAGCTGCTGGTGTTAACGAAGCCGACTTCCTAGCAAAACTTGACGAACTGGCTGTAGAAGCGTTCGATGACCAATGTACAGGTGCTAACCCTCGTTACCCATTGATCAGTGAATTAAAAGAAGTTCTACTTGCTTCTTACTACGGTAAGGCTTATGTAGAGGGTGAAACCTTCGAAGGCACAACCGTGATTAAGAAAAAAGCTGACCAAGTGGAAGCGGTAAAACGCGCACACGAAGCAGCAAAAGCGGAAGCCGCGACAAAAAACAAAGCGTCTAAAGCGAGTAAAAGCAAAACTGAAGCGTAACGCGCTCCAATAAGTTCAAATATCTTTATGAACAAGCCCCACACAGTGGGGCTTTTTTATATCTATCAGTTGCTTACCTAAAACCTTACAAGGACAGACATCACAAGCTACATTAAATTCTTACAGGGACAGAAATTCTTACAGGGACAGACACTTTAAGAGCGGCATATACCCAAATGACCTCAAGATGCAGACTTCAGAGCTTCATCAACAAGAACAGGTCAAGCTCAATGACGGAAGGAATGGTCATTCCCTTTCAACGTCATTGGGCGCTGAAATGGGCTTGTTGATGAGCTCCCAAAGGGCGAGTTGTATTCGCTCCTATGCTGCGTTACCGATTTTCTACGTAGAATAACTATGTATTCAAAGTATAACTATGTATTCAAATCGGTGCCTTGCCTATGAGCGAATACATTCTCGCTGAAACCGCATCTTGAGGTTACTTGGGTATAGTTTTATCTAAACGGGGAAAGGTCGTATAGAGCTATGGTGAGCCTGAAATGAGTGGAGAGTGCAATTGTGAGAGACGCGCTGTAAGCACTCGTAGTGCAGATAGCCAGTACTTAAAGGGTTAGCGGAGCATTTTTAGGTAATCACTTCTAGAGGGCGATTGAAGTGAAATTAAAAGGCCTGATTCCGATAGGGTATCGAAATCAGGCCTTGCAAGCCGCTTAACAGAAATGTCCAATTTTATGGGGGCACTTCAAAGCGGGAATTTTTGAATTAACCAGCCAGAACGTCTGTGACGACTTTGTATGTTGGATCGTCTTTAGCATCTATTTCAACAAGCGCACCTGCTTTGTTTAGTAGGGTGCGACAGTCGGGGCTTAAATGACGTAAGTGAATGTTTTTATCTAGTTGGGCGTAGCGTTCAGCGATGGTTTGAATTGCATCTATGGCTGAATGATCAACCACGCGAGATTGAGCAAAATCGATGATCACTTCTTTTGGATCATTTGCAGCATCGAATAGTTCGAGGAAATTGGCTGTTGAACCAAAGAAAATCGGGCCGTTGACTTTATATTCCTTGCTGCCGTCTTCCTTAGTCTGGCTGACAGCATGAATTTGTTTTGCATGTTGCCAAGCGAACATAAGAGCAGATGCGACAATACCAACGCCTACTGCGATAGCAAGGTCGGTAAATACCGTAACCACTGTCACCAATACAATCACAAAGAAATCTTGTTTGGGTACGCGGCGCGCCAACTTAAAGGTAGCCCATTCAAATGTGCCGATAACGACCATAAACATCACACCAACCAATGCGGCTAGTGGAATCATCTCGATGAGTGATGAAGTAAACAGAATGAAAACTAATAACCCCACCGCTGCTGTAATACCCGATAGTCGGCCACGACCACCTGAGTTAGTGTTGATCATGGATTGACCAATCATGGCACAGCCACCCATTGCTCCAAACATAGAACAGCTTATGTTTGCAATGCCTTGACCGACACACTCACGGTTTGATTTACCACGGGTGTTAGTCATTTCGTCAATCACCGTTAGGGTAAGGAGTGACTCAATAAGACCAACAGCAGCAAGAATTACCGAATAAGGCAGAATGATTTGTAACGTTTCCCATGTGAATGGGACATTGGGAATCGAGAAGGTTGGTAGTGTACCTGCAAGAGTTGCATTTTCGTTTCCTGACATCGTACGCAGAAAATCAACAACGGTACGGGTATCCAAGTGAAGTGCTTGAACTAATACGGTAATGGTAATAATAGCAACTAAAGACGATGGTACTGCTTTAGTAAATTTCGGCAAGAAGTGAATGATTGCCATAGTTAGGGCAACTAAGCCTAGCATCAGCCACATTTTGTCTTGAGGCAGCCACGTTAGAATACCAGCATCGTTTGGCATCTTAAACTGTGCCAACTGGGCTAGGAAGATGACAATCGCAAGACCGTTAACAAAGCCAATCATTACTGGCGTTGGAACAATCCGGATAAATTTGCCGAGTTTAAATATTCCAGCTAAAACCTGCAGTAAACCTGTTAGCAAGATGGCAGCAAACAGGTATTCGACGCCATGTTGAGCGACGAGGCTCACCATGACTACCGCCATTGCTCCAGTTGCGCCAGATATCATACCTGGACGACCACCGAAAATAGAAGTCATTAGCCCGACCATAAAGGCAGCGTATAGGCCAACCATAGGGTCAACACCGGCAACAAAAGAGAAAGCCACGGCTTCAGGAACCAGAGCAAGCGCAACCGTTAAGCCTGACAAAACGTCGTTTTTAACGGAATGCTTTGAAAATTTGGGAAATTCAAACATGTTAGTGGTTACTTCTTATTGTAAAGTTGAATGTGTTGAACAAATACGTTTGCGCTCGAGCAAACATTTGAAATTTCAAACGAAGCGCGGATGCTACAGAAATGCGTAAAAGAGTTCAATATATAAACAGGACTCTTTAAAGTTTAGACAAAAAAATAAAGGCTGCCGAAGCAGCCTTTATATTCTAGAGTTGATTGTGATTAGTAACCTTGAGGCTTAGTCATCTCAGCACTAGCGTGGCTACGAGCAACCTGACTACCAGCTCCTTTGGGTACATAGCGTTCAGTTTTGAATGGCGCTGCAATGATATCAATTGCTTTAATATCATTCGAACCTGGTGCTTTGGTCATCACAGATGCTGCGTGGTTTTTGTGGTTAAATGCCACTTTTCCAACACGCATGGCTGTTGGTGCTTTCACGACAGCTGGTGCCACTGGCTCTTCAACTGATTCCGTAAGTGCTTCCGCTTCTGCTGGCTTAGTCTCTTCAGCAACCACATTGTCGGCAACAACTGTTTCAGTTGCGACAGGTTCGACAACAATTGGTGATTCCTCGAACATTGGCGCTGTTTCTACAGCTTCCACCACATCAACAGGCGTTTCAGCTTTTGCTTCTGCAACTTCAGGAGCGGCGACTTCGCGACGAATGATCACTTTGCCCATAGCCATTTCAGGGAACGCAAACCCACCTAGAGTTGGTGTTACGGTTACCGTGGCTTGTGCTTCGGTAGCTTGAGGTTGCGTTGGTTTTTCTGCTTGGCGGGTTAAGCCATAACTTGGCATCACTTTACCCATCGCCATTTCTGGTGATGCTACACCACCTTTACGTAGACGGAATGGGTTAGGGCGACGATCACGACCGCGACGGCGACGTTGACCACTGGCTCTCAGATGACGAGGAGAACGGCGATTACGGCGTTGTTTCGTTTCTTTACCGCTTTCGTCATCGTTGATGTCGTCAGTCTTAGCGTTAACGTTAGCAACATCTGTGGTTTGAACAGTATCTTGTTCCACGTCAGACGTGGTGATGTTTTCTTCCGTTGCCTCAGGAGCTTGTCCATTACGACGAACTTGTTTAGTCAATTTACGACGTTGACGACGTTCTTTAACTTTCGCTGTTTTAGTTTCAACAGCTACAGCATTTTCTGTTGGCTCAACATCTTTAGCTTGTTGTGCTTCTTCAGCTAATTGACGCCCCTGTTCTTGCAATTTATTAGACTTAGCATCGCTACGCTTGTTATTGCGACGATCTTGCTTAGGTTTACGTTCTTGACGCTGTTTACGATTGTTATTGCCGTTTTCAGCTTTGTCTTGAACGTTTACCTCACCTTCTTGTTGCTTACCTTTCTTCTCGTTATTCGCATCTACGCCCGCTTTATTGTTGCGTTTGTTTTTGTCACGAGAATTACGACGGCGGTCGTTATTACGATCGTTGTTGCGCTCGCGACGAGGTGGTCGCTGAGTATTTTGTGTCGTTTTTTCCGCTGTCTGTTCAGTGGTTTCTTTTTCTGCAACTGGTGAGTCTGCAAACAATTTACGGATGGCAGTGATCACGCGGCTGAAGAAACTTGGTTGTTTTGGTAACGCAGGTTTTTCCGCCACTGGCTCAGGCGTTTTGACAGGCTTAGGTGCTGGTGCACTTTGATTTGGTGCGGCAAAACCTTTCAAAATCGGCTCTTCGACACGTCGTGGTTTGATATCGACATCAACCACTTCTTTGCCTTCGGCTTCTTTCATGCTGTCTAGTTTCTTCGGAATCAGATAAGACAGCATTTCTTGTTCGTCACCTTCACGGATACGAATCACTTCAAAGTGAGGCGTTTCCATGTCTGAGGTTGGAACAATTGTGATTTTAACTTCTTGCGCTTTTTCAATGTGATTGATTGAACGACGCTTTTCGTTCAATAGGTAAGAAGCGATAGAGACTGGAACCACAGCCAATACTTGGGCCGTATTATCTTTCAGCGCTTCTTCTTCAATCAAACGTAATACAGACAGGGCAAGAGATTCGTTGTCACGAATGACACCAGTACCGCTACAACGCGGGCAGATGTGGTGGCTTGCTTCTGCCAGTGAAGGGCTTAAGCGTTGGCGCGACATTTCAAGTAGGCCAAAGCGAGAAATTCGACCGATTTGAACGCGAGCACGATCAAGGCGAACGGCTTCACGTAGGCGACTTTCAACTTCGCGTTGGTGACGTACTGGAGTCATATCGATGAAGTCGATCACCACCAAACCACCAAGATCACGTAGACGCAACTGGCGAGCAATTTCATCTGCTGCTTCTAAGTTGGTGTTTAGTGCTGTTTCTTCAATATCTCCGCCTTTCGTTGAACGAGCAGAGTTGATATCGATTGAGGTTAATGCTTCAGTTGGGTCAATGACGATTGAACCACCTGATGGCAAGCGAACTTCACGCTGGAATGCAGATTCAATCTGACTTTCAATTTGGAAGTGACTGAATAGAGGCACTTCACCATCGTATTTTTTCACTCGATTAGCAAAATCGGGGCGAACCAGATTAATGTGCTCTAAAGCGCGTTCATAGATGGTGTTGCTGTCGATAAGAATTTCACCGATATCACGACGTAAATAGTCGCGAATTGCACGGACAATCACGTTGCTTTCTTGGTGAATTAGAAATGGTGCTGGGTTTGAATCAGAGGCTTCTTTGATGGCTCCCCAGTGGTTGAGTAGCACATTAAGGTCCCACTCTAGCTCTTCGCCACTTTTCCCTACACCTGCAGTACGAACGATAAGCCCCATGCCCTGTGGAAGGTCAAGTGTGCTTAATGCTGCTTTTAGTTCAGTACGCTCATCACCTTCAATGCGACGAGAAATACCGCCAGCACGAGGGTTGTTAGGCATAAGAACTAGGTAGCTACCTGCAAGAGAGATAAACGTAGTTAACGCTGCCCCTTTACTGCCACGCTCTTCTTTTTCGACTTGAACAATGACTTCTTGGCCTTCGGTAAGCACTTCTTTAATGCTTGGTCGGCCTTGGTAGGTGTATCCGTCAGGGAAGTATTCGCGGGCAATTTCTTTGAGGGGGAGGAAACCATGTCGTTCAGCGCCGTAATCAACAAAAGCAGCTTCCAGACTTGGCTCGATACGGGTGATACGTCCTTTGTAAATATTTGCTTTTTTCGATTCATGTCCTGGACTTTCGATATCCAAATCGAATAGTCGCTGGCCATCAACCAACGCGACACGCATCTCTTCTTTTTGAGTTGCGTTTATTAACATTCTTTTCATTGAAAAAATCTCATTATCATCTTTATCTTTCGTTTTGATTTTTGTTCTTGCTGCTGTATTTCGTTTTCAAGGTGCCTGATCCCATGGCTTAGGTGTGTACAGCCTCCCGGCTGGAGGGGATGCTCTAGGGCACATCAGTTATCACAAGTAAAAATGATTACTTGTGATCCGCATACTTAGGCGGTTGATACTCAACATGAAAAGACGATGAGTAGAGCAGGCAAGAGGACTTTAACCAACCGTGTCTTACGCCACATGCTGCACATTGGTTTTCAGCCAACTACTCATTAACATTGCGCACAGTAAAAGCACAAAACTAAATGATTCAGCGTTTCACTATGGACAGTGGTGAACTATAGCAGTGACTGTGGTAGTCAGCAATCTGCTTTATACGAAAGGGTGTAAAATTTTGCTTCTTCGCCCAAAAAATGACAGGTTGAGTGAGTATAAATGGGAGTATCAATAAAATTTGCATGGTTTTTAGTTGGTCGTTTTTTCGGCGCTCTACTCGCGTGAAAACAGATATTGCTGTTATTTTCACCGTTTTCGGCGAGATTAAGCGCAAAAGTGCATTTTTTGATTAATTACTTAAATGCGTTTTGCTGGAATGATGCGTAACTTTGTGACAAATGACCGTTATTGTCACATTCATAGCGTTCGTTGGGATTAACGAACGCTATGGCTTAGGGGATTACCTTCCGAATAACCAATACAAAAACTTGGACCCTAGGTCACCGAGGCGAAATGGCTGAGAAACATGATCAGTTTTGCGTACGTGCTCAGTCTTGTGTACGTGATGGCGCTCGATATTCGTGTTTTTGTTCTGTCTAACACTGTTTTTAGTTATTGTTGCTGTGCCTTCCGCTGGTGGGGGTGACTCTTTTGAACGGTCTTGTGATGCCGCTTCTTTTTTCTTGCGCATTGATTCAAACTGGCGGTCAATATTGAAGTGGTTAAATATGGGCGTTTTTTCTTCATATTTTTTTACACGATTAGCCAATTCAGGGTGAATTAGATTAATGTGCTCTAAAGCGCGTTCATAGATGGTGTTACTGTTGATGATGATTTCATCAATGTCACGGTGTAAATAGTCTCTAATTGCACGAATAAATACGTCACTTTCTTGGTGAATCATAAATGGTGCAGGGTGTGAATCAGCCGCTTTTTTGATGGCTGTCCAGTGGTTAAGTATCATACTAAGGTCCCACTTTAGATCTTCGCCATTTCTTCTTATGCCTGCATTACGAACGATAAGGCCCATGCCCGGTGGAAGTTCCAATGTGCTTAGTGCTGCTAATAGTTTAGTACGGTCATCACCTTCAATGCGGCGAGAAATACCGCCGGCACGAGGGTTGTTAGGCATAAGAACTAGGTAGCTACCTGCAAGAGAGATAAACGTAGTTAACGCTACCCCTTTATTGTTATGCTCTTCTTTTTCGGCTTGAACAATGACTTCCTGGCCTTCGGTAAGCACTTCTTTAATGCTTGGTCGGCCTTGGTAGGTGTATCCGTCGGGGAAGTATTCGCGGGCAATTTCTTTGAGGGGGAGGAAACCATGTCGTTCAGCGCCGTAATCAACAAAAGCAGCTTCCAGACTTGGCTCGATACGGGTGATACGACCTTTGTAAATATTCGCTTTTTTCGATTCAGGTTGTGGACTTCTGATACTCATATCTAATAGTCGCTGGTCATCAACCAACGCGACACGCATCTCTTCTTGTTTAGTTGCGTTTAATAATATTCTCTTCATTGAAAAGTCTCGTTATTATCTTTCGTTGTTAGCTAACTGCATAAATACCAAACGCCCTGATTTTTACAGTCGACTCTTGATGGAGAGAACTTTAGCAGTGGCATAAATTCCCATCAATCTGGTTACAATGGGGGTGTTAGAATATTGTATCTTCGCCCCCAAAATGGCAGTTTGAGTTGGTTAAAATGCCAATAACGCTGGATGCTGGACGGTTTGAATGGTCTTTTTTGTCCTCTTTAAAACCGTACATCATCAAATGTGGCTGTTATTTTTACTGTTTTCGGCGAGAATAAGCGTAAAAGAGCGGTTTTTGGTAAATACCTAAATAGGTTTTTTGCGTAATTAAGGTTAAAATACTCGCCATGAGCGAAATCAAAACACAAGTCCAGTTCGTTGATATCGACGAAGACATGGCTGGTCAGCGCATTGATAACTTTCTGCGCAACCAATTAAAGAATATTCCGAAAAGCGTGATTTACCGCATCCTGCGTAAAGGCGAGGTTCGCGTTAATAAAAAGCGGGTTAAAGCAGAATACAAAATTGCTGCAGGTGACATTGTACGTGTGCCGCCAGTGACTATTTCTGTGCAAGATGACCAACCCGCTGCCCCAGTAAGTACTAACTTACACAAAGTAGCTGAGTTGGAATCGTGTATTGTCTATGAAGACGATCATATGCTAGTGCTGAATAAGCCATCGGGTACAGCCGTCCACGGTGGTAGTGGCTTGAAGTTTGGTGCGATTGAGGCGTTAAGAGCTTTACGACCTCAGGCGCGCTTTCTCGAGTTGGTTCATCGCATTGACCGTGACACTTCAGGTCTGTTGCTGGTGGCAAAAAAACGTTCTGCGCTGCGACATTTACAAGCTCAGTTCAGAGAGAAAACCATTCAGAAATACTATTATGCCTTGGTGATGGGGAAGTGGGATACCAAATGCAAAGCGGTGAACGCTCCTCTGCTGAAGAATGACGTGAACAGTATTGTTCGTGTTAACCCGCAAGGTAAACCCTCTGAAACACGTTTTAAAATATTAGAGTCGTTCAAAGAGGCGACCCTGGTTCAGGCGAGTCCTATTACTGGGCGTACTCACCAAATTCGCGTCCATGTTCAGTACATGGGGCACCCAATTGCTTGGGATGACCGCTATGGCGATCAACGGTTTGATGCCTATACGTCGAAGTTCGGCATAAAGCGTCTGTTTCTTCATGCGGCAAATATTAAGTTTGTGCACCCTGGAACAGAAAAAGCCATGGAGCTCAATGCCCCGTTGGATAAAAACCTCGAAAACGCTTTAAGTAAATTACGCCAAGCTTAAAGTGAAACTGGACGAAAAAGGCTTGTGTAAACAAGCCTTTTTTATTGTTGTCAGGTTATGTTTCGGCGTGTCAATGCTAAAGAACTGGGTGTCCAGCGTGTTCGAGCATGGTAATGAGTTTAATTAAGGGCAAGCCAATTAAACTATTTGGGTCGTCTCCTTTGAGGCGTTCAAATAACGCAATGCCTAGTCCTTCACTTTTAAAGCTGCCGGCACAGTAAAGAGGTTGTTCTTTACGCACATACGTTTCCACTTGCGAACGGGTTAAGTGTCGAAAATGAACATCAAAGTGATCTAGGGCGACTTGAGTCTCTTTTGTTACCGTGTTGTATAAAGCAAGTCCCGTATAAAAGCGGATGCATTTTCCACTTTGACTGAGTAGTTGCTCAACTGCCACAGCTTCTGAGAGCGGTTTACCGACAATGTTGCCATCGATGACGCAAACTTGATCACTGCCAATAACCAAACTGGCCTTTGAAAGCTGACAAGACTGCGCTTTTTTTGCCGCAAGGCGAGTAACGAGTTGTTCTGCTGTTTCCCCTGTTATTGGGGTTTCATCGCAATCTGGTTTGGCGGTGATAAATGGAATGGCTAATTTTTCGAGCAATTGCTGACGAAAAATAGATGTTGAGGCTAAAACCAGTTGGTAATTTTGCATTTTAATTTACAATTATCGAAAGTTTGTGAATAGCATATCTGATTGTAGAAAGCGGTTCATAACTCATGACGTGAAAAGGGAAAAAAACTAAGTTTTTTGCCTTTTTCTTTGACTAAACTCTTTTTGGAAGATAATATTCGCGCCCTATGCAAAAGGTAAAAATACCGCGAACGATAGATCCTGGGAAAGCGGCTCAGAAACGACTTGATTACGATGGCATCATCCAAGTCAGTCTTTTCAAGCGCTTAACAGAATCGGTCGAAGGCGTTAAACGCGACGCTCAAGTGTCATTGTCATTTGGGTTAGATGAACAGCGACTTGTTGTTATCTCTGGTAAAGCTAACATACAAGTTGATTTAGAGTGTCAACGCTGTAATGAAGTTTTCGCACATGAGTGCGATGTCGAATTTACTTATACGCCTTACTACAGTGCGAAAAGTGAAGAAGACGCTCCGGAAGAGTATGATTTGGTAGATCTTAACGATTTCGGTGAACTTGATGTTATTCAGCTAGTTGAAGACGAGTTCATTCTAAACTTACCCCAAGTTGCGATGCATGATGAGTCTGAATGTAGCGTTAATTCAAACAACTTGGTGTTTGGTGAACTTCCAGAAGAAATTGTGGAAGAAAAGCCGAATCCATTCGATGTTTTAAAAAGTTTGAAGAAATAAATTCTCCAAACATTACTTAACATAGGAGTAGGGTCAATGGCCGTACAACAAAACCGTAAATCACGTGCACGTCGTGGTATGCGTCGTTCACATGATGCACTAACTACTGCTGCTGTATCTGTAGATGCGACTTCTGGTGAAACTCACCTACGTCACAACGTGACTGCTGACGGTTACTACCGTGGCAAAAAGGTTATCAACAAGTAAGGTTGACCTTTGCATAATTTAACCGTTGCACTTGATGCAATGGGCGGTGATTTCGGTCCCCGTGTCACAGTGCCTGCCGCCGTGCAGGCACTGTCGCATTTCCCTGAGTTGAAAGTGTCCCTCGTGGGTGACCAGTCGCAAATTGCCCACCAATTGTCTCTGTTGGGTTGCAAAGCAGATGCTCGTTTGAGCATTGTGCATTGTGATCGGACGATATCTGACTCAGCGAAACCTTCGCTCGCACTTCGTCACAGTGCAGGAACCTCCATGGGAGTTTCTATTGACCTTGTGGCTGAAGGGAAAGCCGATGCATGTGTTAGCGCCGGAAATACCGGTGCATTAATGGCACTCTCCCGATTTCGACTTAAACTATTACCTGGTATCGATAGACCTGCGTTAGTCTCGGCCCTTCCAACGGCCAGCGGACATAAGACGTGGATGCTCGATTTAGGGGCAAACGTGTCGAGTGATGCAGACTCTTTGTTTCAATTTGCCGTGATGGGTGCAGCGTTAGCTGAGGAACATTTAGGGCGAGCTCCACGCGTTGCGATATTAAATATCGGTGCTGAGGAAATAAAAGGTAACGACCTTGTCAAACGTTGTGCGGAAATGCTCAATCAAACACAAGAGGTAAACTATATCGGTTATATTGAAAGTAATCAGTTACTTCTCGATGTTGCTGACGTAGTCGTTTGTGATGGTTTTGTTGGCAACGTCTGTTTGAAGGCATGTGAAGGCACTGCTCAACTCTTTATTGATAAGCTTAGAGCTTGTTTTTCAGCTTCATCCATAAAGGGTTGGATTGCTCGAAAACTGTTTTCAGATTTATTTATCGAACTAAAAACACTGAACCCCGACCAGTATAACGGTGCAAGTTTGCTAGGATTGCGCGGCATTGTCATAAAAAGTCATGGAAGAGCTGATGTATCCGCTGTCGTAAATGCAA
Organism: Vibrio tritonius; assembly: GCF_001547935.1. Taxonomy (NCBI): domain Bacteria; kingdom Pseudomonadati; phylum Pseudomonadota; class Gammaproteobacteria; order Vibrionales; family Vibrionaceae; genus Vibrio; species Vibrio tritonius. The sequence continues at coordinate 979,119 of NZ_AP014635.1, forward strand.
TTTCCGAGGCGGTACACGAAATTAAACGACAAGTACCCAGCCGGATAAGCGATCGTTTGGAAGCGGTTTTACTCGAGAGGCATTATTAGTCTTCATGAATAGCAAAATATTAGGAACAGGCAGCTACCTGCCATCTCAGATTCGCACAAATGCGGACCTAGAGAAAATGGTAGACACAAGTGATGAGTGGATCGTAACTCGTACCGGGATTCGTGAACGTCGTATTTCTGCCGAAAACGAAACCGTAGCGGACATGGCAACCATTGCTGCGAAGAATGCGATTGAGATGGCCGGTATCGATAAAGACGATATCGACATGATTATTCTCGCAACTACTAGCGGCAGTCATACATTTCCGTCATCTGCATGTCAGGTACAAGGTAATTTAGGTATCAAAGGCTGCCCAGCATTTGATATCGCAGCTGCATGTTCTGGCTTTATGTATGGGCTTTCTATTGCCGATCAGCATGTTAAATCAGGAATGTGTAAAAATGTATTGGTGATCGGTGCTGATGCATTATCAAAAACCTGTGATCCAACAGATCGTTCAACCATTATCCTGTTTGGTGATGGCGCAGGCGCTGTTGTGATTGGTGCAAGTGAAGAGCCAGGTATTCTTTCTACTCATATCTATGCCGATGGTGAGTTTGGTGATTTGCTCAGCCTTGAAGTCCCTCAGCGCGGTAGCGGTGACACGGACAAATGGCTGCACATGGCAGGTAATGAAGTATTTAAAGTGGCAGTGACTCAGTTGTCTCGTCTCGTGAAAACAACGCTTGCTGCTAATAATATGAATAAGTCTGAGTTGGATTGGTTAGTTCCTCACCAAGCAAACTTACGCATTATTTCAGCGACAGCAAAGAAATTGTCTATGTCGCTTGATCAAGTCGTTGTTACTCTTGATCGACATGGTAATACGTCTGCAGCAACGGTTCCGACCGCACTCGACGAAGCAGTGCGCGATGGCCGTATTAAACGCGGTCAGACACTACTGCTTGAAGCATTCGGTGGTGGTTTTACTTGGGGCTCTGCCCTAGTTAAGTTTTAATTCTGATTCTAATGATTAGGGAGCCGACTCCGATTCCCTATCATGATTGCTATTGAAGGAAAAAAACATGAGCAAGTTTGCTATCGTCTTTCCGGGTCAAGGTTCTCAAGCTGTAGGTATGCTTGCTGATCTTGGTGAACAGTATGATGTTGTTAAACAAACTTTCGCTGAAGCGTCTGAAGCTTTAGGCTACGATTTGTGGGCACTTGTACAAGATGGTCCTGTAGAAGATTTGAACCAAACTTTCCGTACACAGCCTGCATTGCTAGCAGCATCTGTTGCTATTTGGCGTGTTTGGCAAGAGCTGGGCTTAGAACAGCCAGAAGTTCTTGCTGGTCATAGCTTGGGTGAATACTCAGCGTTGGTTTGTGCTGGTGTTATCGACTTTAAAGAAGCGATTAAATTGGTGGCTCTACGTGGTCAACTGATGCAAGAAGCGGTTCCTGCTGGTACGGGCGCTATGTATGCAATTATCGGTCTGGCTGATGATGCAATCGCGCAGGCTTGTAACGAAGCAGCGCAAGGTGAAGTGGTTTCTCCTGTAAACTTCAACTCACCAGGTCAAGTGGTTATTGCTGGTCAAAAAGCAGCAGTAGAACGCGCTGGCGCTCTATGTAAAGAAGCGGGTGCAAAACGTGCACTTCCACTTCCTGTTTCTGTGCCATCTCACTGTGCACTAATGAAACCAGCCGCAGACAAGTTAGCGGAAGCATTAAAGGCTATCGAATTCAACGAGCCTAAACTGCCAGTTATCAACAACGTTGATGTTGCTGCAGAAACTGCTCCTGAAAAAATTAAAGATGCGCTTGTACGTCAACTTTACAGCCCAGTGCGTTGGACTGAAGGTGTAGAGAAAATGCACGCACAAGGCATCGAAAAACTGATCGAAATGGGTCCAGGTAAAGTGTTAACTGGCCTGACTAAACGTATCGTTAAAGCGCTAGATGCAGCTGCAGTCAATGACGTAGCTTCTCTTGATGCTGTTAAGTAAAGAGTAGGAAATTAGACATGAGTAATTTCATGAATCTTGAAGGCAAAGTGGCTCTTGTCACTGGCGCAAGCCGTGGTATTGGTAAAGCGATTGCTGAATTATTGGCTGAACGTGGTGCTAAAGTGATTGGTACTGCAACCAGCGAAAGTGGTGCTGAAGCCATTAGTGCATACCTTGGCGAAAACGGCAAAGGTCTAGCATTAAATGTAACAGATGTAGAATCTATTGAAGCGGTTCTAAAAAACATCACTGATGAGTTTGGTGGCGTGGACATTTTGGTTAATAATGCCGGTATTACACGTGATAACTTACTGATGCGTATGAAAGATGATGAGTGGACAGATATTCTGGATACCAACCTAACATCTATCTTCCGTCTATCTAAAGCTGTGTTACGCGGCATGATGAAAAAACGTCATGGCCGTATTATCAACATCGGTTCTGTTGTTGGTACTATGGGTAACGCAGGTCAAACTAACTACGCAGCAGCTAAAGCGGGTGTAATTGGTTTCACTAAATCTATGGCACGTGAAGTTGCTTCTCGTGGCGTAACAGTGAATACTGTAGCACCTGGTTTTATCGAAACTGATATGACAAAAGCGCTAAACGACGAACAGCGTGCAGCAACTTTGTCACAAGTTCCAGCGGGTCGCCTTGGTGATCCTCGTGAAATTGCTTCCGCAGTTGTATTCTTGGCATCTCCAGAAGCAGCGTATATTACGGGCGAAACTTTGCACGTAAATGGTGGCATGTACATGGTTTAATGCCATATTCGTATTGAGTCTGGAAAAACTGTGTTAAAATCCCGGCTCTATACGAAACTTGATCTAAACTTGCGCATTATTTGTGCATGATTTATATCAATCTTGGTGTGAATTTCGGTTAAAATCATCAATTTTGTGGTTTGACCAGCAAGGTCACACTTGCAACTTTCCCTAGTTCTAATAAACTACGGAATCATCGCATTAGGCGAAATCTGTAAAGGAAAAGAAAAAATGAGCAACATCGAAGAACGCGTAAAGAAAATCATTGTTGAACAGCTAGGTGTAGACGAAGCAGAAGTTAAAAACGAAGCTTCTTTCGTTGAAGATCTAGGTGCTGATTCTCTAGACACTGTTGAGCTAGTAATGGCTCTAGAAGAGGAATTCGACACTGAGATTCCTGATGAAGAAGCAGAGAAAATCACTACTGTTCAAGCTGCGATCGACTACGTAAACAGCGCTCAGTAATATCTCTCCCAGGCGGCCCTCTGGCCGCCTGAGTTTTTATCAGTCATCTATACCTCTCATAGAATTTTTCAATTCCGGAGAATATGATCGTGTCCAAGCGTCGTGTCGTTGTCACTGGCATGGGTATGTTGTCACCGGTAGGCAACACAGTAGAATCTTCTTGGAAAGCCCTGCTAGCTGGTCAAAGTGGTATCGTAAATATCGAACACTTTGATACTACTAATTTTTCAACTCGTTTCGCAGGTCTAGTAAAAGATTTTGATTGCGAAGAGTACATGTCTAAAAAAGATGCTCGTAAGATGGATTTGTTTATCCAGTACGGCATCGCTGCTGGCATTCAAGCTTTGAATGACTCAGGTCTAGAAATCACCGCAGAAAATGCTCCCCGCGTAGGTGTAGCTATCGGTTCTGGTATCGGTGGTCTTGACCTGATCGAAGCTGGTCACACAGCATTAGTCGAAAAGGGTCCACGTAAGGTTAGCCCATTTTTCGTCCCTTCAACCATCGTAAACATGGTTGCTGGTAACCTTTCTATTATGCGTGGTCTACGTGGTCCAAATATCGCGATTTCTACAGCATGTACGACAGGTCTACATAACATTGGCCATGCGGCTCGCATGATCGCTTACGGCGATGCAGACGCAATGGTGGCTGGTGGTGCTGAAAAAGCATCAACGCCACTAGGAATGGCTGGTTTCGGTGCGGCTAAAGCGCTTTCTACTCGTAATGATGAACCGCAAAAAGCTTCTCGCCCTTGGGATAAAGACCGAGATGGTTTTGTTCTAGGTGATGGCGCTGGTGTTATCGTTCTTGAAGAATATGAACACGCAAAAGCTCGTGGCGCTAAAATCTATGCTGAACTTGTTGGTTTTGGTATGTCTGGTGATGCTTATCACATGACTTCGCCTAGCTCTGATGGCTCAGGCGGTGCGCTAGCAATGTCTGCAGCACTACGTGATGCCGGTCTAGAAGGCACTCAAATCGGTTATGTGAATGCGCACGGTACATCAACTCCTGCAGGTGATGTTGCTGAAGTGAAAGGCATTAAACTGGCTCTTGGTGAAGAAGGTGCGAAGCAAGTTCTTGTTTCTTCGACTAAATCTATGACTGGTCACCTTCTAGGTGCTGCCGGTTCTGTAGAGTCTATCATCACTATTATGTCGCTAGTTGACCAAATCGTTCCGCCAACCATTAACCTGGAAAATCCAGAAGAAGGTTTGGATATCGATTTAGTTCCAAATACCGCACGTAAAGTAGAAGGTATGGAATACGCGATTTGTAACTCATTTGGTTTCGGTGGTACTAACGGTTCACTGATCTTCAAACGTATGCAGTAATACGCGGTTACATTGATGCTTGTATTCGAACGGCTTGATGCTTAGCATTAAGCCGTTTGCTTTTTTAGGGAACCAAAAGTCGAAAGGGAGCTAAGATGATTTGGGTAAACGGCCAAGCGACACAGCATATTTCCGTTGGTGATCGTTCGTTCCAATACGGTGATGGTTGCTTCACGACTATGCTGACTTGTGATGGTAAGATTCAATTTTGGGATTACCACCTAGAGCGTATGCAAGCGTGTTTAGCCAAACTTGGTATTACGCAGCCCGATTGGTCTTTAGTGAATAACTGGCTGGCTAATGCCACGCTGCCAGCATCTCAGGCAGGGCTTAAACTGCATGTTAGCCGCGGAAATGGCGGACGTGGATATAGCCCTACTCAAGTGACTGTTCCCAATGTTACTATTAGCCACTTTGCGTTTCCTGAGCATTATCGTCAATGGCAAGTCGATGGGCTAGAGTTAGGTTTGTGTCAACAACGTTTGGGAATTAATCCTTTATTAGCCGGGCATAAACATAATAATCGCCTTGAACAGGTATTATTAAAAGCAGAAGCTGAGCAACAAGGCTTTAGTGATGCGGTATGTTGTGATGTAGAGGGGCGTGTTGTGGAAACAACAATGGCTAATCTATTTTGGATTAAAGCGAACCAGCTATTTACTCCATCACTTGAACGAGCTGGTGTGGCTGGTGTTGCTCGTCGTGTCATTTTGGAACGAGCAAACGCTTTAGGGCTTAGCGTTCAAGTTGGTGACTTTTCACTTACTGCTCTCACTTGTGCCGATGAGGTGTTTGCTTCTAACGCAATTCTAGGGGTAGCTCCCGTATGCCAAATTGGTATCGAACGCTATGAAATAGGAAAACAAACACGACGCTTTCAGGAGATTTTTCATTCGTGCTAAAGAAACTCGCTGTCATTGTTATCGCTTTATTTATCCTTGCGACGAGTGGCTATTTTTATATTAATCATGCAGTTAATGCCTATCTCAAACAATCACTGACTGTTCAACAAGAGCAGATAGTGACCATTCCTTCTGGTGCCAATATTAATCGTGCGTTCTCTTTGCTTAAAGATAAAGGGTGGGTACAGACCAGCTTTGCCGAGAAATTTGTGCGACGCTTGCATCCCGAACTGGTGCAAATCAAAGCAGGTACTTACCAACTTGAACCGAATATGTCGCTCAATGACGCAATTGAACTGTTTCGTTCTGGCAAAGAGCATCAATTCGCGATTACGTTTGTTGAGGGCAGTCGATTTGATGAGTGGCTTGCATTGCTGGCGAAAGCGCCTTATCTCACTCATACCTTAGGTGACAAATCTGAACAGCAAATTGCGAAGCTTCTCGGCATTGACCGCAGTAAGCTTGAAGGTTTGTTTCTCGCGGAAACGTATCACTTTACGGCAGGCGAGAGCGATATTGATATCTTACGTCGTGCTCACCACAAATTAATGGCTGTGCTTAATGATGCTTGGCAACATCGCCAAGATAAACTGCCACTAAAAACACCCTATGACGCGCTTACTTTGGCCTCTATTATCGAAAAAGAGACAGCAATCGAGAGTGAACGAGAGCGAATCGCGTCTGTATTTGTAAACCGTCTTAATAAACGGATGCGGTTGCAAACCGATCCTACGGTTATCTACGGGATGGGGGATGCCTATAAGGGGAATATTCGTAAACCCGATTTACGCAGGCCAACTCCTTATAACACGTACGTGATTTTTGGTTTGCCACCGACACCTATTGCAATGGTGGGCAAAAATGCCATCAATGCTGCGGTGAATCCAGAACAATCAAGTTACTTATACTTCGTTGCCAGTGGGGACGGAGGACATGTGTTCTCAAAAACTTTAAGTGAGCACAATCGCGCGGTACGCGCCTATTTAAACTATCTTAGAAAGCATAAATGAACGGTAAATTTATTGTCATCGAAGGCCTTGAAGGGGCGGGTAAAAGCACTGCAATTCAGACAGTCGTTGAGACATTAGCGGCTCATCAAGTTGGAAATATTGTCCGAACACGTGAACCTGGTGGTACCGTGTTGGCAGAAAAAATGCGTGCACTAGTAAAAGAAGAGCATGAAGGTGAAGTGCTGCAGGATATGACGGAGCTGCTGTTGATGTATGCAGCGCGTGTACAGTTAGTTGAAAACGTGATTAAACCCGCCCTTACTCGTGGTGACTGGGTGGTTGGAGATCGCCATGATCTTTCTTCTCAGGCATACCAAGGTGGTGGTCGTCAGTTGAGTAACGCGACGATGCAAGCGTTAAAACAAACTGCACTTGGCGATTTCAAACCCGATTTCACCTTGTATTTAGACATTGATCCGAAAGTGGGGTTAGAGCGTGCTCGTGGTCGAGGAGAGTTGGATCGTATTGAAAAAATGGACATCAGTTTTTTCGAGCGTACTCGTGCTCGTTATCAAGAACTTGCAGCTACGGATGATTTGATAGTGATGATCAATGCGCAGCAAAGCATAGACGAAGTAGCGGCAGATATTCGTGCAGCACTTGAGACATGGTTAGCCCAGTAGCAAAGGAACAATGATGGCGACTCTTTACCCTTGGTTGCTGCAACCTTGGCAACAATGGCAACAACGTTTACAGAGTAATTCTTTTGCTCACGCGACGCTTATTCATGCTCAACGAGGCTTGGGGACGGAAGCGCTTGTTACGCAGTTTGCCAACACCTTAATGTGTACTGGCAGCGATACTGAGCCGTGTGGTTTTTGTCACGGGTGTGATTTGATGCAATCTGGTACCCATCCTGACTATCATGAAGTTCGGCCAGAAAAAGAAGGTAAGGCGATTACCGTTGACCAAATTCGTCAATGTAATCGGGTTGCATTGGAATCGTCACAGCTAAATGGTTTTCGACTTATCGTTATTGAACCTGCTGAAGCAATGAATGAATCAGCAGCGAATGCATTACTTAAAACTTTGGAAGAGCCTCCTGAGAAGTGTGTGTTTGTTTTGGTGACTCACCAGCTAAATCAACTATTGCCAACCATTGTGAGCCGTTGTCAGTTGATCAATATTGCTGTTCCTAGTGCTCATCAAGCAAGTGAGTGGGTCGCTACACAGTTGAATACATCCATTCCGGAATATGCGGCGCACTTGCACGATAACGCCCCTTTAATGACCCTTAAGTTTGTTGAGTCTGATGGTGTAAAGCAGCTCAATGCTCTTGAGCGGGCGTTTATCAGTTCAGTCTCGGGTGATGTCACGGAGTCACTTCAATGTGCTCAGCTGGTCGCAGAGGAGCCCTCAGTGAGATTGAATTGGCTCTGGTACTTAATGAGCGATGCGCAAAAAGTACATTTTGGTATTGCCACACAGGACGCACTTCCTGGCGCGAAAGAGTTGGCACGCTTACTGAGCTACAATACTCTTTATCAACATTCACAAGCCTTGATTGAGCTAAAAGAGCGCTTGAGAGCCTTTAGCGGCCTCAATGCAGAGCTGCTGGTCACTCAATGGCTGTTTAACATTAATAACGAGGATTCATGTTTGTAGATTCCCATTGTCACTTAGATAAACTGGATTACGACGAATTACACAATGGTGTTGCTGATGTATTAGATAAGGCATCACAAGCTAATGTAAACGCCTTCTTATCCGTCGGTTGTACATTGGATTCTTTTCCACACATGATGGAGATGATCGAACCTTTTCCAAACGTTCATGCGTCAGTTGGGGTTCATCCATTAGATGTCGAAAGTGATTTTTCGTTAGATACTCTGCGCCGTTTTGCATCGATGCCAAGGGTTGTTGCGGTTGGTGAAACGGGGTTGGATTACCATTATCAACCTGAAACAGCAGACTTGCAAAAGCTGCGTTTTACCCAACAGGTTGACCTTGCAGTTGAATTGAACAAGCCGTTAATCATCCATACACGCAATGCTCGTCAAGATACATTGGACATTTTACGTAAAGGTGGTGCGGATAAGTGTGGCGGTGTGATTCACTGTTTTACAGAGGATCTTGATTTTGCACACGCGGCGCTAGAACTAGGATTTTATATCTCTATCTCTGGTATTGTGACCTTTCGTCAAGCGAATGAGTTGAAAGAGGTGGTGAAGCAACTTCCCCTTGAACGTTTGCTCATAGAGACCGATTCTCCTTACCTAGCGCCGGTGCCTCATCGTGGTAAACAGAACCAACCAGCGTATGTTGTTGAAGTGGCGGCGTATATTGCACAGCTTAAAGGTGTGTCCCTTGCTGAGGTTGCTCAAAAAACCACCCAGAACTTTGCAGATCTTTTTTTACGATAAAAATTTAGTTCATGAACAAAAGGGAGCTCTGGCTCCCATTTTTATTGCTGAAACCGATTTTTTGTGGCTTATTGCTGTTTATTTGATTGGTTTGGCTAATTGATAAACAAAAAGTAGGGTGGGGTTGTTTTTCTTAGAGAAAAATGTTTTTGGTTAATTTCTTTGCGACGCGAAATTATTGATTTTGTAATGAAAAATTAATATAAAACAGTGAGATAATCGACATTTAGTGTGATTGTTTTAGTGGTTTTTATTGTGATCTATTTATTACTTTGAAACTAAATTTCGTTACTAACTAGAAAGTTTGAGGCTCATCAAGATATATTTAGAGCCGGAAAATATAATGCAACATGCAGTTACATTTCCTCTTGGGACTAACACTATGGCTACGGGGGTGTGCCGTTAGGACCAATCATTCTAATAACTTAATCAGGAGCATAAATCTATGAAAGGTTTCTTTAGTAAACTTTCTCAAGCGATCATGCTACCGATAGCTTTGCTTCCAGCTGCCGGTATTATGTTGGGTATAGGTGGTAGTTTTACCAACCCAACCATGGTTGAAGCTTACCAAATCGGTATATTACAAGACGGCACTGCACTAAACAGTTTCTTACAAGTAATGACTGCTGCAGGTAATATCGTATTCGCAAACTTACCAGTAATGTTCGCATTGGCTATTGCAATCGGTTTTGCAAAAGCTGAAAAAGGTGCAGCAGCACTAGCAGCATTAATTTCTTACCTGGTAATGAACGTTGCTATCGCAAAAACATTGGTTGTGGGCGGTATGATCGATACCTCTTCAAACACTGTTATTCTGATGGGCAGCCACTATTCAGGTATCCTTGCTGATATGCTAGGTATCCACAACACGCTAAGTATGGGTGTGTTCGGTGGCCTGATCGCTGGTGCAGTTACTGTTGTTCTACACAACCGTTACCACGATGCGAAACTACCTGATTACCTAGGTTTCTTCGGTGGTGCACGTTACGTTCCTATCATCAGTGCATTTGCTGCATTGTTCTACGGTATCGTTTTAACCTTTATTTGGCCTTTCTTCGGTGCTGCATTTGGTGCTATCGGTGTTGCTCTAGGTGACCTTCGTGCTTCTGGTATGGGTTACGTTGCATCATTCATCTTCGGTATCATTGAACGTTCATTGATCCCTGTAGGTCTACACCACGTGTTCTACTTGCCTCTATGGCAAACAGAAATCGGTGGTACTGCAAATATCGCTGGTGAAGTTGTTAAAGGTACTCAAAACATCTTCTTCGCTTCTCTAGCAAGCGGCGACTTCTCACAATTCTCTTCAACTAACTTTATGACTGGTAAATTCCCATTCATGATGTTTGGTCTGCCTGCAGCAGCTTACGCTATGTACTCTGTTGTTGACCCAGAAAACCGTAAAGCCGCTGGTGGTTTGTTGTTCTCTGTTGCATTGACTGCATTCTTGACTGGTATTACTGAACCAATCGAATTTACATTCTTGTTCTTGTCTCCAGCGCTTTACTACTTCCTACATGTGCCATTGGCAGGTATCTCATTCCTACTAATGGATATGCTAGGTGTTAAAGTTGGTATGACATTCTCTGGCGGTTTCATCGACTTCTCATTGTTCGGTATTCTTCCAGGTGTTACAGGTGTTGATAACCACTGGTATTACATCATTGCAGTAGGTATTGTTTACGCATTCATCTACTTCTTCCTGTTCCGTTGGTACATCCTGAAATTCGACGTTAAAACTCCAGGCCGTAAAGGTAGTGCTGTAGCGGTTGTGTCTAAACAAGACTACCGTGATGCAAAATCAGGTGCAGCGGGTCAAGACGATGCGAAAATTGACGCAATGATCGAAGCCCTAGGTGGTAAAGACAACATTGGTGATGTTGACGCATGTATCACTCGTCTACGTATCACAGTTAAAGATTCATCTATCGTTAAAGACAACGAATACTGGACAACTCAACTAGGCGCTCGTGGTCTAGTGAAAGTTGGCGACACTGGTATCCAAGCGATTTACGGTGCTCAAGCTGCAACTTACAAAGCGCAGATTAACTCTAAACTTGGTAAGTAATGAGTATTAAAGAGAAATTTAAACGCACCGGGGCATTCGTTATCGATTTTCAAATCGTAAAAATGTTTGCTCAGGTTCTCATCGGTGGCGTGTATTACGCCATCATGGGGGTAAGTGCGAGACATCCTGATTATAAGGGACTTATTTCCTCAACCGGGAACGCAGCATTACCCCTAATGCTAGCCATATGTGTGTTTATTCTCGTGCTCTTTATCGGTATGTATTTGGGGTATCAGTGGGTTTGTTATCGCTATCTTGGCAATTCATTAGCTCGTTTCTTCTTGCGAGTGAGTGTGGTGTCTAGAGTGGATGGTAGTCCTGTTGATAAAAAGACTTACTTTGAACGTGAGTTTTACAAGATTGCATTGTGTGTTTGTACAGTTGGGCTTTATGCCTTGTACAGCGGGTCTCAATATTACGCCTTTGGCAGAAAACCCTACCACGACAATCGTTACTCTACGGATGTAGAAGTTAACTAGCTCCAACTAGCATAGAAATTAAAAGCCAGCTTCATAGCTGGCTTTTTCTTTATATATCTATAGCTTATCTTGATTTTATCATCTTTCTTATCGTGTCTGTCCTTATAAGAGAGCCTCGTACCTGTGGTGCCTGTCCTCTTAAGAAAGCCCGTTACCGAAACGTATTTTATAGTGCCTGTCCTCGTATTTTATAGTGCCTGTCCTCGTAAGAAAGTCTGTTATTGATAGGTATCTTACGATGCCTGTCCTTATAAGGATGGAGGGGAAGTTCTTGAAATCTCCTCACGTTTCATTGACAAGATTCATAACAGTAGTCGTTACAGTTTTGGTAGTGAATGAGCAAATTCAGGAAAATGGTAATGAAAAAAGTAGGGATTCTCGCGTTGGGATTATTGAGCTTTTCAATTTTGGCGCATGCCGAGGAGGAGAATAAGCTGGCAATAGGTATGGCAGTCGATCAGCAGTTGAGTGCTGTATTTGATGTTGACGGTCAATATCGTTTTGTCTTAGGGAATCAAGGGGCGGCGTTTGACTACATATTTGAGCGTGGTCAGTTTAACGATCCTTCCATTCCTGTGACTTGGTACGTCGGCGCTGGTGGTTGGTCACAATGGGATCATGACGAATTTGGTGTGCGAGTACCGGTGGGCGTGAATTGGGCTGCCAACAAACATATTGATGTGTATGGTCAAGTGCATCCCGAACTGGATCTTTATTCCGGACCAGATTTGCAATTAGGAGCAGCTGTTGGTGTAACTTATCGCTTCTAGTGCACATTCCGTTGAACAAGATAGTAAAAAGCCGATACGTAAAGTATCGGCTTTTGTTCGTTTGATCGTGGTAGCAATTAGCTGTTAGCCATTGCTTTGCGAATACAAAGAGCAGCACCGCCCCAAGTAATGCATACACCGACGATCATCATAATGATGGCACCTGTTGTCATGCTTCTGCTCCTGTACGGTTGTTATTTTTGCTTGATACGTTGATGGCAATGCCAATCACAAATAGTGCTGCAATCATGATCCAGCCTAATGTCAGGTCATAGCCGCCGTAGCCGGTCGTAAACAGAGTGTTTAGTTCGGTTACGATGATAACGGCAAGGATTGCTGGTGAAATGAAGCGCAGGCACACGTCAAACCAAAAACCTACTTTGAAATCAGACTGGTTGTTCACGTATTCGCGAGACTCTTTGACGTTCATTAACCAAGTCATTAGAAGTAGCTCAACTAAGCAGCTTGCGATAATGCCGATGTTGTTAGCAAAGTGGTCGACTAAGTCGAGCAGTAATAAACCGCCGTTTGTCGCATAAGCCATTGAAACAACAAGACCAATACCACACACGATCGTCGCTGCTTTACGACGACTCCAGTGCATTTTGTCAATAATTGCTGAGGTAACTGCTTCCATCAATGAAATATGTGAGCTGAAGCCTGCCACAACAAGGGCAAAGAAGAAGATTGGCCCTAGGATGTATGGCATTGGCAATAGGTTAATCGCCGCAGGAATCGTCACAAATGCTAGGCCTACACCTGCAGAAACAACGTCGGTAATTGGCTTATCTTGTGTAGCAGACATGTAACCTAGTACGGAGAAAATCATGATACCTGCTAGGATAGAGAAGCCACAGTTGATCAGCACTGTCATGAAAGCGTTGTTAGTGATGTCTGATTTCTCAGGGAGGTAACTCGAGTACGCCAGCATGATCGAGAAGCCGATACTTAGGGTGAAGAAGATTTGGCCATAGGCTGCAGCCCAAACTTTTACGTCCCAAATTTTGCTAAAGTCAGGTTGGAACATGTAGTTCACACCTTCAATAGCGCCAGGCAGCATGATGACGCGAGCGATTAACGCAATAACCATTACAAATAGAACTGGCATCATGATTTTGGATGCACGTTCGATACCTGCTTTAACGCCACCAGCAATCGCAGCGTAAGTTACGCCCCATGCGATCAGCATTGCAAAGGCAATACCCCATTGGATTGAACCAAGGTTGGTTGGTGAGTTATCCCCTAAGTGTAGGTAGTTCGAGAAGAAATAAGCGTTAGTATCTGTTCCCCAGCTTTGGGTGAACGACATCCCAAAGTAAGAAATAGCCCAACCGATTACAGCAACATAATAAACGGCAATGATGGCTGCAATGCCCACTTGGAACCAACCTAACCATTCAAATTTTTGGCTAATGGCTTTTAAGGTTTTTGGTGCGCTGCCGCGGTGACGCTGTCCCATACTGAACTCAAGGATCATAAATGGGATACCTGCGGTGATCATGGCAAATAAATAAGGAATGAAAAAGGCACCGCCGCCATTCTCATATGCCATATATGGAAAACGCCAAATGTTTCCTAAACCAATTGCTGATCCTACTGCGGCTAAGATAAAACCGACTCGAGATCCCCATTGTTCGCGCTTCATAGTCTACTCCTTACCACTCCGAGTTATGAAGCTTCTCGTTACCCGTGCTGTTGATTTCGGGACATATAATAAACAGAGCATCTAGTATGTTACGAAATCTCTATTTGTATCTTCCATGAACTAGCAAAATGTTAGTTATAAGTGTTGTTGGATAACGAGAACTCAGAATATTATGCTAATAAAAATGATGTGTGTTTGCGAAATCTGATATATTCAGCTACGCGTTAAATTTGAGACTACAATTTTCTTCTGGGCATGGCAATAGAATGTAAATGTGATCTTGGTGCATCTTTGTGGCTTATTCATTTAATTAGATATGAATAATTAGTGTGAAATTATAATGATTTGCTATTTACCCAGTGGAATTCACTAACAAATTAGCAATATATAAATGATGAGCCTGATTTAATTTTTAGTGCCAACGACTGATTTTTAATCACAATGTAGAGTATCACACCACTTTTGACTTCGGGTTGCTTAACTTATGTTACTTGGGTATAGCATAAAGTGATTTGAGAGTGATTGTTCTTGCGTTGAAGAAACGTGATCAATCTGTTCTAACACGGTTCAATTGTGTGACGCTAACGATATGTAATGAGGGGGAATTTCGGCTATGCTCATAATTTAGGCTGATGCCGATTAACTTAAGGAGATGTGTATGAACTTCGAACTAAAAGCTTCTTTGATCATTACCGCCATTTGCTTTGCTGTTTTTATTGGTTTTGGTTGTGTTGCCATTGCTTCGTAATTTGGCATGTTGGAATAGGTTGTTCTGCTAATGGAGCGAAATAGTGGAACGGTATCCGAAATCAACACACAGGTTGATGAGCTGCAATTATCGAAATTTCTCGGTGGTAAAAATGCGTTAGTCGCCCAAGGTGGGGGGCAGAGAGGTATTTTTACTGCTGGGGTTTTCGATGCTTTTATTTTGTCTAATTTTGACCCTTTTAATGACTATTTTGGCACCTCTGCTGGAGCGTTAAACCTGTGCCCTTTTATTTGTCGTCAGCATGGTTTAAGCCGCTCTTTCATTATGGAGTTAACCACTAACCCTTCTTTCTTTCATCTTTTTAGCTATATCCGCCGTAAGCAGTATCTTAATTTGGATTGGGCTCTGGATAAAATCTTAGATTTTCCTTACAAGCTTGATGTCGATATGGGACGACGAACGTTGGGATCGCAAAAAAAAGCGTTTGCCGCCGTAACCGCGATACCTTCGCTAGCCGATCATTATTTGCCGATGTTGCAAAAAGATTGGCGAGAGGTCCTTACCGCGACATGTGCTATTCCTGGCCTTTATCAGGGCACTGTTACTGTTGGTAATCAATCTTTTGTTGATGGTGGTGTATCTGCTGCTATTCCGGTGCAGGAAGCGTGGCGACGTGGTGCACGGTTCATTGCTATTGTTCGTACAGAGTGCATTGCTCAGGGGATGGAGGAGCACCTTGAGTTGGATATGCATCAGCAGAAGGTGACTTGGTTTCGTGATTCACTAAACCATATTCAACTGCATTGGCAGAACAAATTAGAGCAGTGGAAGCAGGACTGGGGCAGTTTTTTGGCACAGCAGCGTATTCGCGCCGAGCAAAAACGAGCATTAGAAATTATGAATGGTGGGCGTTGGTTGTTTGGGGCTGATGATATTTACCGCTTGAGTCATCTCCTCGGCGATAAATTTGATTCTGGGTTAGCAGACATGCTGATGGTGCATTACCAGACTTATGCGTTGACACAAGAATTTATTACCTCTCCTCCAGATGATACGTTTATTGTCCAAATTACCCCTGAAGAACCGTTGCGTTCTGGTTCGTTAATGAGTCGTCAAGAGGATTTGCAATACGACTACGAGTTAGGACTTAAAGCGGGTTTTCGATTTATCGACAGTTATGAAAGAGCGGTTAAACTATGGTCGCGTAGAACCATTTATGATCAGCTCGGTATTGATCACGATAATTCAGCAGATAACCCTACTGCATAATATACCCAAATGACCTCAAGATGCAGACTTCAGAGCTTCATCAACGAGCACAGGTCAAGCTCAATGACGGAAGGAATGGTTATTCCCTTTCAACGTCATTGGGCGCAGAAATGGGCTTGTTGATGAGCTCCCAAGGGGCGAGTTGTATTCGCTCCTATGCTGCGTTACCGATTTTCTACGTAGAATAACTATGTATTCAAATCGGTGCCTTGCCTATGAGCGAATACATTCTCGCTGAAACCGCATCTTGAGGTTACTTGGGTATATTTTTATACGGTTTCGCAGCTCTCAAGTGAACCCTTGAGAGCTGTTTTTATTCTACTGATGATTACAACACAGGCAAAATGCGTAAGGTGTTAGTTGAGCCTTCCACATCCATAATGTCGCCTTGAGTGATGATCACTAAGTCACCAAATTCTAATAGTTTTTGGTTCTTTAGTGCCTCTAATGCGGCTTGCGCTACATCATGTCCATCAAGGCCTTTACTATCAAAGTAGAATGGCGTCACACCGCGATAGAGGGAACAGCGATTGAGTGCAATGTCGTTTTTGGATAAGGCAAAAATAGGGAAGTGGGTGTTTAGACGCGATGTCATTAAAGCAGTACGACCTGACTCAGTAAAGATGACCATTGCTTGTACACCGTCTAGATGGTTGGCAGCATAGATAGTCGACATCGCAATAGCTTCTTCTTCTGTCGCAAAAGAGCCTGCAATGCGATAATTCTGATCCTTAGATTCGATCATTTTTTCAGCACCAACGCAGACATCTGCCATGGCTTTAACCGTTTCTACCGGGTACTTACCTGCCGCCGTTTCTCCAGACAGCATTACGGCGTCTGTTCCGTCCAATACAGCGTTAGCCACGTCCATGACTTCAGCTCGAGTCGGCATTGGATTGGTGATCATTGTTTCCATCATCTGAGTTGCAGTGATGACCACACGGTTTAATGCCTGAGCTCGTTTTATCAATTTTTTCTGCACAGCGATTAATTCAGGGTCACCAATCTCCACCCCAAGGTCGCCACGCGCCACCATGATAACGTCGGATGCCATGATGATATCATCCATGTTGGCGTCGGTTGCGACGGTTTCAGCCCGTTCGACTTTGGCTACCATGCGAGTGGTAAGCCCTGCATCACGAGCAAGACGACGCGCGTATTTCATGTCTTCGCCATTGCGAGGGAAAGAAACTGCGAGATAATCCACTTTTATTTCAGCCGCCAGTAGAATATCCCGTTTGTCTTTTTCTGTCAGTGCATCGGCAGAGAGGCCACCGCCTTTTTTGTTAATGCCCTTGTTATTTGAAAGAGGACCGCCAATCAGAACTTGTGTATGAACTTTTGAACCTTCTACAGACATTACATGTAATTGGACTCGTCCATCATCAAGTAGCAAAATATCGTCGCGTTGCACATCTTGTGGTAATGCTTTGTAGTCGATACCAACGGCTTCTTGGTCACCTTCTCCCGGAGCTAATTCGGCATCAAGCACAAAACGGTCACCTTCGTTGAGTAGAATCTTTCCTTCTTTAAACGTGGATACACGAATTTTGGGGCCTTGTAAGTCACCGAGTATGGCAACTGTTCTGCCCATGGAGGCGGCAATTTCCCGGACTTTTTGCGCTCGTAACTTATGGTCTTCCGCGGTGCCATGGGAAAAATTCATGCGGACGACATTGGCACCTGCGCGAATAATAGCTTCCAAAACGCCATCTTTGTCGGTTGATGGTCCTAATGTGGTGACTATTTTGGTTCTTCTTTGTACTTTGGTCATAAAATACTCCTGAGAGGACAGGGGGCGAAATGCCTGCTAAAAGTGACTCACTATCAAGAGTTTGGAAGTGATTGAAGAATTTACCAGTGCGAAAGGTATAATTCTAAGCGCGAATTAAATCGATCTTTTTGTGTATGCGAGGTAAGTAGATGCCTAACTATTTGACTTAAGGCGCAAACTTCTCGATATATACGTGATGAGGGTCACGGGTAGCCATCAAATCGCTTCACAATTACTTCGCAAAGTAAAAAAATTGGGTAGTTGTTTCTTTCTGGAGTGCGTCATGTACATGGCTCAACCAGGCCATATTGATCATATCAAACAGGTCAATGCTGGCCGTGTATATAAACTCATCGACCAAAAAGGTCCGATTTCTCGTATCGATTTGTCGAAAGAGAGTGAACTTGCACCCGCAAGTATCACTAAGATCACCCGTGAGCTAATAGATGCTCATTTGGTGCATGAAACAACGGTCCAAGAAGCTATTTCTCGTGGACGTCCTGCCATTGGTTTACAAACCAATAATGAAGGTTGGCAGTTTTTGTCGATGCGTTTAGGGCGCGGTTATCTGACGCTTGCTCTGCATGAGCTTGGTGGCGAAGTGCTGATCGATAATAAAATCGATATCCATGAAACAGATCAAGACGATCTGTTGGCGAGGCTACTCTTTGAAATTAAAGATTTCTTCCAAACCTATTCAGCAATGGTAGATCGCGTCACCAGTATTGCAATTACTTTGCCTGGCTTAGTGAATTCTGAAAAAGGCATTGTTTTAGAAATGCCACATTACCACGTGCATAACTTGCCGTTAGGGGAAGAGATATTTCGTGCCACAGGTTTGCCTGTGTTTGTGGCCAACGATACGCGAGCATGGGCCTTGGCTGAGCGTTTGTTTGGTCATTCCAAAGATGTCGATAATTCTATTCTCATCTCCATTCATCATGGTGTTGAAGCGGGTATTATTGTTGATGGTCGAATATTGCAGGGCCGTCATGGAAGCATTGGCGATTTAAGTCATATTCAGGTAGCTCCTCATGGCTTGCGTTGTGATTGCGGTAACAATGGTTGTTTGGCCACCGTGGCTAGTGCGGAAGCATTGCGCACGGAAGTCGCTTCTCGTCTACATGATGGTGAAGCGTCGATACTAAGTAGCAAAGATGAAGAAGAGCTTTCTATTGAAGATATCTGTGTCGCTGCCGCTCAAGGTGATGCATTGGCTATCGATGTGATTGAAAAATTAGGCCACTATCTTGGTTCTGCGATTGCGATCATGATTAACGTGTTTAACCCAGACAAAATTTTGATTGGCGGTGTGATGAATCAAGCAAAAAATGTGCTTTATCCTGCTTTGTTGCGCTGTATTCAAGAGCAAAGCTATCCGGTTTATCAGCATGATTTGCAATTGGTTGAATCTCGTTTCTATAAGCAGGCGACCATGCCAGGAGCGGCATTAATTAAGCAAGCTCTCTACGATGGTTTACTCTTAATGAAAGTTTTGGAAGGTTAAGCTTGGTCGCGTTTTTTAACGTTACCGATATTTTCATCAATCGGTGAGTTTACATTCTAATTAACTGGCTATAATGTTATGTAAGTTTGTTTATTTTCGGGAATCTCTATGTCAGGTGTTTTAAATACGGTCGATGCACGCACCAACCTTGTGGGTGAAAACCGGCTTGAGCTATTGCTGTTTAGTCTCAATAGCAGTCAGATTTTTGCTATCAACGTATTTAAGGTCAAAGAGGTGATCAAAGTGCCTGTGTTGACCAAAATGCCGGGCTCTCATGCGCATATTACGGGAGTGGCTTCTTTACGAGGCGAGCCTGTGCCAGTGATTGATTTGCGCAAGGCGATTGGCTTTCCAGAAAGCCGTCTTGAAAATCCAGAGCAGAATTTAATCATTACAGAATATAACCGTTCGACCCAAGGTTTTTTGGTTGGGCAGGTACGTAACATTATTAACACGACTTGGACAGATATCCAGCCACCACCGAAAACGTCTGGTCGGTCAAACTACCTCACAGCGATTACTCAAGTAAAAGAGACAGACCGTTCTCATATCGTTGAAATTATTGACGTAGAAAAAGTGTTGGCAGAAATCATTGATTATGATGTGTCCATTTCTGAAGAAGTTCTGGATAAAGATTTGATGTCGGAAATGGATGGTCGTCGTGTATTGATTGTTGATGACTCAACTACGGCACGTAATCAGGTCAAAGGCACATTATCACAGCTTGGTCTAAACATTATTGAGTGTCGTGATGGTTTAGAAGCGTTGAATTTATTGAAAGGCTGGTGCGATCAAGGTAAGAACATTAATGAAGAGTTATTAATGATGATCACCGATGCAGAAATGCCTGAAATGGATGGTTATCGACTCACTTTTGAAGTTCGCCAAGACCCAAGAATGAAAGATTTGCATATCGCTCTTAACACTTCTTTGAGTGGTAGTTTTAACGAAGCGATGGTGGAAAAGGTAGGTTGTAACCGCTTTATCTCGAAATTCCAGCCTGATATGTTAGTGCAAATTGCGCAAGATAGATTACGTGAGCTGCTCTAATAGTTACGTTATTTCCATGTGAAGGCGCCATAAAGGCGCCTTCACTGTTTTAGTGGGATGCAAGCAGTCCATCTAATGTATGAATGACGTTAGTGAAAGTCGCGTGATTTAGCTTGCAAGCTCCCGAGCTGTGACGTCATATCAATCAAACGCCCCGCAATGACATGACAAACCTCACCTTCTTTTTCCAAAATACCCTTCACCATCAAAATCTTGGCGTTGAGGTAAGGTTGTTTTTGCGCGCGAGCGGTAGCGCGCCATACCACGACATTGATGTTGCCCGTGTCGTCTTCGAGGGTAAAAAAGGTGACGCCACCTGCTGTTCCTGGCGATTGGCGTCCGGTGACAACACCCACAACCGTCACTAGTGAGCGATGAGTTTGCAACGCCAAATCTCGTTGCCGGACAAAATGACCTAACGCGCCTGCGCTCTCGAGTAGTGTGATTGGGTGATGCTCTAGCGATAATCCAAGCGCGGCATAATCCTCAATTAAATTGTCCGCCCTACTCGGGGTCGCATAGTGGGCTACTGCTGGCTCTTGCAAGTCACGAAACAGCGGTAAGTCACTGACGCTATCCATTAATTCCCATCGCGTGGCATAACGATTATTGGCAAGTTGTGCCATGGCGTTTGCAGATGCCAAGGCTTCGATATCTTTGCGATTAAGTCCTATTTGTTTGATTTGGTTAATATGGCAAAAGCCCTGTTCAGGGCGGTCACCTAATAGGGTAAATGCTCCTTGGGTACTGAGTCCTTTTACTTGGCGCAGCCCGACGCGAATGCCCTGAGCATCTTGTGCGGTGATCACGGTGTAATCATATTCGGAAGCATTAACGCATACAGACTCGACACGGATTCCATGGCGTTTAGCATCTTGAATTAGCTGAGATGGTGAGTAAAACCCCATCGGTAAGCTATTGAGCAACGCTGTGTAAAACTCCGCAGGATAATAGTATTTCAGCCAAGCGGAACAGTAAGCCAATACGGCAAAAGAGGCCGAGTGGCTTTCAGGAAAGCCATATTCGCCAAAGCCGCAAATTTGATCATATAAGGTTTGGGCAAAGTGATGACTGTAGCCACGACTTTCCATGCCATCGATCAGTTTGTCTTTGAATTTGGCAAGTTGACCATTTTTTTTCCACGATGCCATTGCTCGGCGTAGTTGATCAGCTTCTCCGCCGGTAAATCCAGCGGCCACCATGGCTAACTTAATGACCTGCTCTTGGAAAATCGGAACGCCCATCGTCCGTTCTAGCACTTGTTTCACTGCGGATGAAGGGTAAGTTATGGGTTCTAAGCCATCGCGACGTTTGAGAAATGGGTGCACCATGTCGCCCTGAATGGGGCCAGGACGGACAATCGCAATTTGAATCACCAAATCGTAATAGCAGCGAGGCTTCAAACGGGGCAGCATCCCCATTTGTGCGCGTGACTCAATTTGAAAGACCCCAACCGTATCGGCGCGTTGAATCATGCCGTAAACATTCGGGTCATCTTGCATACGCGTAATGTCGGCAATCGATAACTGCCGTTGATGATGCTTGGCAATCAGATCAAAACATTTGCGGATTGCCGTGAGCATGCCAAGGGCAAGCACATCGACTTTTAGTAGCCCTAAACTTTCGATGTCATCTTTGTCCCACTGAATGATGGTGCGCTCTGGCATGGCGGCATTTTCAATGGCTACCAGCTCATAAAGCGGACCAGAGGAGATAACAAATCCGCCCACGTGTTGGGATAAATGACGCGGAAAGCCCATAATTTCATTAACCAAGGTAATAAATTGCTCGCCTTTTAATGAACCAGCAGCAAGCCCTAGTTCAACCACTTGTGCTTGCCAGCCTTGGTCTTTATCACGCCGATTGACGTTTTTAATAAAAAACTCCAACTGAGACTCTTCAATTCCTAGAGCTTTCCCCACATCACGTACCGCACTTTTGAAGCGATATGAGATGACTGTAGCGGCAATGGCTGCTCGTTCACGACCATATTTTTGGTAGAGATATTGAATGACCTCTTCACGACGTTCGTGCTCAAAATCCACATCAATATCTGGCGGTTCATTACGTTCTTTACTAATAAAACGTTCAAACAACACGGAAATTTGGCGAGGGTCGACGGAGGTGATCTCTAAGCAGTAACAGACCACCGAGTTGGCGGCAGAGCCTCGACCTTGATAGAGAATGGCCTGACGCTTGGCAAACATCACCATGTCGTGAATCGTGAGAAAGTAAAATGGATAATCTAGCTCTTCAATTAAATCCAGCTCTTTGGCGATGATTTGTTCAATTTCAGCCGGAACACCCGTAGGGAAACGCAGCTGTTTACCTTGTTCAACCAAATGGCGTAAATAGCCTATTGCTGTTTCTCCTGATGGCACCAATTCACTTGGGTATTCATAACGCAATGAGTCTAAGGTGAATTGGCATTGCTCAGCAATGTGGATACTCTCAGCTAACCATTGATTAGGAAAGAGTTTCTCCAATTTAGTTTGGCTACGTAACGCTCGTTCTGTATTGGTGAGTAGGTGTGATTGAACCTGTTGTACAGGTTGTCCTTCTTTAATCGCGGTAAGAATGTGCTGTAATGGGAGGCGAGTGGCATTGTGCATTAATACGCCGCCGCATGCGGTAATCGGCAGAGTAAGCTGGCTTGCGAGCTGGCGACAATGATCCAAATACTGATGTTCATCTGCATTGAGATGACGCTGGACCGCGATCCAGAGTCTCCCCGTATGGTATTGTTGAAGCCACTGTCCCCAATGTAAGTCTTGGCCTTTATTTTGCGGCACCCACAAAATAAAGCAGTGTTTTACTGACATCAGGTCCCACTCAGAAAGCTGATAATGGCCCTTTTCGCTGCGCCGTCGGGCATTGGTGATGATACGACAGAGTTCAGCATAGGCTTGACGAGTGGGGCAAAGTAGTACGACTTGGCATTCATTATTGAGCCAGAAGAGACTGCCGACAATTAAGCGTATCGCTAACTGATGCTGTTTTATTGCGGTATAAGCACGTACCACGCCTGCTATAGAGCACTCATCGGTAATGGCGATGGAGTGATAACGTAAGAAATCAGCCTGCAAAGCCAACTCTTCTGCATGAGATGCGCCAGTTAAAAAGGAGAAATTGCTCTGACAAAACAGCTCTGCGTACGCCATGGGGACTCCTTTGAAAGAGGTGAAGGCTACTGTTTGTAGCTCTTAACGTTAACGGGTTGGAAATTAGCTAAATAGCCCATGGATAAACCACTGCTGCTCTGGCGTGCGAAAAACCCATAACCAGCGCCCTTGCGCCGATTGAGCAATAAAATAGTCGCGGATGATCGCTTCACCATCCCACCAGCCTGTGGCGATCCGTTCAGGCCCATGGATTAAGGTGACCTGTTCAATGAGCGCTTCCGGCGTCGGATAAAGCCATGTCGGGCGCAGTTGCGCTTGTCGATGTGTTGCTGGTGGTGTGACAATTGGATCAACGTAGCTTGTCGCTTTTTCTGGGCGAGGATCATCACTGCGAGCCGGACGAAATACATGTTCTGTCCCGAGTTTGGCTTGCAACAACCCTATCAATTCTAATGAGCTTTGCCGCCCTTTATTGCCTTGAAATAGGTCACGAGCTTCGCAAGAGGCAATAGCAGAACGAACAACTTTAAGAGTTAAGGCCATCACAGGGTGCTCCAATTTTATCGACTCCATCGTTAAACGGCATAGCGTAAGCCAGCGATCAGTGTGGTAATCACCTTGGGCAGAGGTAAAGGTGAGTGTCTCTTGCTTTTTATCCCGTTGAATTAAGGTGAGCGCTAACTCATAAGCCACTTGGTTACGTAGGCGCAAAAACATCTCCAGCTGTTGCAGCAGTTGTGTTAATGGCTTTTCTAACCATTGGATATTGGTGATCTCATAGAGCAGGTCAAGGTGACCATGAAATTGCTCTTTTGGATGATAAAACGGTAAGGGATGATGAAATTGCCCAAGTAACCGTCCCACATAGTTAACCAAGTCGATATCAAAGCGTCGCGCAATCTCTTGCATCGGCAGAGCAATCAGATCGCTTACTAAGCGAATCCCTACACGGCTTAGTTTCTCTTGATGTTGTAGGCTAAGTTCAGTTGCTGAAAGTGGGTAGGTGAGTAAGCGTGCGCGTAATGTTTCTCCATCTAAGGTCAGAATGTTTTCCGCTTGTTTAGCCAGGAGCATGGCGCTCAGTGGTGAAAACCCCGTCGCATAGCCATAACGAAGCGGATGATGCGTTGGGTAATTAGCAAGATGTTGTTGCACTGCCTTCCAATAGTTTTCTAAACCCGAATAGAGAGTCAGCATATCGGTAACTTTGAGCAGTAACCCTTGCGGAGGAAATAACACAATGTCCGAGGTGACGAGGTAGAGCCATTGTGCCAAGTGCTCAAGCATGGCGGCTTCTTGCTTTGGTTCATATGGCTGTACTTGTAATTGTGAGCAGAGCGAAGCGGCCGCATCAAGTCCCATGCCTAATTGAATCCCTTCTTCGATGGCCGCTGAACTTGCTTGAACGATGTGGTGATCGCGCCCTTTAACCAATATTAAAGGGCGTTCATCTTCCGTAAAAATGGTATCCAATTGCAGCGATGGAAAATGCAGATACAACCAAGTTTGCATACGTTATCCTTGCTTTTGTATCGGAAACGGAACCACAACTGGTGAGGTCAGTGGCTTGGTTAAACTGCTCCAGCGCTGACGAAAATTCACCACAAATGGTTCACTCGACCAGCCACCACGCCGTTTGGCAATAGTGACTTGAATACCGTCACTGTTTGCTGCCAATTGTAGGCTCAGCGTAACTGGTAGAGAAAACAGATGTTGTTGCTGTGGACGAAAGAGAAAATGCAAACTTTCGCCCGTCTCACTGGCTACTTGTAGACGCCTCGCTTGATGCACTTCGAGTTCTTCTTGCCACAATAACACTTGGCTACAGGCACCACTTTTCAAACACTGCTCTGCAGCCCACAGGGCTTCTTTAGCACTGCGTGGAGTCAGCACTAGCACTTGGCTAAGCATCAGGCCGGCATGTTGGAGCGCTTCACTATGAACGTTTCCTGGCGGATTAATCAATACCGTGAGACGTTCATTGTGTTGCTGTAAATAAGGCAGCAGCAGCCGAAATTCACCGATACCAATAGGACTTTGAATTTCAACCACACCATGGGTAGGAAAACCACCGCATAAGTGTGTATCCAGTTCTGGATAACCTGTCGTTTGGTAATCGGATGTTGTTTTCGTCTCCGAACCTTGCCAGAGCCAATGTTTGTTTTTGAGCTGTTCTATCAATTCATACATAATAAAATACCTGTATATATGTACAGTATATTTCTCTTGCGAGAACATTCAAGAAAAACTTGTGCGGATGAAATCTATTGGGACAAAATCGCACCAATTTAGGTTGAAGATGAGGGGCTGGAAAGGCGAAGTGGCAGTGACTTGCTGAGGTTTGAGAAGGTATTCGATGCTTGGTGATAAACAAAAAAGCTGAACAGTCGCCTGCTCAGCTTTTTATTCAATGGTAATGACCAAATCAGTCTTTTGGGCGCTAAAGCTTAGATTAAACCTTCTGCTTTCAGAGCGGCTTGAACTGCTGGGCGCTGTGCTACGCGTGCTGAGAATGCAGCAAGTGTTGGCCATGGTGTTAAGTCGAATTTAACGATATTTGCCCAGTTAAGCACGGTAAATAGGTAAGCATCGGCAATCGAGAACTGGTTAGCAAATAGGTAATCGTTGTCACCAAGTTGTTCTACGATCCAACCAAGACGTTTAGTTAGAGTCGCTTCTGCTGCTTGACGTGCATCGGCTGATTGGGCTGGATTGAACATAGAACCCATAGGTTTGTGTAATTCAGTCGAGATGAACACCATCACACTTTGTAGTTGGTAGCGTTCTTCACCCGCAGCTGGAATCAAACCTGCTTCTGGTTTTAGGTCTGCAAGGTATTGAGAAATCACTAAGCCTTCAGTCAGTAGATGGCCGTTGTCCAATTGCAGTGCAGGAACGTAACCTTTTGCGTTTAAAGCTAAAAAGTCGGCGCCTGATTGCGTTTTCTTGGCTTTGAGATCAACTTGATCAAGTTCATGAGATAGGCCCAGCTCTTCTAGAACGATGTGTGGTGCGAGAGAACAGGCACCTGGAGTAAAGTAGAGTTTCATGTTAGGAACTTCCTTGCCAAAAGGCGTTGATTAACTATTTGGGTATATCTATTTTGTAGAAGCTCTAGTCTAAACATGACGTTCAAACAAACAAGTACTTACTATTTGGTAAGTGCTTGTTTATTTGACGATAAGATTAACGTTTGGGTTGGGCATCAATGCATTGACCATGTACCGCGGCGCTTTCTGGAGCCATTAGATACACGTACAGAGGAATGATGTCTTCTGGGGTTTTTAGCGTGTTGGGATCTTCGGCTGGGAAGGCGCTCGCACGCATACCAGTACGGGTGCCGCCGGGGTTGATGGCATTAACACGAATCGGAGTATCGCTCAGTTCATCGGCGAGAACTTGCATCATTCCTTCTGTGGCAAATTTTGATATAGAGTAGGTTCCCCAGAATGCACGGCCAATATGGCCTACAGTTGAACTGGTAAACACCAAGCGCCCTGCTTGAGATTTACGTAGCAGAGGTAACAATGCCTGAGTCATCAAAAACTGTGCTTTGACATTCACTTGCATAACGGCATCGAATGTTGCTTCTTCAATTTGCTCTAAAGGGCACAGATCGCCAAGCAGGCCTGCGTTGTGCAAAATACCATCTAAGCGGCCAAACTGTTGCTCGATAGTGGCTGCCATATCAAGGTAGTTTTGCTTGGTTGCACCGAGCATATCGAGAGGAATAATAGCGGGCTGTGGGTAACCTGCTGCTTCAATGTCATCGTAGGTCTTTTCCAATTTTGCAACGGTTCGGCCAAGCAAAATGACAGTAGCGCCATGGGCTGCATAACTTAAGGCGGCTTGTTTACCGATGCCATCACCAGCGCCAGTCACTAGAATAACTTTATCATGCAGTGCAGTGGGAGATACGGAATAATCCACGAGCGACTCCTTGTTGTTAGAATTTCGTTTCAGTCTTGGTGACAAGATGGTTACAATACACTAATTCGCATGAAAGAGGATAAGAACATTGGAATTTTTGATGGACTATGGTCTGTTTCTGGCCAAGATTGCAACCATTGTAGTTGCTATCGTCGTATTGTTAGTCGTTATCAAATCCGTCGGTGGTAAACATCACAGTGCGAAAGGGGAGTTGGAAGTCACTAACTTGACCGAAAAGCACAAAGAGACGGTTGAGCATTTAGAACATTATTTGCACGACGATGCTTTTTTGAAAGCGCGTTATAAAGCGGAGAAAAAAAGCGAAAAAGAGAAACACAAAGCCCGTGAAAAGGATGTTAAAAAATCAGCAAAAGCCGGTGATTTAAGTTCTAATCGTGATCCTCATCTTTTTGTGCTGGATTTCAATGGTAGCATTGATGCAAAAGAAGTTGCCGCTTTGCGCGAAGAGATCACCGGTGTTTTGGCGGTGGCTAAAGAAGGTGATGAAGTCTTACTGCGTCTAGAATCTGGTGGTGGTATGGTGCATGGCTATGGCTTAGCGGCATCTCAACTGGATCGCATTAAAAATGCAGGACTGAAGCTCACTATCTCTGTTGATAAAATCGCAGCGAGTGGCGGTTATATGATGGCTTGTATTGGTGATCAAATTGTATCTGCGCCATTTGCGATTGTTGGTTCTATTGGGGTAGTGGCTCAGTTGCCTAACTTCAATAAGCTTCTTAAAAAACATGACATTGAGTATGAGCAACTCACCGCGGGTGAATACAAACGTACGCTAACCATGTTTGGCGAAAACACCGATAAAGCTCGTGATAAGTTCAAGCAAGAGCTGGAAGAAACCCATGTGTTGTTCAAAGATTTTATCCGTGAACATCGTCCTGAACTGGAACTAGAAAAAGTAGCAACCGGTGAGCACTGGTTTGGTACTCAAGCTCTTGAACTGGGGCTGGTGGATGCGATTAAAACGTCTGATGACTTAGTGGTTGAAGCGTGCAAAGAGAAAACCGTGTTAGCTATCCACTATGTGCAGAAGAAAAAGCTGACGGACAAAATCGCTGGTGTTGCCGGCGAAGCCGCAGACAGTGTATTTATGAAGTTACTCAACCGCGGCCAACGTCCTATTGTATAAAACGGTTTGATTTGAACAGTGATAAAAGCTCTGCAATGCAGAGCTTTTTGTTTCCTTCTCTTACAAGGACAGGCACTTCAACAATACCTAATAAACGCTATCTTTTACGGGGACAGACATCTTAATTTCTCTTATGAGGACAGACACTTTAATACAGATGTCTTAATCATGTTTACAGGGACAGGCACGCTAATGTTGGCGTTTGTTAAGCCGTAAATTTTTGAACTGACTCGCAGTAAGTCTTTGTTCTCCTTCAATCTCCATATTTTTCGTGTCACAACAGCAGCAGTTTCTTTATCTGGATGTTGATGATGACTATAGCTCGCCGCCACCAAGTTGATACCACGATCACGCCTTATTACCACTGTGTTTCTCGTTGTGTTCGCCGCTCGTTTCTATGTGGTGTCGATGCAGTGTCAGGTAGAAACTTTGAGCACCGTCGGGAGTGGGTGGAAAAACGGATACTCTATTTAGCAGAAATTTATTGTATTGATATCTGCGCTTATGCAGTGATGAGTAACCACTACCATTTAGTCGTGCATATCAATGAAGCCAAAGCGGCTGAGCTTTCCGGTTTTGAAGTTATTGAGCGTTGGGGCAAGCACCATCATTTACACCCGCTTGCTCAGCGTTATCTTAACGGAGAGATTACAACGAAGAGCGAAAACGTGGCTGCCAACAAATTAATTGAAGAGTGGCGTAAAAGACTCGCGTCTCTGAGCTGGATGATGAAAGAGCTTAATATGGCGATTGCCAAACAAGCCAATACTGAGGACGAATGCACGGGACATTTCTGGGAGGGACGCTTTAAATCACAAGCGCTTTTAGATGAAAAAGCATTACTAGCTGCGATGACTTATGTAGATCTCAATCCAGTAAGAGCCAATGCCGCGCCGACACCAGAAGAGTCGGAACATACTTCACTTAAGCTGCGTTTATCTGCTCTGGAAAATCAACAGCCTACACCGTCTTCCTTGTTTCCATTCGTTGGTGGCGAGCGAATGGATAGCAAGGACGGTATTCCGTTTCGGTTAATGGATTACATCGAGTGGGTTGATTGGGTAGGGAAACATCATTATTCAGAGGGTCGTTACTCAGTGGACCAAACACTCCCGCCGTTATTAGCGCGTTTGTCGGATAATCAACGAGAGTTTTTAGATCTTTGTACCTGTATTGAACAGCGGCGATGTCTGTGGATTGGGCCTAAAGATCAATTACTTCAGGCCAAACAGCAACTGAATAAACAACGTATTCATGGTGTAGTGTGCTGAGCTTGTGCTATTCAGATAGAACGTAATGTAACCCTTGCATTAATCCACCACGCCAGCACAGGCGTTCATGCCCGCCATCATAGGTACTAAAGAGGGTTTTGACTTGACCATGAGCGCTTAAAGCATCGGCGACTTGCTGATTTAATTCCACCATCCGTTTTTCCCTTAATCCTACATCGAGGTACGACTTAATGGTGACCTCTTTAGGTAGTTCATTTTGAATAAAATCAACGAACTTAGCGTCTAAAGTTGGTAGAACCTCATCCTTTGATTGCTGACGAATTTGCTCGCGATGAGGCCACCAAAAGGATCCCGATGAACTGACCACGCAGCCAAAGCGCTCTGGCCAGTGAAGAGCGGCATACATCGACGTTAAACCGCCATAACTTTGCCCGGCAACTACAGTTTTGAGTGGATTGCGAGAAACTTGATAAAGGGCCTCTATTTGGGGGAGCAACTCTTGTTGAATCGCTTGCCAATAGATGGGATTACAGGTGAGGTCCTCACCGCGATGGCGACGATTGATCGCATCGATCATCACATAGACCGCCTCAGGTAGATAACCGCTTTGGGTATTGTCATCTAGGGCAGAGAATACTGGCATTTGCTTGGCCCAAAAATCCCCATCTTGCATGATAATAATAGGCAAGTCAGTTGCTTGTGAAGATGATGTGCTATAGCACCAAACTTGACGAGATTTGTTCATTAATGCTGATTGCCAAGTAAACTCAACCACTTCTGCTTGCGCAAAAGCTTCGCCCCCTGTTTGGTCAAAACGCTCCCACCCTGGCTGATAAGGCGCTTCTGGCATCGCATATTGCGAGTATTCTTGACCCCATAGGCAGTTTGGTAGGTTACGCTTTTGTAATGGATCAACGGTTGCATAGTTGGCCATTGTGCTCATAAGCCATTGCCTATGCTGCTGTTTTTGTTCTTGCATCGTTCCGTGATAGTGGGGTTGAATCCCATCTTCAGGAACAGGTACAAACGCATATGCTCCGCGCCAAGCATTCGGTAGGCGGCAACAAAAATAGTAGAGGTCAGAATCTTGATACTGAGTGAATTTGTCTGGGGTGAAACTGTGATGGTCTGTAATGCCGTGAATATCCAAATAGACGGCTGCAACCGGATAGGATGCTGTGTTTCTCCAAATAAAACAGGCGTCTGCGTAGCCGCTGTCTGTTGGTAGCAACAAAGGTGTGCCGATGTATTCCAATTCATCCCACCATTCTTGAGAGCCTACAGAGAGAGTATTCAGCTTGGAGTTATGCTCAAGAAATGAATGAAGATCAGCTGAAGATGTATTAAGTTGCATGCGCCATCCTTACCAGACTAATGAAATACGCCCCGCAAAGAGTAATCAATTCAACTAAATAAGGCTAGAAATAATAACTATTATCAACAATATTAATGTGTTGGATACACTGCTTACGATGTCTGTCCTCGTGCTTATGGTGTCTGTCCTCGTAAAATAAAGATGCCTGGCCTCATAAAATACAAGGCTTTTAGCGTGCCTGTCCCTGTAAGAGATTCGATAGTCTATAAAGCAGGCTTGCTACTTTTTCTTTGATATAACAAATGGTTGGTTAGGGCGGTTAGGGTGCCTGTCCCCATACCGGCAAGGTGCGCTTGAATGGCGACTTTGGCGTTGATGAGGTGTGCGGTTTCGGCGGCGGGGCCGAAGATTTGTTCCCACATAACCTTGGCGATAACACCGATAAATAAAAGCCAACTGGAGCGGCGTCCTTCGAGTGCTTCTTTTAAAGCGAAAAACGCAAATAGACCGTGTAATGTGCCTGACAAACCAACGTAACTCGTGAGCGAGCTAAAGAGTAGGCATACACCCACGGCGATACTGACCCCGATACTGACCAGCACTAATTGGCGACTTTGTGGTTTGAAAATAAACCCACCCAGCCATAAAGCCGCTAGATTCATTAAAAGATGGGGAAAGTTGGTATGAGTGAAGTTTCCTGTTAGGATGCGCCACCACTGTCCGTGTTCAATCGAGGTCAGTTGCCAAGCCGCAAAACTCGCGAAAGGCTCAAATTGTAGCGCTAGACAAACTAAACTCATTAACAGCAGCGATAGGTAAAGATTCACAATATGTCCCGTTATTGTTCTCAGTGTGGTAAAGCCCACAAAGTATGTATATGCAGTGTGATAACCCCACTTCATAGTGATGTTGAGCTTATCATTCTTCAACATCCGACAGAAGAACATCGTCCGATGGGGACGGCTCGCATCCTCAGCTTATCGCTCAATAATAGCCAAGTTTTGATTGGTGAGGACTTTCGCCAAGATGAAACGCTCAATACTTTGTTAAGCGAAGAGGGTGTGGCTCACTATGTACTTTATCCTAGTGATACTTCAATATCCGCAAGTGATGTGATTGCCCTGCATCAACCTCAGCAAAAGGTTCGGGTGATCTTATTGGATGGAACTTGGAAAAAAGCATTCAAAATGTGGCAAATCAACACCCAACTACATGCATTACCTGCACTGCATCTACCAACAGATCTCAAAGGCAATTACCGGATTCGTAAAGCACCCAGTGATAATGCCTTATCCACCGTTGAAGCGGGTTACCATCTTCTTTCTATGATGGAGGTCGACGCCGATTTTTCTCCGCTATTAACGGCGTTTGAGCAAATGGTCGATGCTCAAATCCGTCATATGCCGCCAGGTGTATTTGAGCGCAATTACCTCAATAAATAGTGAGCATGGAACGCCCTTAACTAGCCGAATAACTCCTGATGAATACGTTGAGCATAGCCATCAGTCATTGCTGCGATATAGTCACACAAAACACGCATCCCATCACTGTGGGAGCATTCTGCCGCCGCCCATTTCTCTTTGGTCGCTTGTGGCAAGAGCCTTTCTGGATCTGCACTCAATGCTTCAAATAGATCCATAATCACTTGCTGACCACGATATTCAAAACGCTGCACGTTCGGTACTTGAATCACATACTTATTGACAAAGCCTTTAAGTACATCAAGGGCTTCCGACATTTCTGGCGTCAAATAAGCGTTATAAGCCAGTAGTGGGTTATCAAAATTCGCGGCTACTTTTTTTACACTAATACTGGTTAGCAGTGCATTAACTATGCTGCCTATCGCATCTTTACGCACATAGTGCTTGTCAGAAAAAAGCATGTCGGTAAGTTCATCAAGTTCAGTCGCAAACCAGCTTTTAGGAAAACGAGTGAGAGCGTCATAAGCACCTTGCTGCCATTGTGTTTTCGTTACCATGCCTAACACAATTGCATCTTCTAAATCATGTACGCCGTAGGCAATATCATCGGCCAACTCCATAATTGAGCAGTCGAGAGATTTAAATTGGGTTTTCTGATGCTCATAGGGCGTTGTTGCAGGCCCTCGCATCTGTTTAATAAGCTGACGATCTTTGTCTGATAGAGGTTCAAATACCCAACTAAGCATCGTACCATCGCAGTCATAAATCCCCTTGGCGGGCATCCAATCACGAGCTTTGAGTTGGCGAAGTTCAACGGTTTGGTGCAATTTTTCTGCGCGGGTATCACTTAGCAGAGCGGGGTACTTGAGTAACCCTAACAAAGTCCGACGAGCTAAATTCATTCCATGATGTTCGGTATATGGTTCTAGGCTCGTCACAATACGAAATGTTTGTGCATTGCCCTCAAAACCGCCATGTTCACGCATCATGTAATTCAACGCGATTTCCCCACCATGACCGAAAGGTGGGTGACCAATATCGTGCGCCAAACAAAGTGAATCGATCAAGCTGTCTGATGGCATTAATTCGCGCAGCTCGGGCTGTTTATTTTTGATTTGCGCGACGATACCCGTGCCAATCTGTGCCACTTCAAGTGAATGAGTTAGCCGCGTACGGTGAAAATCATTGAGACTGGTGCCATGCACTTGAGTTTTGGCTTGCAGGCGACGAAAAGCAGCGGAGTGCAATATCCTCGCACGGTCGCGCTGGAATGGGGAACGATGATCGTTTAAACGAACTTTATGTTCGTCATTATTACGTTCTTGCCATTGTTCACTGATTGAAAAAGACATTACCTCTCCTTCTGTCGCCACCTTTTCCCTAAATTTACAACCTGTTAACTAATTTCGTCTAGGGTTAATTCGAAACTCGGCGCAAAGGTATGGAGAAAATAATCCATTTCTTCGGTATAGCGTTCTTTGAGTGTGACATCGAGGCGTTTTTTCGCTAACGCGTACTCTTGGTTACCCGCACTGAGCTCTTCTAAGCATTTTAGGTAAGCGCAAATGCAGTCGGCTTGTTTCACCACTGCTGCATCTTCCTGATCCGCCGAGTCTGAGAGTAGAAACGGAGCAAAATCGTCTTGCAGTTCTTCAGGTAGCATAGAAAGCAGGCGTTTTTCTGCTGCGGCTTCTATCTTTTTGTACTCTTTGGCAATTTCAGAATTGTAATATTTGACTGGAGTGGGTAAGTCACCCGTCAGCACTTCACTGCTGTCGTGGTACATCGCTTTGATGGCAATGCGTTCAGGATTGAGTTTTCCACCAAAT
Organism: Vibrio tritonius; assembly: GCF_001547935.1. Taxonomy (NCBI): domain Bacteria; kingdom Pseudomonadati; phylum Pseudomonadota; class Gammaproteobacteria; order Vibrionales; family Vibrionaceae; genus Vibrio; species Vibrio tritonius. The sequence goes on from NZ_AP014635.1 coordinate 1,013,269, forward strand.
TTTTTGTTTTTGATGACGGCAAGCGCGTGGGCAACAAAAGCAACTTGCAGGCTATGTTCGGAGATATTTTCTTTGGAGATAGAACGCATTAGCGGCCAGCGCTGAATGAGTTTCATACGTGCAAGGTGGGCAAAAAAATGACTCTCTTTCATCTGCGAAAACATCCTTAATTAAAAATGTCTTGTCAGTGTACAAAAGAGAGTCACTTAACGATACCGTTAAACGGTTAGTTTCTGCTCATTAGAATGAGGTCATTGTCATTTTCTTAACGAGTTTATTTCTGTTTATACGTACTTAAGAAGCGTTCAAAGCGACCGATGGCATCTTCGAGTGTTTCCACATGAGGCAGAGTTACGATTCGTACATGGTCAGGCTCTGGCCAGTTAAAACCACTGCCTTGAACGAGTAACACTTTTTCTTGAACCAGAAAATCTTGAACCAGTTGTTGGTCATCTTTTAAATTGAATTTTTTCTTATCCAATTTAGGGAAAAGATACATTGCCCCTTTCGGTTTCACACAAGAAACCCCAGGGATTTGGTTGATCATTTCCCATGCACGGTCACGTTGTTCAAGAAGACGTCCACCCGGTAAGATCAGCTCGTTAATACTCTGGTAGCCACCGAGAGCGGTTTGAATAGCGTGCTGCATCGGCACGTTGGCACACAAACGCATCGAGGCCAAGATATCCAATCCTGCAATAAATCCAGATGCCAGATGTTTAGGGCCGGTTAGGAACATCCAACCGCCACGAAAGCCACAAACACGATAAGCTTTTGATAGACCATTAAAGGTCATCACCAAAATGTCATCGGCTAGGGTCGCTACAGAAGTATGAGTGGCACCGTCGTACAAAATTTTGTCGTAGATCTCATCGGCGAAAATGATGAGATTATTTTGTCGTGCTATTTCGACGATTTCTAGAAGAAAATCACGCGAATAAACCGCACCCGTTGGGTTGTTTGGGTTGATTAAAACAATGCCTCGGGTTTTCTTTGAAATCTTTTTCTTGATGTCATCGAGTGAAGGTAACCAATCTGCTTGTTCATCACAGAGGTAGTGTACAGCATTACCACCAGCCAAAGAGACGGCAGCGGTCCAGAGCGGATAATCCGGAGCGGGAACCAGCATTTCATCGCCATTGTTTAACAAGGCTTGCATCGACATCACAATCAACTCAGAAGCGCCATTACCAATGTAGACATCTTCTACATCGAGACTGCGAATGCCTTTTTTCTGATAGTGTTGTACTACTGCTTTACGAGCAGAGTAGATGCCTTTTGAATCACAATAGCCTTGTGATGTTGGCAAATTACGGATCACGTCGACCAGGATTTCATCCGGGGCATCAAAACCAAATGGGGCAGGGTTACCGATGTTGAGCTTCAGTATTTTATTCCCCTCTTCCTCCATGCGTTTAGCATGTTTGAGTACTGGACCCCTAATGTCGTAGCAGACATTATCGAGTTTTGACGACATCCCGATATTTTGCATTGTTTTGTTCCTGATTGTAATTGTTTTGTATTATCAAACTACACTAAATGACTTTTTTTTAGAATAAAAATCTAAAAAAATAATTGTTATTGATAAGTAACCAAAATTGAGCTGAGACAAGCAGATGGGAAAAAGATGGGGTACAACCTTGATTTAAGTGTGCTCTCTCAATAGAGTAGCCCACAGTAACACCGAATCTCTTGTTCTCCGAGGTCGCTTTGTCTAATTTTCACCAGTCTATTGTTCAACTGATAGAACAAATTTACCAAGCTGAGGATCACGCTCTACGCATCGAACTACCGTTGGACGATGCTCCGAAATGGTCGTTGATCGATTGGCTTGATGTACAGCCCGTGTTTCCCAAGTTCTATTGGCAAGATCGTGATGCCAGTGAAGAAGTTGTTTCTCTTGGTGCGGTGCACACATTTACTGACCCAGCGCCAGCGTATGCTGTGCTTGGAGAGCATCAACGTGTATGGGGTGGACGCTCCTTTGATGGCGGCACGCAAAAAAATGCCAGTGGCTTACCTTCTTTCTTCTTTTTGCCACAAGTGGAGTTGATTCGTCGTCAAAATCAGTGGTTTCTTGCTGTTAACCTCAATGCAGACCGCTTGTCAGTGATTGAAACGTTACACCGGCTAGAGACGCAACAAGTACAAATGGCAGAAATTGATGCTCAAATTACCGATGTTCGTCATGCTCCGACGCAAGCTCACTGGTCAGAATTGATCGATGATGTCCTGAGCAGTGTTGAACAACAGCACGTTAAAAAAGTGGTGCTCGCGCGCGAAACCTGTTTAGCGCTTTCTAAGCCTCTTAGTGCGGCTCAACTGCTTAAAGTCAGCTATGCGAACAACCACAACAGTTTTCATTTTATGTTGGTGCTTAATGAGCAGGAGAGCTTTATGGGTTCGACTCCTGAGCGTTTGTATCGTCGTTATGGTAATGAGCTGCAGACCGAAGCACTCGCGGGCACTATCGGTCGTGGTCAGACAAACGCAGAAGATGAAGCGTTGGCTTACTGGTTATTACATGATGAGAAAAACATCAATGAAAACCAGTACGTTGTCGATGACATTGTCGACCGAATCACCCCTCATGCTAGTGAGGTGACTGTTGAGCCAGAGGTAAAATTGGTACAACTGCGTAAAGTTCAGCATTTGCGTCGCCGTATTCAAGTAGCGCTTAAGTCTGGTATTAATGGTGTGCAGCTATTAAGTGCTTTGCAGCCAACGGCTGCCGTATCGGGCGTGCCACGTAAAGAAGCTTTTCAATTTATCTTAGATAAAGAGCCGTTTATCCGGGGTTGGTATGCAGGATCGATGGGCTACTTTAGCCATGAACAAGCTGAATTTTGCGTTGCGATTCGCAGCGCGTTAGTACTCGATAAAGAAGTTCGTCTGTATGCTGGAGCTGGGATTGTCCCCGGCTCAATTGCCGCATACGAATGGCAAGAATTGGACAAAAAGATGTCAACGCTAAAAAGCCTGATTGATGAATCTCACTCGCTTGAGGTTGTGCAATGAGCCACGATCAAGCGGTATTGAACCGTATTTGGAGTAAAACGCTACTCGAAGAGATGGCCCGTTTAGGGGTACGTCATGTTTGTGCTGCACCGGGATCGCGTTCTACGCCTTTGACGTTAGAAGCGGACCTCAATGATAAATTGACTTTACATACCCATTATGATGAACGTGGGTTAGGCTTTTTGGCGTTAGGTCTTGCTAAAGCCAGTGGTCAGCCAGTGGCGGTGATTGTCACTTCAGGTACAGCAGTTGCGAACTTATTACCTGCCGTTGCGGAATCTAAATTGACCGGCGAACAACTTATTATTTTGAGTTCAGATCGCCCTGTCGAATTGCTTGACTGTGGTGCTAACCAAGCGATCAACCAAGTGGGAATCTATTCTTCTCATGTGAATCACAGTGTGAATTTGCCTTCGCCATCAACTCAGGTGCCCCTGCGCTGGCTGTTAACCACTGTCGATGATGCTATGTACCACCAGCAAAAGCGACGTGGCAGTATTCATATTAACTGCCCTTACCCTGAACCGCTGTATTCTAATGGTTCGGAAGAGCTATATAGTGATTATCTTGCCCCCATCACCGCGTGGCGAGAGTCGAATGCGGTTTATTGTCAGCGTGATGCGGCTATCCAGGTTACCGCTCCAGAAGTGGCTGATTGGCTGGATAAAAAGGGGGTTGTTGTACTCGGAGCTTTGAGTTTAGAAGACGCTAAGGCTGCGCAACATTTTGCTCAAGCACTGGGGTGGCCATGTTTGTGCGACCCGCAAGCGGGTGTGAGCAGCGATTGGTCTGGCTTTGATTTGTGGTTGCAAAATCCACAAGCAAACCGCGAGCTATCTAAGTGTGATCACGTGGTTCAATTCGGCGCGAGAATCGTTTCAAAGCGATTGAATCAATGGATTAATCGTCATTTAAGTTCGGGCGGTGTTGGTTACGATTATGTCTCATCAAGTGAGTTACGTAATAACCAAAGTCATTTACCGCAGCGGCATTGGGTTACTGATATTCCTCAGTGGGTTGAGCAAAGACTGCAACAGCGAACTCTACGCCATTGCCCACATGCAGGATGGGGCGATCATTTGAAAAATATCGCTCGTCAATGCCGTGAACTCGCCCAATTACACAGTGCGACGGGTAAATTATCTGAAATCGCAGTAGCGTTAGAATTGAACCAAATGCCGACGACTGCGACGCTATTTTTGGGTAACAGCTTAATCATCCGTTTAGCGGATATGGTGAGCTCTCTGCCTTCGGTTCCTGTCTACGCTAACCGTGGCGCTTCGGGTATTGATGGTTTAGTGGCAACCGCAACGGGCGTGCAGCGTGCGACCAATAAACCACTGCTTATGTTATTGGGTGATACGTCGCTTCTGTACGATATGAATTCGTTGGCGCTGTTGCGTCAGACTTCTCAGCCTGTCGTGGTAGTGGTGACCAATAACGACGGTGGCGCGATTTTCGATCTCTTGCCTGTGCCTGAAGAGAAACGTCAAGCGTTGTACCAGATGCCTCATGGCATGACATTTGAACATACTGCAGCGCAATTTGGTTTGGCATATGAATGTCCCGAAACTTTAGAAGCATACCAAACAGCGCTAAATGACCATTTCGCTCATGGTACTGGTGCATTATTGGTGGAAGTCACAAGCATTCCGGGTGAAGCGTCACAGCATATCAAACAGCTGGTGGGTGAGCTAAATGCTGGCTAATCAAGTAAAGCGTTGTTGCCATCAGTCGAACCAACCGGTGTTGGTTTTTTTACATGGGCTTCTTGGTAGCGGCGCGGATTGGCAGTCCGTGGTGAGTATGTTAGAGCACGACTGGATGACGATTGATTTGCCATTTCATGGTAAGAGTCATGCTGTAGAGTGCGATGGCTTTAACTCTTGTGTAGCACTTGTGGTCGAAACTTTAGCGGCAACGCTACAAGAGAATACGCCAATAATACTGGTCGGTTATTCATTGGGGGCACGTGTGGCAATGATGGCTGCCGCAACGGGGGCTCTAAAAGATCTAAATATTCAGGGTTTGATTTTAGAAGGCGGTAATTTTGGGTTGTCTTCTGCGGCTGAGCGAGAATCTCGATGGGCTAATGACCAGCGATGGGCCGATCGTTTTGCTAATGAATCAATTGAACAAGTGTTAGCCGATTGGTATCTGCAACCGGTATTTAGTTCATTAAACCATGAGCAAAGACAAACATTAATTGCTGCGCGTAGTGATAATCTTGGTGGACAAATAGCAAAGATGTTACGTGCCACATCGTTAGCGAAACAGCCTTATCTGCTGTTTGATTTAAAGTCGCTTATCTTACCCATGCACTATGTCTGTGGGGAGCACGACACCAAGTTTCGCGCACTTGCGCAGCAAAGTGGTCTGGCATTTAGTCAAGTCACTAGCGCCGGACACAATGTACATAAAGAGCAACCCAAGGCGTTTGCTCAGATTATTGAAGATTTTATTCTTCAGCACTAATTTATCTGTCAACTCTATGTTGACCACAACAACAATGGGAATCACCATGGCGAAAACTGTAGGCATTTCAGAAGAAGAGCTTTACGCACCGGTTGTATGGACTGACTGCGGCGAGAGCTACGAAGACATTCACTATGAAAAATCTGAAGATGGGATTGCGAAAATTACCATCGCACGTCCACAAGTGCGTAACGCATTCCGTCCGCAAACTGTTAAAGAAATGATTAATGCTCTGGCTGATGCTCGTTACGACGAAAGCGTTGGCGTGATCATTCTTACTGGTCTTGGCGAAGATGCATTCTGCTCTGGCGGTGACCAAAAAATTCGTGGCGACTACGGCGGCTACAAAGATGAAACCGGTACTCACCACCTCAACGTATTAGACTTCCAACGTCAAATCCGTACTTGTCCAAAACCTGTGATTGCTCAAGTTGCTGGTTGGGCTGTTGGTGGTGGTCATGTTCTACATATGATGTGTGACCTGACTATTGCAGCAGAAAACGCTCAATTTGGCCAAACAGGACCTAAAGTGGGTTCATTTGATGGTGGTTGGGGTGCTTCTTACATGGCTCGTATCGTAGGTCAAAAGAAAGCGCGTGAAATTTGGTTCCTTTGCCGTTTTTACGATGCTCAAGAAGCATTGGACATGGGTCTTGTGAACACGGTTGTGCCACTAGCAGACCTTGAAAAAGAGACGGTTCGTTGGTGTCGTGAAGTTCTACAACACAGCCCAATGGCTCTACGTTGTTTGAAAGCTGCATTGAACGCAGACTGTGATGGTCAAGCGGGCCTACAAGAACTGGCTGGTAACGCAACCATGCTGTTCTACATGACTGACGAGGGTCAAGAAGGACGCAACTCGTTCAACGAAAAACGTCGTCCAGACTTTAGCAAGTTCCCTCGCAATCCATAGAATCGTTATCCTTGGAGCGAATGGGTTCTAGCACAGCAAGAGAGTTGACTCTCTTGCTGTATTCTCCCCAAGAATGACTATACTCTACACGCAAATCGGTTTGATCATGCCTAAGTGACTTGGATGGACAGCATTACGCTAATTTCTTCTATGCTGCGTTACTGATTTTCTGCGTAGAAGGTCTATGTATTCAAATCAGTGCCTTGCTTAAGAGCGAATATACTTTCGCTGAACCAGCATCTAAGGTGACTCAGGCATATATTATTTAATACGTTATTAGGATAACTATGCGCAGCGCAAAACTCTACCGCTATACTCTGCCAATGGACAGTGGTGTTATTCTTCGTGATAACAAACTTAAAGAACGTGAAGGTCTGATTGTTGAACTCTGCGATCAAGGGCGAACAGGACGCGGTGAAATTGCCCCGCTAGTAGGATTTAGCCACGAAACCTTGGCTGATGCACAGCAAATGGCTCAAACTCAACTGGAGCGTTGGGTGCGAGGCGAAACTCTCGATTTTAATTCTCTTTTCCCTTCCGTTGCGTTTGGCATTTCGATGGCTGAATTAGAGCTGGCTGGCGAATTGCCCGAGGCGGGTAACTATCGTGCCGCTCCCTTGTGTACAGGCGATCCCGATGAACTCATTCCAGCATTAAATGCGATGGAAGGGGAAAAAGTCGCCAAAGTGAAAGTGGGTCTTTATGAACCTATTCGTGATGGTATGTTGGTGAATCTCTTCCTTGAGTCTATGCCCGATTTAACCTTGCGTTTGGATGCCAACCGCGCTTGGACTAAAGAAAAGGCAGATAAGTTTGCTAAATACATTACTCCCTCGCTACGTCATCGGATTGCATTTTTAGAAGAACCATGTAAATCGCCAGCGGATAGCCTCTCTTTTGCAATTGATACCGGAATTTCGATTGCTTGGGATGAAACCTTGCAAGAAGTGGTGACCAAGCCAGATTTTTCTTTGGAAGATCTTATGGGCGGGAAAACCATCGTTATCAAACCAACACTGATTGGTTCGGTGCAGCGTTGTCAGGCACTTATTCAACGTGCTAGTGAATTAAAACTGCAAGCCATTATTAGTTCAAGTATCGAGTCAAGCCTTGGCTTAACTCAACTGGCGCGTATGGCAAAATGGTTGCTGCCGAATGAAGTGCCAGGATTAGATACTATTGGTTTATTTAAAGCACAGCTAGAGGTGTCTTGGCCTGATTGCCAATTACCCGTGATGACGTTGGCAGAGCAGCCTGTCGTATGGTCATCGGAGTCTGATCAGTGATCACTCCTTGGAAAAGGTGGCGCACCGTTGCGCCACACCAAATTGCACTTAAAACTGACCAAGGTGAATTAAGCTGGGATGAATTGTGTCAAACGGTTGATCGCTACAGTGCCCATTTGATCAAACAAGGTGTGGCATCAGGGGATGTGGTCACTTTAGTGGGCAAAAATCATATTGATACCTTGTTTGTTTTTTTAGCTGCGCATCAGGTTGGGGCCATATGCGCACTCACTATGCCGCAGCCAGTAGCACAGCTGGAAGTTAAGTTTGATACCCTGTATCCCCAAGGTCGTTCAGCCCTTATCTGGCTGGCCCCTAGTGCGCAAGTCACAGAAGATGAACTTTATAACCTTAAGCGTCCGGTGACGGTATTGTGTTTTAATGAGGCTTCAATAACCGAAAGCAACATTGATGACTTTCAGGCCTATGATGAACGAAACCTCGCTAGCCTCATTTTTACTTCTGGCTCGACAGGTGTGCCCAAAGCGGTTGCCCATACTCATCAGCAACACTTTGCTTCCTCTTCTGGCTTGCTTGAATGGTTTCACTTTAACCAGCAGCACTGTTGGTTACTCAGCTTGCCGATGTATCACGTCTCGGGTCTTTCGATTGTCTATCGCTGGTTAACCGCTGGTGCTTGTCTAAAGCTTGGTTCGGGGCATCTCACCGACGATATCCAAGGTGTAAGTCATGCTTCTCTGGTGCCAGTGCAGCTTAAACGGCTACTCGAGAGTGGTATCGATCTTAATCTCACCCACGTATTGCTTGGTGGCAGTCACATTCCCCAAGAACTTGGTATGCAAGCAGCGCAGCTTGGTATCGAAACGTGGTTGGGTTACGGCATGACCGAAGCAGCTTCAACGGTGACCGCAAGGCGAGTCGAAACTGGCTTAGGGGCTGGGCAAGTTATCCCAAACCGTAAGCTTGAGATTAGAGATGGACGCATCTATATCGGCGGCGCTACCTTAGCGTCTGGTTATTATCAGCAAGGGTACTTAGTTTCTTTCACGGATGAGCAAGGTTGGTTTGATAGCAAAGATCTAGGGCAATGGAACCAAGGTGATTTAGAGGTGATCGGCCGTGCGGATAACCTGTTTATCTCTGGCGGTGAAAATATTCACTGTGAGGAGATTGAAGCCGTACTCAATCGCCACCCAGATGTCGCCCTAGCTATGATTGTACCAATGGAAGAGACCACCTTTGGTTATCGGCCAGTGGCAGTGTTGTCTACCACTCAGAGTCTTGAAAAAGCGTATTGGGATAAGTGGTGTGCCGACTATTTGGAAAAATTTAAGTGGCCCATTGCCTATTTCTCGATGCCAGAAGAACTGACCACATCGGGTATTAAAGTGTCGCGAGCGGCGCTTAAAACATGGCTTAAAGAGCATTATTCTGCTTCGATATAAGCAGAAAGTTATGAGTTAGACCAAAACAGAATTTTCGCTTCTTATAACTGCAAAGCATAATAATCGTAATAACCACCTATTAGGGAATGACGATTGTGTTAGCGAAAATTCTGTTAATCTTGACCATTGTGCTGCAGCTATCCGTAGCGATTGCTGAACAGGGCTGGATTCGTTCTGCATCGGAATTCAGCGCCTTCTTGCTCGTTATTGTTCTTGCTATTTTGATTCAAGCTAAACGGGGTGAGTCAGCAACCAGCCCAACGATGAACACGATATTGTAATCCACAAGAGAACGCCAAATACAAAAGGTTTTGGCCCCGATTGCTTTAAGCGTTCCACCGAAATACCACAACCAATCAGATACAAACACACCACCAATGCCTGTTTTGCTATGGCAAAAATACCGTGGTAAATCACTTGCCCTGCTGGCAGTAAGTCGGCAATGCCAATCGCAATACAATAAAACAAGATAAAGTACGGAATGGTGATTTTGCGTGATTCACTTCGAAACGCAAACGCACTCAAAAATGCGACCGGAATAATCCATAGTGCCCGCGCAAGTTTCAGTGTTGTTGCCGTCTTTAATGCTTCAGTACCATAAGCCGAAGCGGCGCCCACCACAGAAGATGTATCGTGAATTGCTATCGCAGCCCATGTACCAAACGTCGCTTGGTTTAAATGCAGTAAATGACCAATCATCGGAAAGAGAAACAGCGCAACCGAATTAAGCACAAATACCGTACCAAGCGCCAAACCAATTTGATTGTCGTCCGCTTCAATTGCTGGTGCGACCGCCGCGATAGCACTCCCACCACAAATGGCAGTACCAGAGGCGATTAGATGCCCCGTCTTACTATTAAGCCCAATAATTCGAGCGACTAGCGCCCCTATCACTAATGTGCCCAGTATCGTACACATCACCAACCCAATACCATGGCTAGTGACAGTGAGTGCTTGCTGCAGCGGAATACCAAACCCAAGCCCAATAATGGAATAGGAGAGCAACTTTTTAGTCAGTTTCGTTAAGGCAAGGTTGTCTGGAATAAGACCAAGTGACGAAATAAAGAAACCCAGAACCAGAGCGGTAGGCGACGTGATGATCGGGGTGAGCGAAAGCAACAGTCCTAACCAAAATAAAAGATGCTTGAGTTTCATATAACAGGCCAAAAAGTAATAACGAATGCACGCATTGTAACGTAAGTCACACTGTCAGAAAGTCTTAATGTTTTGAACAGTCGTTAAGTAAAACTGAACATCTGATTTTATGGGGACAGACATCGTAAGAACCTATCTTGCACTACGAATGTCTTATGAGGACAGACACGTTAAGGTAGGCGCAATGTTACGGGGACAGGCGCCCTAAGATGCAGCGTTTTACGGGGACCGTTTTACAGGGACAGACACGCTAATAATTTTAGATTTTACGGGGACAGGCACGTTAAGGTAAGTTACTAACGATATGAATTAACGAAGATATTGATCAAGATTGAAGATTACGCAAAACAAAAGCCACTGCGAAAAACGGCAGTGGCCTTAGTGGTTTTGTTTGAGTATCTATCGCTTAGCCGTGCAGATTTAACGGTAATCACCGCGGAGATCGCACACCTTCTGGCGCAGTATTTCGTTATTTGCTTTGCCGGGGGAGACTGGGATGCCCACTTCGAGCTCGATATGCGAAAGCCAGCTTTGTGGAATGCCTTTGCAAGCACGGCCTTTGCGGCGGCTGAAATAACTGCGCCACAGGCCTTTCAGAGCCACGGGAATGACTGGTACCGGGCAACGCTTGAGTATCACGTCCATCCCTCGCATAAAGGGTTGTACTTCTCCATCAGGGGTTAAGCGACCTTCTGGGAAGATGCATACCAACTCACCATCTTTCAATGCTTGTTCAATCTCATTAAACGCGCGACGAATGGTGTTACCGCGACTGGCGTTAATAGGTATTACCCCGGCTCGGCGTAAAAAGCGAGCCACTGGCGGGTAGTTGGCATAATCTTCTTCCATGACAAACCGAATCAGCCGTGGACATGCGGCACTGAGCAGTAGCGCATCAAGATAGCTCACATGGTTAGACACAATCAATGCGCCGCCTTCTTTGGGAATAAAATGCATATTTTTATGATGCACACGATAAAAAAGGTGACTAAAGGCCCAAATTAACAAGCGAACCACATGAATAGGGTAGTGGTAAAGCAGCCAGCCTGCGACCAACAAATTGAGTAGTGCAATCACCCCAAACAGTTGTGGGATTGACAGATGCAGCAAACTTAATCCTATCATGCCCAAAATGGCGCTACCGACCATAAACAATGAGTTATAGATGTTGAGTGCCGCAATCACTTGCGCTCTTTCTGTCACTTTAGATCTATGTTGCATCAGAGAGTAGAGAGGAACGATAAACATCCCACCACTCATACCCAGGAGCAATAAGTACGCAAAGGTTGGCCACAGTGCTTGGTATTGCACAAAGTCGGAAAATCTATCAAGTGTTGGCAAATCTTTCGGCACGGAAGTCGCAAACAGAAAGCCAAACAACGTAATTGCGATACTGGCTAACGGCAACATACCCAGTTCGATGCGGTGTGAAGTGATTTTGTCATAGCTAAGTGAACCTAACGCAATGCCAACAGAAAATAGCGCCAGTAGGAACGACACCGCGCTCTCGCTGCCATGCAGGTATTGATGAGTAAAATTCGGAAATTGAGTGAGATATACAGCACCTAAAAACCAGAACCAACTAATGGCCAGAATCGCGCGGTAAATGGTGTGATTTTTTTTGGCAATGCGTAATGTTGCTCGAGTGTGAGCAATGGGCTTCCAGCGAAATTTAAGCTCTGGAGCACTGGCGGGTGCGGTTGGAATCCAGCGGCTGGCAACATAGCCGAGCAGAGCAAACAGCACCACAGAGCCAGCCGCGATATGTATCGCATAAGATGTTGAAGCGATCATTCCCGCGCCAATGGTGCCCAATAGAATGGCAAGAAAAGTACCGGTTTCGACTAAGGCATTACCGGGAACAAGCTCTTCTGGTTTGAGCTGTTGGGGAAGTAGGGCGTATTTGACAGGTCCAAAGAATGCCGACTGAGTCCCCATTAAAAAGAGAATCACCAGCAGTAGGCCGTAACTTTGCGTAATAAACCCCACAGCACCCAGAGCCATGATGGCAATTTCGAGCAGTTTTACTTTGCGAATAAACGAGGATTTTTCGTACTTATCTGCCAGCATTCCCGCAGAGGCAGAAAAAAGAAAAAACGGCAGGATGAAAAGACCTGCCGCTAAATTTATGAACAAATTGCTAGAAATCGGTAAGGTTTCTGCGCTCGCAAACGCAACCAATAGTAACAACACATTTTTAAAAATGTTGTCATTGAACGCACCGAAGAACTGCGTGACAAAATAGGGTAAGAAACGACGTTCTAGCAGTAAAGAGGATGATTTTGTCATGCGCGCTCCTTTACTCACCAGTTGGTGAGATAGTGGGAGAGCAGATTTTCTATCAACTCTTTTCCGTCAATGGGTTCTTTGGCGAAAAATTTATCATCGACACTTAACAGGGTGATACCGTGTACGCCAGACCATAACACGCGGCTTGCTTGCAGTACTTCGTAATTCGAACGCTGTGGTGCGATGACTTTTAGCAGTCCTTCCAACATGCCGGTCATATTATCGATACGGTCGCTTTGCCATTCAGGCAATGTATCGCCATTCATGTTGTGTTCAAAAATCAACTGCCAACGGAAAGGGTTCGCTTGGGCGAAATCGTGGTAGCAATAGGCTAATTGGTACAAGGCTTGTTCTGGGTCTTTACACTGACTTACCACATCCTTAGCTTGAGTCGCTAACTCATCTAAAGTATTGGCAACAACGTGTAATAGTAACAAATTGTAATTACCGAACACATTGACTAGAGTACTGGGCACATAACCTATCATGCCTGCGATTTTTCGTAAGCTAAGGTCATGATAAGAATGATCTTCCAGAAAATTATTTACGGCTTCCAGAGTGAGGCTGACCAGTTCTTCTCTGGTATGATCGTTTCGTCTAGCCATGATATCCATTCAATAATGTACAATGTTCAATATAGTAATGAGCTGATTACGGAGCGTCAACTTCTCTGATTGCAATATTCTGAAACAACAACGCTGGTTCAAAAGATTTTCTTATTGCAAGTTAGCCGCTATGATTCAGACAATTAAATGAGCTTGTCAGCCCAGATTAAGACACAAAAGGAAGACTATGAAACGACTATTCTCATTCGTCGCACTTCTCATGGTTTCGGTGATGGTAGTACCTCATGCCGATGCGAAGAAGTTTGGTGGCGGTGGTTCGTTCGGTAAGAGCTTTAAAACGGCTCCTGCGCCGAAGTACCAAAACAACTCAACATCGAAGCAAAATACCTCAACTGCCGCACAGCAAAACAACAGTCGTAAAGGATTGATGGGCGGTCTACTTGGTGGTTTGCTTGCTGGTGGTTTACTTGCGGCATTCTTTGGTGGTGCCTTCGAAGGTATCCAATTTATGGATATCCTAATTCTTGGTTTGATTGCGTTTGTTGCGTTTCGTTTCCTACGCGGCATGCTCGCAGCAAAACAAGGCAGTATGAATCAGCAGCAACCGGTATTTGGTGGTGCAAATCGCCAAAGCTTTGAGCAGCCAAACGTGCACAACTTTGAACAACCACAGGCAACTGGCGGTTTTGGGGCTAACGTTCAATCCGATGTACCTCACAACTACCCACCGGGTTTTGACCAAGTTGGGTTTGTTAACGGTGCTCGTTAACACTACCGTGTGTTGCAAGGTGCTTGGAACTACAACCAACTGGATAAGATTCAAGAGTATGTTTCTCAGAGCTTATTTGAAGATCTGAAAACAGAACGCGCGAAACTGCAGGGTGAGCAGCACACCGACGTTATGTATGTTGATGCTGAAATCGTTCGCTGCGATTACGATGCTAACAAAGCTCAACTTAGCTTGCAGTTCTCAGGTCGCTACCGCGACGCGGTAGAAGGTATTGAAGAAGATATCGAAGACATCTGGCACCTAGAACGTGACCTAACTGTCGCGAATGCTCCATGGCTCATCGTGGGTATCCAAAACAGTTAATCCCACGTTTAGCGGTAAGCAAGGGATAACAAAAAACCGGCAGAACATGCCGGTTTTTATCTGCTTATCGATAGGTGATCTTAAAGTTAGTGCTGAGTGATTGGCGTTTGACTTTGATCGACGTGTTTTGCTTTGGTGATCATCGGAGTAATGGTTGAGCCCTGTACGATGATAGAGAACAGTACAACAGCATAAGTCATTAGTACGAAGATCTCTTTGAGTTCCACGTGAGCGATTGGCGTCGTCACGCCGGATGGAATGGCCATCGCCATCGCAAGTGCGAGACCGCCACGTAAACCACCCCAAGTGAGAATCTTAACCGACTCGGAGTTGTAACGACGAAAACGGTTAAAGCCGACATAAGAGAGACGCACACTAAGGTAACGAGCACATAGTACTAAAGGAATCGCAATGACGACCGCAACCAGGTCGATACGATGGAATGAGAATGTCATCATAATCAGGCCGATCAACAAGAACAAAATCGCGTTTAAGATTTCGTCTGTCAATTCCCAAAGGTGCGTTAATTGGTAAGACTCTTCTTCAGACAGAAGATTACGCGTAATGTTACCAATGATAATACCTGCTACAACCATCGCCAACGGGCCTGAAACGCCAATATGTTCAGCCATGACATACCCAGCAGTTGGTACTAGCATGGTCAAGATAATGCGCATCAAGCTATCTTGCGTCACTTTAATCAAGAAGTGGAATAGGGCACCGAGTACCGCACCAAACAACACACCGCCAATCGCTTCGTGAGCGAACAGCTCAATTGTGCCACCAATGGTTGGTGTGCTTGAACTGAATGCGATTTGGAAAATCGTCACGAACACCACTAAACCAACCCCATCGTTAAATAGAGATTCGCCTTCAATTTGAATGGAAATACGTTGTGGCGCTTTCATTTTTTTTACAATCGCCAATACCGCAATTGGGTCGGTTGGTGAAATTAGCGCACCAAATAGGCAGCAATAGATAAATGAAATAGGAATGCCTACGTAACCGAAAATGGCCCACAATGCCCCACCGATAAAGAAGGTAGAAAGCAGCGTTGCTACGAGTGCAAGAAAGGCAATTTCAAATTTCTGGTCTTTGAGATGGTTTAAATTGATGTTAAGAGCCCCACCAAAGAGCAGAAAACCTAGCACACCTTTAAGCAGAAAATCATCAAACTGGATGTTTTTCAACATAGTTACAATTGGTTGCTCGCTATCGGCAGACAGCACACCCATGTAACTTAAGCTCAATACAATTGCGGCAATCAGTACAGACCAACCTGTAATAGCGATGGTTGTTTGAAAACGACCAAAACGATGGTTTATCAATGAAATGATGATAGCCACTGCAGCAATCATGCACACGGTGTCATAAACAGACATAGACAATATACCCGGTAAGTAGACGTTAAGAGAGGTCTCTCAACAGCAGTCGACAGGATAATAAAGAGTCTATTTGGGTGAGAGATCTCAAGGACGGCTAATGTTGCCCAAAAATAAGCACTTTGGCTATGGATATTCGCTAAATAAAGGAACGTTTGGCGATTAAATAAGCAAAAATGACCAAAAAAAGAAAATTACATACTTTGTAACAATGTAGATGTTGAAAATATATTCATTAATGATATGAAAACAAAATTCACAGTGGGATATCGTGATGGATATTATAAGAAATAGACTTCATATTGATAAAAACAAAAGCGCCAACTTTCGTTAGCGCTCATGTCGGACTGATTTTGGCAGCGGATTATCCATTACCCACTTATATTTTTGTGTAAATGTAACTTATTGTTTATGCAATAGGTATTGACTTGCCATATCGCCAGCAACACGGTTGCCTGCTGCATCCAGTTTAATTAGGGTATTGTCTTCAATTGCGTATTGAGCCGGTTTGCCTCGACCATCATCAAGAGTCAGCTTTGTACCCTCTGGGTCCCATGCAAACTTACCTTCAGATTTCTGCTCTTTGCCTTTCACGGTTTGTGTCATGGTAAAGCTTTGATCTGCATTCAGGGTAATCGTTGTGTCAACAGGTTTACCGTCAGTACCTAGAAGTGAACCTTGGTATGTACCTTGCCAATCAAGGTCTGCTGTTTTTTGTTGCAGTGGATCAACGGCTGTTGGCGCTGAGCCTTCCACACTAGTGGTCATATCGCCTGTAGCTGCGGGTTCAGAATTTTGTTGTACGGAACCTGCAACAGGTTGTTGGTCTGCTGCGGCAGTGTCTGCTTTCTCAGCGTTGTCGTTACAGCCAGCCAAAATAATTGTTAGCGCACTCAATGCAAAAATCGACTTTTTCATCGTATATTCCTTCTCAGTTTGCGATACAAACGGATGTCGTTGTTTTGTGGGGCCATTATTGAGCAATCTTGTGTAAACAGCGTCAAATAACCGTCATCCTTTCGCTAACTGCTGTAAGAAAGTTGTCAGAAAATGGTTAAGTGTCAAAAACTTATACAGTTAAGTCAAATTTGTCACAATTGACCCGTGTAAATTGGTATTTGTGAAACACCAATAAAGAGGAGGTTAGGAGATTTCCAGTTGTTATTGGTTGCCTAATAGAGTTGGTATTGCTAGCTTAGAGAAAATATTTCTCCAGTTTTCTATTTAAAGAGGTCAGCTATGGACTTGGATCCAATTGATCGCCAACTTTTGGCTATGTTGCAAGCGAATGGCAACGTTTCATTGAATGATTTGGCTGAAGCGGTCAATCTTACCACGACCCCATGTTGGAAACGTCTTAAAAAGCTCGAAGAGTCTGGCATCATCAAAAAGCGAGTTGCTCTATTAGATGCGGACAAATTAGGTCTCTCATTTATAGCTTTTGTGATGATAAAAACCAATGACCATTCACACGAGTGGTATCGTCGTTTTGTTCATGTCGTCGAGGAGTTTCCTGAAGTGATGGAGTTTTATCGTATGGCGGGTGAGTACGACTATATGATGAAGGTGCTGGCAAAAGACATGAAAAACTTCGACGAGTTTTACAAGAAGTTAGTGAATAGTATCGATGGTATAAATAATGTTACATCAACATTTGCTATGGAATCGTTAAAATATACGACAGAATTACCAGTTTAATAAATGGTATTTTGTCTCATTAATAAGAATGGTAAATGCAAGCTTTTTATTAATTAATCTTTATATTAATAAAGCATAAAGAGTACTGATTGATAAACTAATTGATCTGTCAAATTCGTTCAGGTTCGCTCACCCTTTCTATATACTTCACCTTCAAACAATCTGGTTGTCTACTCAACATTCCGTTGGCCTTATTCTCTATAGGTCATCAACAACCGAGATGCTATTCATCAAAAATACAAGGCTCATAATATGTCATCTTTTCAATCGTGGCTGCAGAACCGATCTGTTGGATATAAATTGGGATGTGGTTTTGGATTAGTTATTCTTCTTACCGTACTTGTCGCCTTTACTGGTCATTACAGTTTAAATATGGTGTCGAGTCGGGGTGATAAAGTAACGGCATCGTACAACATGGACATGTTGTTATTGACGGCTAAGTTAAATTTTAATGATTATGTTACAACGCGTAATAAAACCAACGCCGATGCAACATTAAATAATCTCAACACGCTAAAAAATGAGTTAACGAAAGAGCGCTCACTTTATGTTGACCAACAAGATTTAGAAGAGTTTGATTTCCTCATCAAAAACACCGATATATTAATTGACAATATTCGTAAGCAAATTGCTTCATTAGAAAAGAGTGATCAATTAAAGGCGCAGCTTGACCAAAGCTATGCCGATTTAGCGAGCGAAGTAAAACGTATCTTTAATAGTGACAATGACATCGATAGCCGCTTCTCTTCCGACACTCGTAGCCAAGCATTAGCCGTTCTATTTAATCTGAGCCGCTACTTAACCAGAACTGCGGTATATACTCATACCTCTGAAGATATGGATATCAGTAAAGATATGTTGCTGAATGAGAAAAGCCTGGCGGTAATTAATCAGCTTCCAGCTGCTACTCGAAGGATGTTTATGGCGCAAGGGCTGGATAAAATATTAAAAGAATACGATCAAGAATTAAAATTGTTGGTTCAAGTGAATCATCAATATCGCGAATATTCTAAAGCGGTCGAAAGCAAAGGTTTTGAAATAATAAACAGTGTTGGTCGATTGGTGAATTCCCAAAAAACCAAAAGGTTACAAGATAAAGGCACGGCGGCCTACATTGCTACGTTTGTTTCGGCTGTGGCTATTGCTGTTGGTGTATTCGCTGCTTGGTTGATTTGGCGCATGATTACCCAGCCTTTGCATGAGACGGTTAAAATAGCGCAGCGTATTGCAGATGGTGACTTGACTCAGGCCGTAACCACGTCACGTAAAGACGAGTTGGGAACCTTACAAAATACCATCGGACATATGACGTCGATGCTCAATAGCCTTATTGCGCAGATTGCGAGCTTATCAGCAGAATTAAGTTCTGCGACCACACAGTACGCTCAATCATCAAAGGCAAATAGCCAGCGGATGCAAAATCAGCAGAGAGAAAGTGAACAAGTCGCAACGGCAATGAATCAAATGAGCGCGACAGTAAACGAAGTTGCACAATATGCCGAACAGGCCTCTCATGCCACTCAGGAAGCGGGAACAGTGGTAGAAGATGGTCATAACATTGTTCGTGACACTGCCACCCAAATGCGCAGCTTAGCCTCTAACATCAGTAATAGCGCGGTCGCAATGGAAGACTTAAAACGCTATAGCGATGATGTTGGCAAAATTCTTGATGTGATCAATGGGGTAGCAGAGCAAACCAATCTATTGGCTTTGAACGCTGCTATCGAAGCGGCAAGAGCAGGGGAGTCTGGGCGCGGTTTTGCTGTAGTAGCGGACGAAGTTCGTAGTTTGGCTAGTCGTACTCATCAATCTATCCAAGAGATTGAAACCCTAATTGGTCGACTTCAATCTGGTGCAGACGACTCGCTGCACAGTATGCAGCAGAGTAAAGAGTATTCAGAAGTTACTCTTGCTCGCTCTAACGATCTGCAGCAAGCCTTTGACCAGATAAGCGAAGTGATCCGACGGGTACAAGATATGAGTGTGCAAATTGCAACCTCTTCCGAGGAACAAAGCTTGGTGTCTGACGACATTAGCCAAAGTATGGAGCGTGTTAATGTGATCACTCAAGAAGTTGCCGAGCAGGCACTTGAAGGCGAAGAGGGAATGCAATCTTTGCTTGCACGTACGCAGCAGTTGCATGAATTGACGACTCGTTTTCAGATATAACGTAAACGAAAAATCAAATTAATGATTTATGGGCCGGCTATGTAGTCGGCCTTTTTCTCTTTTCTGGCTAAGGCAAAATGGTCTGCAGTAGATTTTATGATACAAGTGGGTCGTAAAAGTGATCTTCATAATGAGATCTTTACCCCAAAATAAGCACGATGTTACTAACTAACTTCATATTCATGCACAATATTCATACCGTTATTACTTATAGATTAAACCAAATATAAAGGAATATTTGATATTTTATTCTAACATATGGCGAATATAACGGGTGATTTATTTATATAATTAAGAGCTAATTAATGTCATGTTAATTAACTTTTATAGATTGTATTTTTCTATAGCCGTAGTTGATAAATTATCAATTGAATCAATGCAATCCGTTGTATAGTATTCACGCCTCTAAATTACGTTTTATTACATTAATCAGCCGCTGTGCTGTTAATTTTATTTATCAGAATGTGAGTTTCCTATAAGGTATAAAAATGTCATCTTTGATCAAATTGATTGAGAATCTAACGGTTGGTAAAAAACTAAGTTATGGTTTTGGGTTAGTACTCATTTTAACTATTGTTGTTTCTATTTCTGGCCACATGAGTATTACCCGCGTTAATAATTCTGCATTGCAGCTCAAAACGATTTCTGATCTTAATACACTAGTTGCTAGTGCAAAGGTGAACTTTACGCTCTATTTACTGAATGGGAATAGTGATGATAAAGCATTGGTTTATAAACAGTTAGAACAGTTTAAAAATACATTATCTAAAAATAAATCACTGTTTACCTCACCATCTGATTTAAAAACAGTTAATGATCTAATTGATGAAACAAGCTCACTTGTTACTCAGATTGATACGCTTTTTAGTTATAAAGATGGCATGGAAAAGGATGAGCAGGATTTAATGAACTTATCTGACCAAGCTTTAGATAAAATAGCCAACGCGCTAACATTAATGAGTGCCGATGATATCAATTTAATTGATGAAGACAGAAATTCAGCCACGATGGCGCTGTTTAGTATTTCCCAATACATCAATGAAATTAACCAATACGTAGATAATCCGGCAGGCGGTGTTGATAAGCATCGAGTCGATCAGATGAAAACTGGGCTAAACCGTTTAAATGTGCTGTCTTTTATTGCCAAGCGTAAACTAGGTTTGGATTATTTTAACCAATTTATTCTCGACTTCGACCAAGAAGCTAAAGACTATAACCATGCCTACGAACAGACTGCTGAAATCAATAAACAAGTCGAGCAACAAGGATTAGTTGTTATTGACGGTGTGAGTACGTTGGTACAGCATTTGGCCCAAGCTCAAGAGTCCAAATCAGAGAACGCGAAATTGTTGATCACCACTATTTCAATCAGTGTTCTTGTTATCGGGGCGCTACTGGCATGGTTAATCAGTTATGTGATTACTAAACCTTTGCACGATACGGTAGATTACGCAAATAGTGTGGCACAAGGGCATCTCCAAGAGGCGGTTCAAACAACACGTAAGGATGAATTGGGCTTATTGCAAAATAGCATGGCGACCATGAGCGGAATGTTACGCCAAATGATCAATGAAATTATAGAGCTAGCAGAACAAGTTTCTGCCGCGACGACGCAAACCTCGGTGCTTACTAAAAATACGTCCGACCGCATGCTCAACCAACAGCAAGAGAGCGAACAAGTCAGTACGGCAATGAATGAAATGAGCGCCACAGTTCACGAAGTCGCTAAACACGCGGAACAAGCATCAGTTTCAACCCAAGAAGCGGCTCAGGTAGTCAAGCATGGCCATGAATTGGTCCATGAAACCGCGATTCAGATGCGTAGCCTCGTTGATAACATCAATCAAAGTTCTATCTCAATGCATCAACTGAAAGAGTTTAGCGATGAAGTGGGTAATATTCTTGAGGTGATCAATACGGTTGCAGAGCAAACCAACCTCTTGGCACTGAATGCGGCAATAGAAGCGGCGCGAGCTGGTGAGTCTGGGCGTGGCTTTGCTGTGGTGGCGGATGAAGTGCGTAATTTGGCCAGTAGAACGCATCAGTCGATTCAAGAAGTGGAGACCTTGATTGATCGTTTACAAAAAGGCGCTGATGAGTCGCTAGAGTTAATGAAAGCGAGCCAAACCTATTCTGAAAGCACGTTACAACGCTCACATGAACTGACGGAATCGTTCGAACAAATCAGCTCAGTAATGGCGCAAGTTGAAGACATGGGCATTCAAATTGCTACATCTTCAGAAGAGCAGAGCTTAGTTTCGGAAGAGATAAGCCGCAGTATGGTAAAAGTGAATGACATTACGCAGCAATCTGCCCGAGATGCTGATGAAACCAAAGGTGCGATTGAATCTCTTGCGACGCAAGCCAACCAACTACAGACGCTTACTCGACGTTTTAGCCTTTAAAGAAAAAAGCCTAGCGAACTATCGCTAGGCTTACTTTTATCCAAAGATGAGCGCAATGAGGAAAACAACGACAAATAGCCCCGCAAATACTTTCAATAATGGCCCGATCTCAGGAGTTCCACCTGCTGGTGGTTTGTTACAACAACTCATACTGCCTCCTGTTTTTTTGCGTTAAAACCACTATAAAGGTTTCCCTAGGGACAAGGTAAAGCGTTAGTTTTGTTTAAAACGCATCACACCTTCTTGCACGGCAGATGCGACTAATGTGCCATCGCGTGAGTATATTTCCCCACGAACTAAACCACGCCCATTGGACGCGGTCGGACTTTCAATGGCAAACAATAACCAATCATCCATCTTGAATGGACGGTGATACCATATCGAGTGATCAATTGTCGCTACTTGGAATTTCGGGGTCATCAAAGATACGCCGTGTGGTTGTAATGCAGTAACTAAGAACCCCCAATCTGAGGCGTAGGCTAATAGGTATTGATGGATCAATTGATCGTCTGGCATTGGGCCGTTGGCTTTAATCCAAAGGTATTGTTTAGGTTCAAGTTTTTCGGGTCTTAATGGGTTAACCACGGTGACCGGACGCACTTCAATCGGGCGTTCGCCACAGAAGGTTTTTTTCAATGGTTCTGGCAATAAATGCGCGATCTTGGCAGCAATTTGATTTTCCGAAGCAAAGTTCTCCGGCCCAGGAATGGTTGGCATGGTATTTTGATGCTCAAATCCTTCAGCGGTTTGTTGATAAGACGCCGTGAGGTAGAAAATAGAGCGCCCATTTTGCATCGCTTTTACACGGCGAGTACTGAAACTTTGCCCATCACGCAGTGTTTCCACATCGTATAAAATAGGTTGTTCAGGATCGCCCGGATAGAGAAAATAGCTGTGAAACGAGTGAACCGTTCTTTGAGAATCAACCGTATATCGAGCTGCAGAAAGCGCCTGACCAATCACTTGTCCACCATACACTTGTGGTAAGCCTAAGTTTTCGCTTTCCCCTATAAACGTGTTTTCATCTTGTCGAGAGAGTTGCAGAAGGGTTAATAATTCAGAGAGAGCTTTACTCATGCGGCTAACGATTCCTTTATATCAAGATGAAGTAACAGTACTTACAGTCGTCAGGATAGGCAAGGAAAGATAGCGGATTTGAACTTATTCTTGCTCCGGATTCCAGCGGTATTGACGAAGTTTGATTTTTCCTTCTTGGGAAACCTCGATACCTTCTGCCGTCAATTTCCTTTTTTGTCGTAGGAGATCATCGCCTTTTAATGAGATGCGTCCTTGGCTGTTGACAACACGATGCCAAGGCAATTTTGAGCCTTCAGGTAGCTGACTCAGTGCTTTACCCACATGGCGAGCATAGCCTGGAAAGCCCGCCATTCGGGCGACCTCACCATAAGTAGTTATACTACCTTCGGGTATTCTATCAATGACATAGAAGATCTGTGCTAAAAATTGATCCATACTAACAGTGTCCTACTTATAAATGTGCCAAGGAAGGGTTAAGGGGGGATCTCATGTTATTTTCAATACTTCAGTTTGGTATTACAACCTTATTAGCAGTGGTTTGTGCGAGAGCCATGGGTTTAAGTGGCAATGACATTCCATTTATCGCGTTGGTAATACCAGCTTTATGGATACTTCCTCGCGGCGGGATCGCCGGAATTTTATTACTTGCTGCTATGGCGGCCTATGGTATGACACTGTCTTATCAGCCCGCGTCACTTTCAGTGAGCGTGTGGGTATTATTCCCGCTACTTATGGTGGCATTCTCGCACCGAAGTAATATTGGCGTGGTGGCATGTTGCGCCCTGATTACTCTCACCCTTGAAGTGGGAATTATGGTGACTCAAGCATCAGGCAAGCTGGGCGGTACTCCGATGGTCACCGTGATTCAAATTTTGTGTGTATCAATGATTTGGTGGATCGCTCGAAGTTGGAAACCACGTCAAGGGCATAGCTGGTGGGCTCTGTTTTTAGTGATTCCACTATGGGTTGCTGACCTTGGGTATGCTGCACTGCTTTCTTTGACCATTGTTGGGATCATGGCATCAATGGAAACCATCCGCTCTACTTTTAAAGATACTGAATTTTGTTGGCATACTCTGTTTTGTTGGACATTACCTTCGGTAGGGTTTGCCACCTTTGTTTTGTCGCCCGACTTAGACGTGCCTAACCCCGTTTTCGTTGTTTGGATGTGTTTGCTAGTTACCGCATGGATGACGGATTATATCCTTCGCAGTAATGAAGAGCAGTTAGAATAAGTCGGAACTTGGTATCGAAATGAAATCGATTACCCCTTAAAAACGTGTAAAAAGAGTGCGATGCTGCCAGGTTATTTTTGGGCATTGTTGAGAATTATCTATATAATGTGCGCCTAAAATATTGATAACGAATAACTCAACAACGTCCATGCATAACAAACTTATCCTTTGCGGATGGTTGCTCGCACTTTTTGTTTCTCTCCCAAGCCGTGCTCAAATTAGTGACCCCGTAAAAATGTACCACGTAGCGACAGAATCCGATGATGTCGTGTCTCGGGTACTTTTTGATGCAATAGCGCATCAATTTGGTATTGATATTCAATACGCCACATACACAAGTTACGCTGATTTATTAAACGCGGTAGAACGAGGCGACGCTGATTTTGCAGCCAACGTTACCTACACAGATGAGCGCAACAAATATTTCGATTTTTCTAGTCCAACTAACGTGGAATATTCTTATCTATTTACACGTACTATGCGGGACTTGAGTTCGTTACATAAGGTTGCGGCCCCTCGTAATTCAATATACGGCAAGCTGTTACAAGATAAATACCCTCGTCTTGAAATACGATGGTTTGATGGTGTTAATGAAGCCATCGATATGCTTAAAACCTCACAAGTTGATGGGGTGGTTTCCGCTATCAATCAATTGCGACCAATGTTAGCGAAGGGCTATGAAGCTCAGTTAATCAACAGTGAAATGATGGTACATCCTGTCTCTATCATTGCCACCAAAGGTAAGCATCAGCAATTACTCAAACAGTTTGAGCATTTTGCTTATACCAACGACATACAAAAATTGCTGCGAGATACCATAGAGCGTTATCAATTTGAATTGCGTCGCCAAGCACTAAGGCAGCGAGTGTTAGACAGCGGTATAAACCCACAGCGAACCTTAAAGGTGAAATTTCAAAACTTGCCAATTTACGCCAATTACCAAAGCGATGGGCAAGTGAAGGGAATTAGTGCAGATGTTGTGATGGAAGCCTGTGATGTTTTGCTACTGCGTTGTGAAATTACCAGCCGAGAAAATGAAACTTGGGAACATATGTATCAGCAGTTGCGTGATGGGCAAATAGACGTTGTTGCACCAATCATTATTTCTGATGAGCGCAAGAAATACATTAACTTTAGCGATAGTTACTATCGCCCTCATGCCTTATTAATTAAGCGTGAACATTACAAAGATAATGTCTATCACGATATAACGGAAATGGTAGTAGAGCGCATAGGGGTAATTAAAGACGATTTCTTCGAAGAGTTGCTGCATCAAATCTTGCCCCATAAGTCATTGTATACGTTCAATTCTCAGCAAGATCTGGTTAAAGCTGTGCTTGACGGGAAAGTGGATTACATTGTGCTCAGTGAAGCCGACTACATTCAAGTACTAAGAGATTCGCCTAAAATGCTGCCCTTGGTGGTGGACGAAATGGTTGGCGATTTTTACCAATTCGATGTGGCAGTTGGGTTCAAAAAGGATGTAACTGGCCATAATTTAGCCTATTTGTTCTCGCAAGCGATCAATATTATTGATACCGACCTAGTAATCAAACAATATGAATATCAGCCAGATTGGCGTTCGAACATGGCGTTACAAAAGCGTTATGACCGTAACTCTCAAATCATGCTGGTGCTAGTGATTGTGCTTTTGGTCTTTATCGGTTTTTATGTGCAACGACACCTGATTATCGATTCATTAACGAAAGCCCGTAATCGTCGAAGTTTGTGTCGTCGTTTTTTACACGGAGTCCCAAAAGACATCTCTTTGGTTTACGTGGAAGTGAATAACTTTAAAGAGATCAATGAAAAGTATGGCTTTGATATTGGAGATGCCGTGCTTAAAGAGCTGTCGCGTAGAATGAAATCACTATGGAAAGGCCAATGTTATCGCTTCAGTGGTGATGAGTTTGTAGCGGTAAACCTCGCTTCACCGAAAGATGTTCAAGATTACATCGAGCGCATAGAAAGCTACATTTATGTTGATTCAGAGCGTGAGTTGAGCTTCCCCGTAGATTTATCGATTGGCGTATCGTTGTCTCGTGAACGCACTATGCCATTACGTGAAGTGTTGCACCTCATTTATCAGCAAATGAAGAACAATAGATTATCGTAGGTGAACTGAACAAATCGTCTATAGTGTAAGCACTTAACACCAATTTTTTGAATTTTATTGGTAACAGGGTTGCATTAGAGTAGGGGATGTTTAATAATCTCCGCACTCTTTGGTGACACGAAAACACTAAAGTGATCTATGGAGGCTCTGGTCCTCCCGCAACACTAGTTTGTGAACCTGGTCAGGCCCGGAAGGGAGC
This sequence comes from Vibrio tritonius, assembly GCF_001547935.1. NCBI lineage: Bacteria > Pseudomonadati > Pseudomonadota > Gammaproteobacteria > Vibrionales > Vibrionaceae > Vibrio > Vibrio tritonius. The sequence goes on from NZ_AP014635.1 coordinate 1,039,712, forward strand.
AGCCACAGCAAATGACGTGTGTGCCGGGATGTGGCTGGGGCTTCCACCCTTTTGTCTCTTTCCTGAGAAAAATCAATCCCTTACATTTCAGTTGATTATGTTTGTTTGCGCAGGTACTGACCTCAGGTACTAAAATGCGCTATTTATCACAATTAAAAAATGGCTCTTGGCAGTTTAGATTTCAGATTCCGGCGCAGTTTCGCGAACTACTGGATCATAAATGCGAATATAAGCGAAATTTCGGGTTTATTGATAAAAGCTCTGCTAGATTGCTTGCGTTAGAACATGAAATAGAGATTCGCAAACGCATGAGTGCCGTCGTCTACAACAGACAAACTTCAAACTTCGATCAGACATTTGTCGATGACATCATTTCTACTAAAGGGAATGAAGTTAAGGCATGTATTCTTATGTGCATCGATGCATTTAAGAAAGATGTTCGTTTGAAACAAGCACTAAGATTTTCAGTAATTGCTGCCCAAAGCGAACCTTCTATCTCGCCTTCCGGTTGTCTAATTGATGTAGCAAGTGGCGGTGCGCTGAGACAGTTAAGATCGATACACCCCAGAGAATTATCAGCGCAAGATCGGACGCAGGCATATTTAGATACAATTGATTTCGATTCAAAGGCGAAGAGTAGTACCGAATATGACCTACTTGATCAACAGCTCCGAATGATTCATTTGATTGCTATAAAAGCAAGAATGGCGATAGAACTAGAGGAATTTGAATTAGCTTATGACTTAAGTCAGTTGCTTGGCTATGGCTCTCTTGACGAGACTAAATGCAAAAAATATTTATTGACTAATGTTCAGTCGTTAAAGACAACTCAGCCTTTAGAGCCTTTAGAGCCTTTAGAGCCTTTAGAGCCTTTAGAGCCTTTAGAGCCTAAATTCTGGAAAGCTGGTAATCAAGACAATACGGTATCTATAACACCTAAAATTGAACGTCTGATTCCAAGTAATAGTAATGTTGAGACACCAGACAAACCCTCATATAAGTGTATAAATGGCTGGCTGGAAGAATATTCAGAATTAAAGTATGGCTTAAAGGCAATCAAAAATAGAATAGATAGAGAACTGCTTATAGAAGATCGTCATATCGATGCTCAGGTGCGAAAAGCTAGAATTGTTCATCAGCTAATAGGTAAGAAGAACATGTATGATATCACGAGAAGTGATGCAACTCAGTGCTTGATGACCTTATTCGATTTTCCCAAGGATCCAAAGAACAACCCAATATATGGTGACTTGTTCAGAAATTCTGATGAGTCAGAGTGGATTACTATAAATCAGCAGCTCAAATTAGAGACAATAATGAAGAAAACAGCCGCTAGGTATATAGAAGCTGCTTCTACAGTGTACAAACAAGCTATTCGATACGATAAAAATTTCACTTACAATCCTTTTGAAGGGATATCTTCAGAAATTGGAAAGGATGATGATGAAATCGATGATAAATTCCCTCTAAGTCAGAATGATTTGAGAGTCATATTTTCAGATCCTATCTTTACTGAGCATAAGTTTTCGTTAAATCATATAACCAAGCAGCTATTAACTTATCAGTATTGGTTACCTATTTGCAGTTTATTGACAGGAGGGCGACCTAATGAACTGGCACAGTCTCGTTGTGGGGATATACGTAGTGAGAAGGGGATAGTCTATTGGGATATCAATAAAGATAATATCAATAAAAATAATACCAATACCAATACCAATAAACGGCTCAAGAATAAATCGGCAAAAAGGAAAGTGCCGATTCATCCAAAATTAATTGAACTCGGATTTCTTGAGTTTGTTAAGGGTAGACCAAAGCACGAATTAATTTTTAATGACCTCAACTATATGGGGAAAGATGGCTACTTTGGTAAAGTTGGAGAATGGTTTAAACGACATTTTGCAAAGCCTAACAACTTTAAACAACAGAAAAAGTCATACTACAGCTTTAGACATACCTTCGCGGATTTCTATAAACAACAAGATAATATAGCTCCTCATCTTTCGGGGGCTCTTATGGGGCATAAAGATCCTTCCATAACCTATGGTGTTTATGGTCATCAACTTCCCTTAGAGAAGTTGAAAAAACTTATTGATATACTTGATTTTGATGACGTCTTGAAAGGTGTTAAGCCTTTTTATCAAAGAGTTAAGTGTGATTCTTCTAGAGCTGATAACGATTGGCAAATTGCAGAATAGCTATAAAATTGATATGATGTTTATGCTCTTTAGCTTGTGGCTCAAATTTTAGCCTAGTCGGGCGATTAGCCAGACTCAAACTTATTGAACGGGTTTTTGGGTGCGAAAGCACATAAAGCTTTACGCCCCGCTCTCGTTCCTCGTTTGGGGCGTAAAGCTTTATGCACTTTCGCGTCCTCTAGTAAAGAGCTTCCTTTAATGCCCTCAACTATGAGGGCATACATTTTAGAGCTGTTATATGACTAAAATTGCCAAGCAACTTCTCAGTTCACCTTTTATACATTCATATGCTTATAAAGAATTGGATGAACTGATGGATAATGTGACACAAAAGGACATTGATTCGTTTGTTGAGCTCACTGTTGATGATGCAATCATTAACGGACCAAAAATGTACAAGGTTTATGCTATCCCCAAGCGTAATGGTGGTCGAAGAATTATTGCACACCCATCACAGCCTTTAAAAGCTGTACAAAGAGATCTAATAGAGATTCTAAAGAGTCAGTTACCTATACATGATGCTGCATTTGCATATCAACAAGGGAAAAGTATAAAAGGCAATGCTGAAGTTCATCGGTTTAATAAGTTCTTTTTGAAGATGGACTTATCAAACTTCTTCAACAGTATTGATGTAGATTTATTTTATAATCATCTAGATTTGAATAGCGTTAACATTGATATTGAAGATAAAAGCACAATAAAAAATATAATCTTTTGGCGTCCTCAAAAGAATGAGACGGGTGAGTTAAGGTTAAGTGTAGGTGCTCCATCATCCCCATTAATATCAAACTTCATTATGTACAAGTTTGATTCAATAATATCAGAAGTCTGTGCATCATTTAAAATAAAATATACTAGATATGCTGATGATTTGTTTTTTTCTACAACTGTAAAAGGAGTTTTATTTAAAATTCCTGATATAGTTGAGTTTATTTTAAAGTCTAAGTATGACGATGTTTTAACAATAAATAAATCAAAGACTAGCTTTTCATCGAAAGCTCATAATAGGAATATTACAGGTATTACTATTACTAATTCAAACGAGCTTTCATTGGGTAGAAATAGGAAAAGATATATATCTGCATTAGTTCATAAATATCGTATTGGATTATTGGATGATAATGCTACTGAAAGTTTGCAGGGGCTTCTGGCATTTGCAAAAAATATAGAACCTAAATTCCTAATGAGACTTAAAAATAAGTATTCGAACGATGTTATTGAATCTATTATAAGTGGTAGGTGGAAAAATCATGAATCAGAAGAATGATAGAAAGACGCGAACAACCACTGACAAAGTTGAGTATGCATCTTTAGGTCACTTAGGTTACCTATATGAGGTTGCTGAATGGTATAAGACTGGACGCTATTCTTGTGTGAAAGATGAAGCAAAGTCTGAAGAATACCTAAATGCAGCCCGGATTGGTCTTGAATCAGAAAAGATTTATTTTGATGAGTTAGAACTTATTAATTTTAAAGGGATAACCTCAACGCAAACTCGAATAAATTTAGACCCAAATTTAAATGTTTTTGTCGGTGTTAATGGAAGTGGCAAAACTTCCATTATTGACTCGATTGTAAAAGTTACCTCATGGCTTGTCTATGGTATCAGGAATAACGCCAATGGGAAGTCGATAGAAATTAACGAAATTAACAATCATCCAAACAATAAAGATTGCTTTATTAAAGCTAAGCTGTGTATTGGTGATAAAAGCGATTTTAATATTGAGTTGTTTAAAAGTAAAAATAAATCTACAAGGTTAAAAAGTGAGTTAGCTGAGTTTAAAAATATTTCAGAAGCTTATAGTTATTTTAATGATGTAGATTATGATAATTTTCCATTACCTCTATTCGCTCACTACTCTGTAAGCCGTGCTCTTGATATAAAAGATGAACATGGGAAAAGGGATAGTGAAGAAATAGTATTTCAGAATAAGCTAGATGGCTATGCCAATTTCTCAGAGAGCAATCATAATTTCAAAAAATTATTAGAATGGTTAACACAACATGATCTTGTAAATAAAGAAGATGTTGTTAAGAAAACGGAGTTCACTGTAGTAACGGCTGAGTATAACACGACAAAAAAAATCTATGATTCTTTGACACAAGACCTTAAAGCTCATGCTGATGTCGGTAAGCCATTGGAAAAAAAACTTATAGAATTGAGGAAACAAATTGAACTTCTAATGCCAAGTCAAGACAACGATGATGATGAAGTTAGAGCTGTGAAAGATGCAATATATGCATTTATGGATATAAAAAACATAAGGGTGGAAGTAACAAAAGAAAGCATATCCATTCTTATGGAAAAAAACAACATAACTATTTCAGCAATGGATTTATCTCAAGGAGAGAAAGCTCTATTTGCTCTTGTTAGTGACATAACTCGTAGATTGATTCTGTTAAATCCAAACAAAGATTTTGATGCGCGTAATGGGTTCGGTATCGTGACTATTGATGAAATAGACCTGCATTTACATCCTAAATGGCAACAAGATATTGTTCTACAGTTGACTAAGGTTTTTCCAAACATTCAATTTATCTTAACGACCCATAGTCCCCAAGTGATATCCACTATTCCTAATTATTGCGTTAAAGTTCTCAACAGCGACGATGATGGAAAATTGAGAATTTCAGAACCAGAGTTTTCTTTAGGCTCCGAATCTAAAATGATTTTGGAGGATATATTTCTTGTTGATTCACGACCTAGCAATGTAGAGGAAGTTAAGAAGCTTGGGCGTTATAAAGAGTTAATACGGGCAGATAATTGGGATACTGAAGAAGCGGAACGCTTGGAGCTAGAACTTGCGAAATGGGCTGGAGAGCATGATCCAGTTATGAAGCAACTGAAAATGGATGTGAGATTACGTAAACGTCGTAGAGGAACTGCTTTTAATGAAAAAAATTAATAAGGGAGCAGAACCTCAGACTCTTACTGACTATCGATCCATGAATCCTGACGACGATTGGAAAAAAGGATTTAAGAAGAATGCAGGTCAGCAGCCGAATCAGGACGTTAGAGAGTATTTAGTAAAAGAACAAAAGGGACTTTGTGTCTACTGTGAAATTGATCTGAAGGATGGTGGAGGGCAAGCCCTTCACGATTTTAGAGTGGAACATTTTTATCCGGAAAACCCATCTCAGACTGATAAAAGGAATGATGGTGTCAATTATGCTCTTCTTTGGAATAATATGTTTGGTTGTTGTACTGGTGGGAATGCTCAATCAGTAACTGAAAGTGAATTTCGTTATACTAACCCTGATTTTAGTTGTGATGTTAATAAAGGTAATCATGATTGGACTGATGAACTTTTAAATCCGCTCACAGATATACCACCTTTCCCCCCAATTTTTGATTTTAATGAGGACGGTGAAGTTTCTGTCTCTATTAATTGCCCTGAAGAAATCAAACATAAGTCTGAGAAGACTATTGAGCTATTAGGGTTAGACTCTGAAAGACTTCGTCGATTTCGTAAGGCTATTATTGAAGATCTCAATCAAAAATTACAAGAATACGATGACGACAACTTAGATGACGCGATGATTGAATTAGCTTCTACTTATTTGCTGGAGGACGACCAAGGGTTATACGCATCATTTTTTTCCACAATAAGATGGTATTTAGCAGATGCAGCAGAAAAAGTTCTAGAAGATAATAATTATAATGGTTAATCTTTTAGTATCTATCTTGGTTGATTTTTATTAATTATTTCTTTGAATTTTTCAAGTGTGCCATGTGCTTCATTTGAATATCCGGTTTTTGTCAATTTTTCGTATGTTTTATACATGCGACTGTATTGTCTATTCACCTGCCTCAAGTCATTTTCTTCTTTAGCTTTTATCCATTTATCGACTTGATTCTGCAATTGTCGAATGAGCTTAAGCTCTTCCTTCGATTGTTCTACTCGTGAATATTGCATCTTCCATTGTTCTAAACGCTTTGAGCGCCCAATTTCCAAAGGTGTATAGTCGTTTATTGAATAGTTTGTATGCTTAAGTACAGAAAGGGTAAATGCAGATTTTAATGCTCTTGTTGCTCCTTTCTTCTGTAACTGAGTTAGCACGCCTTTTCCAGCAAGGACTTTCGACACAATAAAATGAACATGGTCACCAGTTCCCCTTGAATTGTTCTGATTCTGCTGATGTAGTACCGCACGAATGCCTTTTTTATAATTTTCATAATCTGATGAACTCAGGTTACAAACCTGAGCTAAAGCCTTAACACAATCAATAGTGATTGATTTCCATTGCTGAGGCGTCGGAGATATACCTTTGGGCAGAGTTATGCAATATTCAACTGCGTATGAGGAGAGAGGGCGACCACCTCTTTTTTGTTTCTGTTGCTGATATAGTTTGTATTGTTCACCTAAAATTGCCATTCTGCGCGATGTTTCTGGTGAACCTATTAGTGAAATAATTTTTGTTTCTTTATGACTTGCATTTTTAGTCGAGACTAAATAACGTTCCCTCTTCATTATTCCGTTAGATCCATCTTTTACTGCCTGTGTTATAACCGTCCAATTTTTCATGTCTTTATTTTAAATATATTAAATATAAAAACTTGATGCAAACTTTTATTAATATTCCGAGTTCAAGATAGGACAACGGATAAATACCTTAGTTGTTCCATCTTGTCGGGGTGCCCCCAAACCCCAAATAAATTTGTTTTTATATATAAAATTTCATTTAATGTATTATATAAATAAAACAAATTATAATTATGCCAAATACTTTCAAAAAGATTATTAATTCAATTAGTGAGAATATACAAAACAACCACGGAGAATATGTTTTAAACAAGGTAGTAAAAATATGTATAGAATCTAATTATATTAATTATTACGATATAAATAATAATTCAAATAAATATAAATGGATTCAACAAGTAGTATCAACGCACTTAATGGTAAATCGTGTTCTTGGTCACTGCTATAAAGATGATGAAATTAAATTTACGTCACAGCAGGTAATAGAAAATGAAGACCTTGTCGTGAACAAAATAATTGATGATATTTGTGCTAAATTTTTAGCATCAATACCAGACTTCACTAGCAATTGTTTTAAATTTTAAGTTCGACAAGTGAATATCCCCCATTTGGGGGATATTTGTATGCAGGCAACGCAGGTTATGCAGTGTAGGTGGGAGCATATTTTGGATGTACTAGATACTTTCTTGTCGGTTGCTCAACGACTTTGATATAACCAGAATCCAAAAGTGTCGATAAGGCTTCATCACGATCTTTTGCTGTTTTTAGGTTGCTCCATCCTTTCTGCGACAATTGGTGTTTAGTAAACTCCGGATAAAGGTCAGGCAATTTGCTCTCCAGTTTAACAGCTGATGATGTTTCTTGTGTTTGTAAACCTAAAGCGAATATCTTTTTTACATGTGTGTTTAGATATTTAATCCACTTGAAACTAAGCAACAATGTTTCTTCTGATATATAAGGGCACGGTTTGAATTCTTTTTGATCTTTATATAAAATCGCATATGTTTCAGCCTCATTATAAATGTGAAATATCGATGCTAACTTTCCACATGTGGCAATTTGTTTCGTCAAGAATGGTTGTAAACTTTCAGGAGATTGTTCAATCTTATGAATAAATTTCCTATTCCATTCTTCCCACAAACGCTGTGCATTTGTATCAAACTTTAGTTTAATAGGTTCGAACGGCTGATGAATCTGTGCAATTGTTTCTATCACAGAGTAAAGTCTCATATTAGAGTATGTATCTGGTAAAATATCCGTATACTCCATACCCTCTATATCAGGGAAAACGGAAAATTGCAAAAGCCGTTCCAGAAATCCATCGTCTTTTAGACCATGTAGTTTTTCCTTTACTATTGGGACAATAAGAGAGGGTTGGATACCTCCAAATATCTGTAATATAACACGATCAATTTCGACAATTTCGACATTTTCGCGCCCAATCCTTTCTTGGACATATGATGACTTGGATGCATTAAATGCTTCAAGGTAGAAAGATCTTTCATGCTCTCTTGCTTGTGAATTCATCGATGCTATAAAGCCAGATAATTCATCTCTCCAATTTAGAACGCCGCTTGGGTTTTCGGAAAGTCTTATTTGCATTGCCTCCACTGTCCCATCATTTATATACACATTTCTGAGGTACGGTCTTTTAGGTTCGGTCAGACTAGCCAATTTTTTAATACATTCCATTTTCAACTCCGAATCTCCGATTTCATGAGCTTGTTCAGCTTCCGATTGAATTCGTTGATAATCTTTGTCGTACATCTTTTTTTCGAAGTTATATACCGTTTTAGTTTCTTTTCCTTCGACTGAAAAAATTTCCGTCTGAATTTTTTGTAGCATGCCTAGCCCTAATGCAGCAGATGGAGTTTTCATCGATGAAGCAGGACCAATTAGCGCCCCCCACAAGACGATTGGTATTGACCAATCATCATTTTCTTTGGGGACTAACTCTACACTTCCTCCGCAAATCGTACTGATTACGATCAGTAAAGTCGTAGCAGTAAAGTCAGGTTTAGTATTGTTTAAACGTTCTGCATGATTGAAGACCGCATCTGCCATATAGCCCGGCAACATATCACGCGTAAGTTCTTGAGGTGAGGGTAGTCCAGTTGCAACAAGCTCTCTCGGATCTGACCATTTACCTTCATTTAAGGGTGGGGTAGCTGCATTGCCTGCATAACCTGCATGTTGGTCATTTAGTTTTTCTTTTGTGTTTTGCTCTAGGCTTAAAGTCCCTCGACTATCATTTTTTTTCATAAGTTACATTTGATTTAAAAGTAACTTAGAAATTTTGAAATATGCTTGTCAACACCTTGCGAAAAAAAATTAAAAAGTGAGTTTTTTAGTGCGTTTAGAAGTGATATTGTTCATCTCAGGACTGGTACTTGTTTCAGGTACTAAACTTAAATTCTCAAGCCTGCGAACACTTAACTTATTGAAAATTAGGCAAGTATTTTTCGTAATTGGAAGAGGCTGGGGCTTCCACCCATTTCATGTCGCTGAAAGCATAAAGTGTCCAATTAAAAGCATAAGCTGTCCTTTTAAAACTCATAAAGTGTCCTAAACTTAATTTGGTTGTTTTATTACAACGTTAAGGGACAAGTTATGTACGTTCGAAATCTCCGCAAACCATCTGCAACAAAAAATGTGTACAAGTTTGCGAGTTCTAAAAACCGAAGTGTCATTTTGTGTGAAAGTTCTTTAGAACGAGATTGTTGTTACCATCTCGAATACTCAAAGGACGTTATTTCATTCCAATCACAACCCGAAGGCTTCTATTATTCTTCAGGTAACAAACGCTGTCCCTATACTCCTGATTTTCTCGTCCGAAACCAAGATGGTTCAGAGTATTACCTTGAAGTAAAACCTCTTGCTAAAACCTTTTCTGAAGATTTCAAACGTTCCTTCGCTCTAAAGCGAATTGCAGCACAGCATCAAGGGAAACCACTGGTATTAGTCACAGATAAGCAGATACGTAATGGAGTGTATCTAGAAAACCTTAACTTAATACATCGATATAGTGGGCTAGTGGATTTCAGCTTGTCCTCAACAAAAATTGTTGAGGAGTTGAGTACTGCAGGAAGAATGTGTATTCGTTCGCTTGCGGATAACCTGAAACTATCGATTGGTGAAGTGATAGCAGTCGTCTTTCGTTTAGCTGGATTAGGCAGAGTTAATGTGCCTTTAGATTCTGCAATTAATGAGATGTCTGTGATCTCGGTGAATTGAAATGGTCATGCCTTTTGATGATGAGTTTGAATCCATAACAGATGATACTCAGGCCGAATATGATGCATCTTCTGAGGCTAAGCTAGCTCGAAAACAATACCAACCACTTGATTCAGTTACTATTCATGAACGAGACCTGTCATCTTTTTCTGAAGAACAGAAAAATAAGGCATTGGAGCGATACAAACTTATTTCTGCTGTCGCTAAAGAGATATCCGGTGGTTGGACACCTAAAAATATTAACCCATTAATTGATAAATACAGTCCCAACTTATCGATCAAACGGCCAAGTTACAAATCAGTTATTCGTTGGTATAAATCCTTTTGTGAGAGCGATGGAAACATTGTGTGTTTAGTGGATCACAATCACTCAAAAGGAAATAGAACCAAACGAATTATTGATGACGAATCCTTTTTTGTTGAGGCCACTGAACGTTTTCTTGATGCAAAAAGACCCAACTATTCACAAGCGTATCAGTTTTACTGTGACAGAATTGAAATTGAAAACAGCAATATTATTTCCGGTCAAATATCCAAAGTTAGTTATCAGGCGTTTAAAGAAAGACTGAAAAAACTTCCTCCTTATGAAGTTGCATTAAAACGATTTGGTCAAAATTATGCGAACAAGCTTTTCAACTACTATCAATCATCAGTTCCGACCACGAGAATATTGGAACGTGTAGAGCTAGACCATACGCCACTCGATTTAATCCTTCTTGATGATGACTTACTGATACCTTTAGGTCGAGCCTATTTGACGTTACTGGTCGATGTGTTTAGTGGCTGTATTATTGGTTTCCATCTTGGTTTCAATCCCCCTAGCTATGTCTCTGTTGCTAAAGCGATCATCCATTCAGTAAAAAGCAAAGACTATGTTCATGATTTGAATATTGAGCTCACTAATGACTGGTTATGCCACGGGAAAATGGAAACACTGGTTTTTGATAATGGAGCTGAGTTCTGGTCAAAAAGCGTAGATCAAGCCTGTATGGAAGCTGGAATACACGTTGAGTATTGTAAAGTGGGGCAACCGTGGGAAAAGCCTCGGGTTGAAAGGAAATTTTTAGAAATTATTCAGGGAATTGTTGGATGGGTTCCGGGAAAAACTTTTTCGAATATATTGGAAAAAGATCGGTATGACCCACAAAAAGACGCCGTAATGCGGTTTAGTAGTTTTGTTGAAGAGCTGCATCGTTGGATTATTGATGTTCATAATGCCTCACCTGATTCTCGGAATACGAAGATTCCCAATTACCATTGGAAAAAGAGTGAAGAAGCCTTGCCACCCGCAGCGCTCAGTGACCGAGATGAAAAGCAGTTTCGAATCATCATGGGGGTTATTCATGAAGGCGTTGTGACAACTAAAGGTATAAAATATAAGCACTTAATGTATGACAATGTGGCGTTAGAACAATATCGGAAGCAGTACCCACAAACAAAAGAGTCTCGTAAGAAAACAATAAAGATTGACCCCGATGATCTGTCTAGCATATTCGTTTATCTGGAGGAAATCGGTGGATACACCGAAGTTCAATGCAAAAATGATCCTTTGGGATACACAAAGAAACTATCACTGAGTGAGCATGTTCGCATTACTAAAATACATCGTGATTTTATAAAAGGCCAAGTAGATGCTTTATCATTAGCGAAAGCTCGGCAAGCACTTCATGAACGTATTAAAACGGAGCAAGAGCACCTTTCTTTAATGTCGGTTGAGAGCCGAGCGAAAAAAGCCAAACATGGTAAGAAAATGGCAGCTCTTTCAGGTATATCAAATGAGCAACCTATGTCCATACAGAATGCTTTAGAAAACAAGAATAAGCAGTTAGATGACAATCTTGACGAGCCTACTCCTGTGGATAATCTCAAATCGCTCTGGAATAAACGCAAAGCGATGAAAAGGTCTAAAGAATGAATCTATCTGCTAAACAAGAAATTGCTATTGATGAGTTACTAACTCAATACCACAATTCATTCGTTATATATCCAGATGTGCAACAGATATTCGATGGCCTTGATTGGATTGTACGTCGCAGTCAATTTGGCAATTTTACGCCATCGATGCTTATAACTGGTGGCACTGGGGCAGGTAAAACATCACTCATTAACTATTATCTAAAACACCATTTTAATGATAATGAAGTGTTGGTGACGCGTGTCAGACCGAGCTTTATCGAAACATTGATTTGGGCGATTGATAAGTTAGGTCTTCCTCATAATACCCGTTCGAAAGGTTCTGAAATTGGCTTACAGGATTATTTCATTAACAGTGTTAAAAAATCCAATCTTAAGCTCTTAGTTATCGAAGAAGCTCAAGAATTATTTGAGTGTGCATCTACCAAAGAAAGACAAAAAATTCGTGACCGGCTCAAAATGATCAGTGATGAATGCCGGTTACCTATTGTGTTTATAGGAATTCCGACTGCCAAACTTATCTTGGAAGACTCTCAGTGGGATAGACGAATTATGGTCAAAAGAGAATTACCATATATTCGAATCACATCCGCATCATCAGTAGATGTATACATCGATTTACTTGAAGAACTCGAAAAGCAACTTCCAATTCCAGTTGAACCGGAACTTTCGGATATGGATACAGCGATGAGATTACTAGCAGCGACCAAAGGTATGCTTGGAGCTATTAAAGAGTTAGTCGGTTATGCATTAGAACTTGCATTACTAGCAGGTAAATCAGCAGTGACCAATGAAGACTTTGTATTGGCATTCGAAACAATTAATGGCCCTGATGTTCTTAATCCCTTTACAACCAATATCGATAACCTATTGATACCGCAAGTTATAGAGTACGAAGGATTTATCATTGACCCTGAAAGTGGGGAAATCAAATTTACTAAACAGCTATTTCAAGACATGCCGTTAGCAGCGCTATTAGGGTAACCCTTACTTAGACTCAATCAATTTTTCTAACAGTTCCTGTTTCTCCTCTGTACTCAGCTTATCAATCAAGCACGCAAGCTCAGCAGACATCTCATCCTTACAGAAAAAGTAGTTTAGAGGCACATCGAGCTCTTCTGCCATCCGAGTTAATGTACCAATGTCGGGTACATGACGACCCTTTTCATAATGGTTCATTCGACCACTTGCAGAACTTTGTTCCATACCAATTTTCACACCCAAATCTTTTTGGGTGATCTTGGCTTTTTTACGTGCTGCTTTGAGCCTCGCTGGGATTGGGTTTTCCACTTAGACATTCTTTTTTGTACCTATAGATAACTTAGATTGTCTAAGTTTTACTTATTTTTGTATACTTAGCAATCCTAAGTTTTTTAAGTGCTAAGATAGTCGTGATGAACAAAACACCGAAGTTATTAAAACCGATGTATAACCTTTTGATAGAAAAGAACATGGATAACTTTTCTATCCTTCAAGCTAGGGATGAATTACTAAAATCGACGGATCGGTTTAGTGACGAAAACGAAGCAAGAAAGTTCATTCATAGGCAAGTTCATCATTTAGCTTCAAAAGGGTATTTGATCATACTGGGAACGGGTAGGCAAAAGCGGTTTAAGAAGACAGAGTTGTTCAATAAAACTGTATTTTCAGTGAGAACAGAAAAATCTAAACCTAAGTCAGTCATCATCAAGCATGAATCACAAGAGCCGCCAACTAAGAGACTTGATGACCATATTGTGCTGATCAAAGAACGTAACCAATATCAAGGCGAGTTAGCTATTTCGTTAGCTGAAGCGGAAGAGTACAAAGCTTTACTGGGACGCTTTCCTGATCGTTCAACGCTCCTATTTCCACTGCATTCGGCAGCTAAAGAGAAAGCAGCTACCATCTTAGGAAAGATGAACGCAGTTAATGCGTTAATTGCATCGATTGAGCAAGATGGTAACCAAACGTGTTAAGAGCGTGGCAAGAAGGCTGCGTTAAAGCTGCCATTCAAAAATACCAATCGGGACATCGACATTTCTTGTGTCAGGCGACGCCTGGTGCAGGTAAAACGGTCATGGCAGCTGAATTGGCAAAAGCACTGATTGATATCGGCAAAGTTGATCTGGTTGTATGCTTTTCTCCATCGATTTCTGTTGCTGAAAACATGAGATCTACTTTCTCTTGGAAGCTGGATTGCCAATTTAGCGGTAGCTTAGGTGAGATGGGCGGCTCTTATACTTACCAAAGCCTCAAATATCAATCCGATGGATTTTGGAAAACCATTCGCAAGTATCGTGTGCTGGCAGTGTTTGATGAGATACACCATTGTGCTGCTGATGAAGATGGTCGAAGTAATTTATGGGGTGAACAAATCGTCTCTAAACTTCAGCATGAAGCAGAGTACACATTGGCCTTGACGGGAACGCCATGGCGGTCTGATAAAGCTTCAATTGCTTTGGCAAGCTACACCAATCCTGAAGGGCAGATTATTTGTGACTATCAATATAGCTTAAGAGAAGCCATACACGAGAAAGTGTGCCGAATCCCTAAACTTGTTTTGGTCGATAACGACAATCTAACTATAACAGAAGGGGCTCAGCGGAAATCATTTTCTTCTATCGTTGAAATGCTTAAACAATCTCGCAGCTCATATCAGGACATCATTCAGAATGAGCAGGCATTGGGTTACTTAATTTCTTTAGGTTGCCGGCGTTTAGCCACGATTAGGCAAGTTAATGAAAATGCGGGAGGGTTGATTGTTGCTGCATCTGTCAAACATGCTCAGAAGATACAAAGTATGTTAGTAAACCGTTTTAAGCAGACGGCAACGATAGTGACTTATCAACACGATAACCCACTTCAAACGATAGATAATTTTCGTGAAAGTGACTGCCAATGGATTGTTAGTGTTGGAATGATCAGTGAAGGTACGGATATTCCTAGGTTACAAGTCTGTTGTCACCTTAGCGCGGTAAAAACTGAGCTTTATTTCCGTCAGGTTTTAGGCCGAATTTTGCGAACCAATGGAGAGCAAGAACAAGAAGCATGGCTCTATACATTTGCAGAAGAATCATTAGTGGGTTTTGCTGAGCGTATCGAGCAAGACATTCCAGAAACTTGCCAGTTTATTAACTTAGCTGAAGCTGAAAACAACAATACTGAAGTCGAATTTGCTGTTAGTTCACCAGGAATATCATCGGGTGGAATGTCTACAGCATCAAGTCGATCGATGTTCTCTTGGGAGTTATTTGGGGATGGGGAAGAACTTGTTGATTCCCATCTCTCGCAACAAGAGTGTGTGCTAATGGGGACGTTTAAACAGAGAGTGATTGCTGCGTTTAGTTGATGGTTTTGGGGAATAGAAAAGCAGCGCTGATCTAATGTATCTCTATCAGCAGTACAGTATTATCCATGTGAATTTACACCATTAAGTGTTTAAAACGTAAGCGCACCACAAACCCCACATTCTAATCAGGCTTTGCCCACTTTATGATCACATCTCCAATCCAAAGGAGATGTGACATGAATAAACGACGTACCGACCAAGAATGGCTTTCGCTGATTGAGCAATGCCAAGCCAGTTCGCTCACACAACAAGCTTTTTGCCAAAAACACGACATTAGCGTATCGACGTTTTACGCTAAGCGGCAGCAGTTGAGTGTTAACCCATCCCCAACTCAGAGTGGCTTCGTTAAGGCCGAAATTATTGAAAAAACCACCTGTCGCAAGGTGACCCAGACGTCGGTAGCCAACATGACTTTGATGGTAAATAACGTCGAATTGAGTATTCCTCAAGGCACGCCACCACACTATCTTGCTGAGTTGATTGGAGCCTTGTCATGAAGCGCATGATGACCGCGCCAGTGGTGTATTTATACCGCGAGTTTGTCGATTTCAGAAAGTCTATCAATGGTCTGGCGCTGTTGATTGAATCCGAAACCGACCTTGAGCTAGGCTCTGGGGCATTGTTCCTCTTCACCAATAAACAACGCGATAAAATCAAAGCGTTGTATTGGGACCAAACGGGTTATGCGCTCTGGTATAAACGCCTCGAAAAAGCCAAGTTTAAATGGCCCACACAAGAGAAAAATGCCGTGTTTACCTTAACGCAATTTGACCTCGACAGGCTGCTTTCTGGCTTCACAATAATCGGCCATAAACCGATAAAAATCGACAGTTTTACAATGGGTTAATGGCAATAAAAGTCAGATAAACCAAGCCTTTTTTATCGGTATAAAGTACAATAACCACCATGAAAAAGACGACCCCCGACATCAATCCAGACAGCCAAAACATCGCGGAACTTCAAGCGATGGTGAAGGCGTTGATGTCTGAGCAAGAAGCTTGGCAGCAAAAAGAATCACAGTGGCAACAAGAGCGCCAATCCTTGATTGAGCAGTTCAAACTGGCACTTGACCGTCAGTTCGCCAAACGCTCTGAAGCGTTAAAACCGTATAACGAAGCTCAGGGCGACTTCTTTAATGAAGTGGAATGCGAAGCGGAGAACGTCGAGGAAGAAGTGGTGACCACGACGACCACAACAAAGCGCCGTGGTAAACGCAAGTCATTACCGAAAGACTTACCTCGCGAAACCGTGGTGCTTGACCTGGATGAGCACGATAAAAATTGTCCTTGCTGCCAGCATTCTCTGCATCAAATCGGGGAAGACCGTAGCGAGAAACTGGAGTTCACGCCTGCAGTCCTCAAAGTTATCGAATACGTTCGTCCTAAATACGCGTGCCGTCATTGTGAGCAACACAGTGAGACTAACCCAGTTCACCAACAGCCAGCACCCGAGAGCATTATCCCGAAAAGCTTCGCCACAGAAAGCTTGCTGGCCAATATCATCTTGGGTAAATACCAGTACGCATTGCCGCTTTATCGACAAGAAACCTTGTTCACGCAATCGGGTATCGATTTATCAAGAACCACTATGGCTCGCTGGGTTATCCAAGTCAGTGAGAAGTTCCAACCCTTGTACCAAGCCTTAAAAACGCACTTACTTGAGCAAGTGGTGGTTCATGCCGATGAAACCCCGTTGAATGTTCTTCAAGAAGAGAAGCGCAGTTACATGTGGCTTTACTGCTCAGGAGCTGACTCTCCGCAAGCTGGTTTACCGGATATGAAAAACATCGTCTTGTACGACTATCAAAACAGTCGCGCGAGAGCGTGCCCAATGGACTTCTTGGGAGATTACTCGGGTTACCTGCAAACTGATGGTTATGCGGCGTACGATGGTCTCACTCAAGTGACGAATGTTGGTTGCTTCGCTCATGCTCGCCGTAAGTTCATGGAGGCAAAAAAGATTCAGGGAAAAGGCAAGACTGGGAAAGTGGATATCGCGCTAGCAAAAATCCAAAAACTCTATGCGCTTGAAGCTCGCTTAAAACAGTCGTCAGCTGAAGAGCGTTGGTCAGAAAGACAAACACACGCCAAACCAATATTGGACGACCTGTATCAATGGCTCACGACACAGAAAGTGTTCGAATCCAGCCCACTGGGTAAAGCGATTAAATACACCTTGGGTCAATGGCCAAAGTTGGTGCGTTATGTGGATGATGGGCACTTATCCATCGACAACAATCGAGCAGAACGTGCGATAAAATCAATGGTCATTGGCCGAAAAAATTCTTATGACCTTTTTCAAGTTTTTCGACAAAACCTCTCTCTCCTCTGTGAGACGAGGCATATTCTCAGAGTTGGAATTGCCTGAAAGTGAATCAACAAATACTTGGGTTATACATACTCTTATTCGGGGATCTTTAGCCCCAACATGGTTTTCGTAATGAGCTTGCCTCTTTCTGGCTGCTAGTATCTAACCTAATGGTCGACTTAAATTCTTGACGAGGATTACTCACCTTGAGCTTCTTCACTTCCAAGCAAATTTTAAACTCTCTGATTTTGAGTAGTTACCGCGATATCCCACATGAATCCAAGTAACTCTCTAGCAACAGCCGTAATAGCCACCTGCGATTTTTTGCCTTTTGCTACCAAGCTTCTATAACGGAAACATAAACGTTGTTGTGCTTTCCAAGAAATATCCTTAGCTTCTTGGCAGACGCTATCTGGGCGGTAGGTGACTAACCAGTTACCTACTTTTGCATTGGTTCTATAGCTCCATGCTGCTTCATATAACAAGCGCCTAAGTTCTACGTTGCCAGCCTTAGTTATTCCGGCTTTTCTGACGGTAGCTCCACTTGAATACTCACCAGGAATCAACCCCAGAAACGCCATGATTTGCTTGGGATTACTAAATCGAGAGAAATCTCCCAGTTCAGCAACAACTGAAATTGCAATAGTCCGACCGACGCCTTTCAAAGCTTGTAATTGGTTAACAAGATTATTAAGCGACCAATCTGGAAGTAATCGATCAATCTCTTGGTCAAGCTGTGTGATTCTATTTTCTATTTGTTCAAGGCTTTGTCGATAGTGCTCGTACGCAATTTGTTGGGATGGAAGCGGGAATGACTGATTTGCCAGCCATACTCGGTGGCGAACAGTCCACATCTTTTTCTCGTATATTTTTCCTGCTCTCAGAAGAATACTCTGAATTCGTTGCTTGGCTACTTTGGTATCCTTTTTTGCACAACTTCTCGCCCTAACAAGATCGCGCATTGCTTCATGCGTAATATCGGGAACCCAAATATCCACCAACTCTCCTGCTCTCAACAGCCTTGCTAATGCAACCGCATCTCGGTGATCATTTTTTATCTTGTTGGTTGATAGCTTGGGAATTCTAGAAGGAGCGACAACGATGCAATCGATATTCATACTTAACAATAATCGATATAGACCGTAGCCAGTTGGCCCTGCTTCATAGCAAACAAGAATCGGTTCGTGGAGTTTTATGAGCTTCTTCATCAAACGAATGACAGAATCTTTAGCTGACGATATATTGCCATAAAAACGTACTTCACCCTGTCTCTCGGGGCTTGCTATTGCAACAGCAATTGTATCTTTGTGAACATCCAGCCCAATATAAGCAGAATAGTTAACTGGTTTCATATTGACGACCTCCAAAAACGCACCATAGGTGAGTCTTAGTATATAAGGTCATACCATCTGGCTCTTCGCCAACACATCAAAAGGTGCTGATGCTAGCGCATTACTCTATAGCATCATCGAGACGGCTAAAGCCAATGGGCTCATTCTCTACGATTACATGGTCAAGTGCATGAAAGAGCTGGCGAAAGCAGAGCCCGACATTGACTCACTTCTTCCGTGGAACTTCTCACATTAAAACGCCCCGTGTGTTCATGGGGCGCTTACATATTATCTTGGTCTTTCTTTAGGTTTTTCCACTCATTGATGTAATCTGGATTTCTTCTCAAAAACTCCCAAGCCAAAGATAAATTACTGGTCGCTGTACTACGATGTTGTGTCATATTGCTCTCATTATTCTGAATTAAAACTGATTAATGTTTGCAATATTTTGATTTATAAAATTTTAATGTGATAGCAGTTCTTTTTGACCAAATATGGTGGAATGGTAGCGTAATCCCGGTAGGCCTGAATTGCCAAATAATTCGACCCGAGCAAGATTATACGTTGCATTAACTCGCGCACATCATAATGTTGCTATTGTGCCAGACCCTAATGAAGAAGTATTCGAAGGGACTGTTGTTTATCAAGGGTAAAGTGGGGTGATTTCAAGATACTTTTTCTAATCTGTTGTGGTCGTGTTAGTGCAATTGTACTAACACGTTTCTGTCCAGAAATCAGTTACAGACACGTTGTTCATGTCTGCAAATCTATATGTAATTTTCCTACATTCACTATCACTTGAAATTACACTACTTCAAAATAGGACAACTTATGCTTTCAATTTGGGACACGTTATGGTTTCAGGGGGTTGTTAACTAATTGATTCTAGGTAGGGTAGTAGGACACTTTATGCTTTCAGCGACATTTCAGGCCCCTGAAAATTCAAAATCCCAATTCTCAAAATAAGCTTAGTTCAGCAAACCAAATTTTGATCTTGTGTCGCTCTCTCTTGGCTAATTTTTGTTCATTCTGCAAACGTCGAAGTATTAGGTTTCGTATACGTAGCCATCAGTGAAATAGTATAAAGGAGCACAAAGTGCTCCTTTATAGCGGTTAGTTCTTAATGATCTGCTCCGTTAGAACGCCTGTGTCATGCCTTGGGTTATACCAATACAAGCCCTCATTGATGTCGTAAGTTTGGATGTTAGATAAAGTCGCGGCTGTCTTTGATGGTTTCAGGATATTGCCAGCGGCAATCCCTTTGTTTAATTGGTCATCTTCTACAGGTGCATCCAATACATCGCTACGAATTTCTGCATTAGCGAGTGTGCTGCCATTGGTTAATTGCCCAGTCAGTAACCCCACATTAGCCTTATCTAAGATTTGAGCGGAAATGCGATTGTCGCTGCTCTGGATGTTTGCAAGGCTACTGTTAAGCGCATTTCCTACAATGCCACCTACAAATTCTTGTTTATCATTGGTAATGGTAAGAACGTTGTTGCTGTTTACTAGCTCGGTTAGCTGGCTATCCTTGGTCTGGCCGAATAACATCCCCAATGCGTTTGTATGAACAACAGTAAGGTTTGAGTTGCTCACTTTTACCATATCAACGGTTGTGTCTTCGATGTTTCCTACCAGCATTCCTGCTCCGTGAACCACTTTTACAGGTGCTGTGACTGTGCTGTTATCAATGTTCACGTTAGTTAAATAGCTATCGTAAGCTCGCCCAGCAATTACACCAATACTATGATTGTGCTGGTTCCTGTGACCGAGATATTGCTTAGCGTTAGGTTTCTAACCGTTGCATTTCTGAGTTGAGCAAACAGTCCAACGTTCCCGGTCCCCATCAGTTTTAAATTACTAAGGGTAAATCCGTTCCCGTTCAACTCTCCTTTTAGGTAGCTAATAGGCTCAAAGGTTTGGTCACAGCTGATGTTTGCTGTTAGTTCGTAGTGTCCTTTGGGGTTGTCGTTAATTTGCAGTAAGTCGTCGCAATTGCTGATAGAAATAATTGAGGTTTCAGCATGTACAGTATGTGAAGCTAGCGCTGCAACGACCATTGCAGTAATTGATGCAAGTTTCATTAGGATTTTCCTGTGCTTAAGTTAGATTTATGTAGCTTTCAACGCTACGAAGATTGCTTTTTAAAAGCTGAAATCATCTTAACTCAAAGCATTTCAAACCAATTGATCATGTGATTTGATCAGAGAATTCTAAAAAATGGATATGATCAGAGGTTTATTCTGTGGTTTGTGCATGTCGATTAGATCAAGAGATGGCTAAGAGGCTTGTTAAACACGATAAAACGGCTTAAATATATGTCCGGAATTAGTTGACCACTATAGTCCAAAAACCTCACATAAAGACTAAAACTATGACAAAAAAACACGAAATTTTTCGATGACTTTTGTTGTAGTTTGCCTTTTGCTCCGGTGAGGTTTTACCTCAATTAAATACTCACCGCAGTGTGATGTGAAGTACTTTCGGCCATACTAAAAGCGGCTACTATGCTGGTGGCTATTCACCTATAAAGGCATCATGATGTCATCAGACCATTATGGAACCAGTGCTCGTTACGCACGTAAAGAAGCAAACTACCGTGAGAAAGCACTCAAAGTTTACCCTTGGGTGTGTGCAAGGTGCGCTAGAGAGTTTGACTATTCCAATCTCAGTGAATTAACGGTTCACCACAAAGATCATGACCATACCAATAATCCCGAAGATGGCAGCAACTGGGAGTTGTTGTGTATTTATTGCCACGATCACGAGCATAGTAAATACCTAGACTATGAACGTTACGGTAGCGAAATAACGCCCGGAGAAGTTGAACACAAAGGGGCGACGTATAACCCATTTGCTGATTTAGCCAAGATGATGAAGAAATGATGTAAAAGGATCCGAACGATTTGGGTTTTAGCTCTGAAACACGAAGAGTGACTATTCATTTTACGAGTGCATTATTTGACCTACTCAATTAGCTTTAAACCTTATTGGGTGATCAGCATATTTATCAAAATAACATGGTGGAATATAACCAAATGCTTCCTACAGAGACCTAAGAACGCCAACGATTGTCGAAAAAGATCTGTGCAGAGATTGGCGAAAATTGTACTGTTGAAACTCCACTGCATTCTAACTAAGCATCTTATGAATCATCGCTAGTGAATGTTCTTTGAGCCAAATATCACTAACATCCACAAGGCAAATAGCATAAGATACACGGCCTTTACCTAGCACTGAGCCACATAAGTAATGACCGAAACAACTCCGCAAGCAACATTTGCCAGCCTTGGCCTGATTCCAACCTTAATCGAGCGTCTCGATGTGTTGGAATATCACCAGCCGACTCCGATTCAATCTCATGTTATTCCTCATATTTTAAATGGAAGAGACATAGTTGGTGGTGCCAATACGGGTTCCGGTAAAACAGCGGCGTTCGCACTGCCTATTTTGCAAAAAGTATTGCAAGAAGAAGCGCAGCCTCGCCGTGGAAATTTTGTGTCACATCTTATTTTAGTGCCAACCCGTGAACTGGCTTCGCAAGTGGCGTACAGCGTGAAATCTTACTCGTACCATGTGCGCGAAAAGGTAAAAACGACGGCTCTGTTTGGCGGTGTATCGGTCAATCCGCAAATGTTAGCACTACGCGGTGGCAGTGATATTGTTGTGGCGACTCCGGGTCGCTTGTTGGATCTAGTCTCCAGCAACGCGTTAAAGTTAGACCACGTGAAAACTCTAGTTCTCGATGAAGCCGACCGCATGTTGAGCCTTGGCTTTACTGATGAACTCAATAAGATTCTGGCCTTACTGCCACAGAAGAAACAGACGCTGCTGTTCTCGGCAACTTTCCCTGAAAAAGTGACCAGCCTTGCTCAGAACCTACTGCACGACCCGATTGAGATTCAATTGCAAAGTGCGGATGCCAGTACCTTAGTGCAGCGAGTGTTTAGTGTTAACAAGGGGCAGAAAACCGCTGTGCTAGCTCACCTCATCAAGCAGCATCAATGGCGTCAAACGTTGATCTTTGTTAACGCTAAAAACGCCTGTAACCACCTAGCGCAAAAGCTGTCAAAGCGCGGCATTACGGCCGAAGTTTTCCATGGTGATCAAGGGCAAGGTGCTCGTACCCGTGTACTTGACGCGTTTAAATCTGGTGAGATTCAAGTGCTGATTGCGACCGATATCGCCGCGCGTGGCCTTGATATTGAAAAATTACCTGTGGTAATTAACTTTGACTTACCACGGAGCCCCGCTGACTACATGCACCGAATTGGTCGCAGTGGTCGTGCTGGCGAAATCGGCCTTGGGTTATCACTGATTGATTACGATGATTATCACCACTTCAAAGTGATTGAAAAGAAAAACAAGTTCCAGCTTGAGCGTGAGCAGGTTGAAGGGTTTGAAGTAGAAGACGATCAAAGCGAAGCCTACTTTTTACCGATGACTCCCAGAGCAAAACCGGCTGGTACAGGTAAAAAGAAGAAAAAGCGTAAGCAAGATAACGGATAAATCAGCAGTAATTCTTAGTGGCTACAGATGTGGTCACTTTCATGGCTGCAGGGAAGCTGCTTGTGAGTTCGGCGTTCAGTCGGGCTTTAGTAACCTGTCTTTTAGCACCTCGCCAATCAAGTTCAAATTCCCTAACTGTTATTAAATATCTCATTGAATTTTATAATTAAGCTTAATCAAATCGCATTCATAAATTGCAGAATTCGGTAGTGGTGTGAATCAAGCGCTATACTGAGTAATGTTTTGTTTTTTTGATTAGGGGATGGGGTATGTTCTTCGGAAGGAAAAATAACAATAAAAATGAAGACACAGTTACAAACAGCCGAGATCGGAATGTTCTTAACTCAATTAAAGATTGCGTAGCGGTTATTGAGTTTGATGTTAAAGGGAACATTGTGGATGCCAATAATTTGTTCCTTTCTGCAATGGGTTACACGCTGGATGAAATAAAAGGTAAACATCATCGTATCTTTTGTTCGGAGAAAGACAGTGCTTCACCAGAGTACACTAAGCACTGGTCTGAGCTTGGTCAAGGCTTCTCCAAAGCGGGAACATTTAAGCGATTCAACAAATCAGGCGAGCTTGTTGTGATTGAAGCTACGTATTTCCCGATAGTGGAGTCTGGCGTTGTTACTGGGGTAATGAAGATTGCGTCTGACATTACTCAGCAATATATAGAGGCTGAGAGAGTTAAAGATGTCTCAACTGCGCTTAATCGAGTTTATGCTGTAATTGAGTTTTCAACCGATGGAACCGTGCTAAATGCCAACGATATTTTCTTGGCAGGTTTAGGTTACTCACTGAATGAAATCGTTGGTCAGCACCATCGGATATTTTGTGACGATGAGTTCTATCAAGAGAATCCGCTGTTTTGGCAACACTTAGCAAACGGTAACGCTAATTCAGGCCGTTTTAAACGCTTCACTAAAAGCGGTGCTGTTATTTGGATTCAAGCCTCATATTGCCCGATAGTAAATGAATCAGGAGAAGTTTATAAAGTCGTTAAATTTGCAGTAGATGTAACCGACATAGTCGAAAGAGAAAAAGTGATCTCAGATGCTGCTTATATCGCCTATAGTACAGCAGTAGAAACTGCCCAAGTGGCAAGTCAGGGTAATGATGCGTTAAATAAATGCGTAAATTTATCAGGCGAAATGGAACAAGGCGTTCAGGAATCCTTTTCTAAATTAGAAAATTTAGATGGTTTAGCCAATGAAGTTGCTAAAATTGTGAAAACAATCAGTGAAATCGCAGATCAAACTAACTTGCTTGCTTTAAATGCCGCTATTGAAGCAGCGCGAGCAGGTGAGCAAGGTCGAGGTTTTGCGGTGGTTGCCGATGAAGTTAGACAGCTAGCGATAAAAACATCCAAATCAACAGAAGAAATTAGTAGTGTTGTTAGTAAGAATGTTTCTCTGACGAAAGATGTTACGGCTACTATCAAGAGCGTTTCTCACGTTTCCACTGATACCAATAATCACTTAACCGAGGTTGCTTCCATCATGAATGAGATTCATAAGGGGGCTGAAGACGTATCAGGTGCTGTGAGTGCTCTTCATCTAAATGAGTAGGGAACGAGTTAGATCGCATTCAGCTCTTCCCCTATTCAAAGTGGAATATCAAGCTATTAATCACTAACGGGGGCAGTGCTCCCCGTTTTCAATTGGTTCAATACCGCTTCTTTCTCTCCATCTGCCACGATGCTGCCTTTTTCCATAACAATTACCCGGTCAACAATGTCAAGCATAGACATTTTATGTGTAATCAACACTAAGGTATCTCTTTTATCAAGTCGTGCAAGATGGCGTTTGATCATTAACTCCGAACGATTATCCATGGCGCTGGTGGGTTCGTCTAAGACAAGAACGGGAGGAGAGCCTAAGAAAGCCCTTGCGATTGCAATTGACTGCCGCTGCCCTCCCGATAGAAGGTTACCGCCTTCGCCAACTTGTCGTTGTAACCCTGCAGGATCTTGTTGAGTAAAAGATGTCACACCAGCTTTGTTTGCTGCATCTAAAATGTCACGGTCGTCGGCGAGTGGGCGGCCTAAAGCGATATTATCTCTGATGGTGCCGTAGAACAGCGTACTGTCTTGCGTAACACACCCAATATTGCGCCTCACATCAATATGATGCAGTTGTTCTATGTCTGTATCGTCAATACGAACATGTCCTTGGGTTGGTTTATACAAACCCATGAGTAAGCGCTGAATACTCGTTTTCCCTGACCCTATGCGACCGATAATCGCCACTTTTTCGCCGGGATTAATGGTGAAAGACACTTTTTTAATGGAGGTAATATCGGAATTAGGATATTTAAAGCTGACATCATCAAACTGAATCTTGCCTTGAATAATTGGGCGGTGGATATACTTTTTCCCCTCTTCTTGCTCGGCGGGGAGTTCTATCACTTGATTTACCATGATCATTGACGATTTTGCTTGGTTATATCGAGCAGAGAGCAACGAAAGCTGTACTAACGGACCAATAGCACGACTACTTAGCATTGTTGCTGCAATGAGCCCCCCCATGGTTAAGCTACCGTCAGATATAAGATATACACCCAATATGACCATACCGATATTGACCATCTGCTGTACGAGATTGGCGAAACTCTGTATGCCATCGATAATCTTTCTGCTTTTTATACTCCAGTTCGCCATATGAGTGACGGACTCTTCCCATAGATATTGGAATTGGCTTTGAGCGCCAAATAATTTTATCGTTTCCAGTCCACCAAGGCTTTCGATTAAATTAGCGTATTTCTGAGAGGCTAGGCGGGAGCCTTCTTCTATTGCACGTCGAAGGGGAGCTTGGATTAAGAAGGCGTATATTATGAGCACTCCTATTCCTATAATCGGCACTAAAACTAGGTTGCCTGCCATAATCCAAATAAGCCCAAGGAAAAGTAGTGCAAATGGAAGATCAATTAATGTTGAAATCGTCGTTGAAGTGAAAAATTCCCTAATAGATTCAAATTCTTGTAAATGTCGAGCAAAGGCACCTATGGATTGAGGGCGGGACTCCATTCTAACATCCATCACTTTACTAAATAATCGAGAGGATATAAGAACATCTGATTTCTTTCCCGCAATATCGATAAAATAATTTCTCAGTGTTTTTAATAGAAATTCAAAAGCAAATATGATGACCACACCACTGGCTAAAACCCACAAAGTTTCAAATGCAAGATTAGGCACAACTTTGTCATAAACGATTCGAGTAAATATAGGTGGGGCAATAGCAAAAATATTAAGTATGAAAGACCCTATAAGCACGTCTCGATAGATATGTTTAGATTTCCAAAGTGTTCCCCAAAGCCAGTGATTATGATTAGATTTTAAAATTTCGGGGGAGCGCTGGTCGTAGTGAAAGCTTTTTTTCACCATGAAGTAAGAACCAGCATAACGTTCTTCAAGATTTTCAAGAGACGTGGATATTGGGATATTGTCAGAACCTTGTGTGACGATTTCGACAGATTGTGATGCATCGTCTTTGCTTATTAAAACACAGGATTCATTGTTCTTAAGAATAAGTATCACAGGAAATAACAAGCTCGATATATTGTTTAACGAACCTTGATTTTCCTTTGCTATAAGTCCAGCACGCTCTGATGCTCTTGGAAAAAGTTGTGGTGTTAATTTCCCATTTGCTAGGGGAAGCCCACTAATTAGAGCTTCTGGGGAGTTTGCTAAACCATAATAACGACTGACATAAATAAGCGAACTGAGCAAAGGGTCATGCATATGAGTTGTTCCTTGTTATTATTTTATTATAAATCCCTGAAATGCATCGACAAAGTTATCAGATAGTATATTTAGCTGATCTTGAGTTTCGACACGAGATGCAATGGTCACCAAACCTAAATTGTGAGCAGCTTTTGAAATAGATGACAGCATATGTGTTTGTCTTTCATCATCTAAATGCTGAGTGAACAAATAATCTAGCTTGACATAACGCGGTCTAAAGTTATTGATGTAATCGAGAGATTTAAAATGACGACCATAGTTATCTACACCAAAATCAGAACCAGATTTTCTGACAATATCACAGAACAGCTTTGCATGGTCTTTAGCGAAAATAAAACAGCTTTCAGGGAGTTCAAAATGTATTCTATCACTCACATCACTATAGCGTTCTAACTGACTACTGATCCAATGAATAAAGCCGGGTTGTTCTATACTATTTTGTGCAATATTAATGGCATATATTCCTGAGTTCTTATCTGCTCTCGCTGTTTCTAATGTTTTGCTAATAACGTACTTATCAAGTAGTTGACTAGCATCAAGTTGTTCTAATGCAAAAAGGTACTGGTTTGCTGTATATCTTTCTGAACCATTATCTATGGCTGAAAATACTTCTTTGTGAAACAGTTCACCATTGATATTTTTTGCAGATTGAAAACGGAATTGAATCCAGTTATTAAATATCGCCTGTTCAACAAGCTCCTTCCATTGTCTTTTCCCGAAGGTTGTTTGGTCTGTGTCGTTTGATAGGTAACCATATGACTGTTCAGGATTTGAATTTG
Organism: Vibrio tritonius; assembly: GCF_001547935.1. NCBI lineage: Bacteria > Pseudomonadati > Pseudomonadota > Gammaproteobacteria > Vibrionales > Vibrionaceae > Vibrio > Vibrio tritonius. The sequence continues at coordinate 1,067,544 of NZ_AP014635.1, forward strand.
CTTCTGAAATCGCGTTATCAATCAGAGACAAAATTTCACTACTTGTGCTTTGTGATTTACTGTGATTATAAATCACACCGAGCGGATCATCATTGACCGATATTCCTGTTGGATCTGAATGAACTTCTTGCGCGCATTCTATAATTTTAACCGCTTCTTCGTGCACTTTTTCCTCTTCGTAATTGGGGAAAATAAAACCAAATTCACTTTGGGAAATACGAGCAATAGTAATGTTATCGTACGCTAGTTTTGCAGAGAACAGAGACGATAGTGATTTGACCATTTCATCTCCTGCTTGGTAACCCTTTGTATCGTAGAGTTCTTTAATTTGGTGTGATTGATAAATAGCGGCACCACCGTTCGTTTTATCATTCAACCAAGAGCTCAATTGATTCATAAAATAAGCGCGATTACCTAATTTGGAAGTAGGATCTATATACGCTTTTTCTCGCAATGCCTGAGCTTCAGTAGCTTGTGATTGAAAATAATGCTCAACTTTACTCGACATCGTATTAATGCCTTTAACTACGGCATTCAAGTCTTTTGTTGGTGGAAGTGGTAGTGGATCCGTAAACCTATTTTGAGCAATAGCAGACATTTTATCTACGATATTTCGCAACGGTTTCAAAGCTTGATGAATTATAAATGCTGTGGTTGCTAGGCTGAGCGCTGCAACAATGATGAATGAAATAGCTAAACGAATAAATGCCGTCCATAGTTGGCTATAGATGCTCCCTGGATGACTTACTATTTCAACTTCAGCTAACTGTAGCCATCCACTGGTGATGATGGTTTTTTGCTCTATTGGATGGAAAAAACGTAGGTTTGAAAACCATTGTGGTACGTCGGTTGGTTTGGTTGGATACTCTCTAATAATTTCATCCTGAGTATCAAGAAATTTGAGGCGTACTAACGAGTAGCTACTTCCATCAAAAAGCGCATTAATTACTGATTCTACAGCAACTTGGTCTTTAGCTTCTAAGTAAGGAGCAAGGGCTAAGCCAACAGTATTTATTGTATTATTTACTTCCGACCTTTGTTGTTGTTCCAAGTGACTACAAATGGTTTTTAGCTCAATAGAAAAAACAATGAGCATCAACACCACAAGTATCGATAGAATTCCGGTCATCAATTGTTTATATAATGTCATAATACTTACTCATCATAATTCACTATTGGTTTATTTAACTTCTGCGATTGTTCACGAGCTCGTAGATCGTTCCAAACACTTAGTTTGGAGGAGTTACCCGCCAATTGACCATTTTTTGTTTTCATCAACCACAACTTACTACCATTAAAGCTGTATATAGGTAATAGGTCTGGCCTTTTTGATGCTGGCAATATTCTTTTATCTATATTGTCTAAAATCAGTGGCTGTGAATTTGGAGTCTCATAATAAGCCAGTACCATGTGGAATTGATTAAGCTCAATTGCCTTTACATAAACAAGCCTCATTTTTTCATCAGGTATTCCAAGTTCGCGCAGAGAAAAATATTTAGCGATTGTGAAATCTTCGCAATCGCCTGCGTTACTACCTAAAAACTCAAGCGGTGTTGCCCAGTAATCTTTTTTTCCCCACAGCACGATGTCATTTACAAAATATAACTGATTAAAAAATCGATTTATGTTAGTTAGTTTCTGTTTGTCAGCTAAGTTTGTTGATTGCTTAACCTCTTTACGCCACGCTTCCACTCTCATTCCGGCTCTGGTGCCATAGATTGTTGTAACGGTATTTACCCATTGCTGTTCCTTTGTGGTCAGAGCAATCGACCCCAGTGGTAGTATTGTGATAAATATGACGATTAACCAACGCAACATATTTGCACTCTAATGTGGGATATTAACGAAGCGTAATTCATCAATAGATTACTCCCTAAGCGCTGTATGTTGAGCATTTAATATGGGTTTTAAGAGGTAATCTATTACCGTTCTTTTCCCTGTAATAATATCGACCGATGTCGTCATGCCTGGGATTATTGGTAACGTATTATCTTCGTCAAAGGAGGTTTCGTTGGTACGGATTCTAACCAAGTAGTAGCTGTTTCCCTCTTCGTCCTCACTAGTATCCGCGCTAATATGTTCAAGTTTTCCGCTTAAGCCTCCATACCTAACAAAGTCATAAGCGCTGAATTTAACAATAGCATCAAGTCCTGGTCGCAAGAACGCAATATCTTTGGGCGCTATTTTAGCCTCAACAAGCAGCGTATCTTCAGTAGGAACAATTTCAACAATGTCCATTCCTGGTTGAATAACACCACCAACCGTATTGACATTTAATGTTTTAATTGTCCCAGTTACGGGTGAGACAACAACGGTTCGATTAACCCTATCTTCGAGTCCGACACTTGATTCAGACATGGCAGACAGGGAGTCTTCCGCCTGGTTTAATAAATCTTGTTGTTCTGATCTAAATTTTAAAGCGGTATTGATTCTATTTAACTTTGATTCTTGAATCGCGGCTTGTAAAAGAGGAATTTTAAGTTTGGCAGAAGTTAGTTCTCTCTTATTATCATTGACTTGTCGTTGGAGTTTTAGGAACTCTAGTTGCGGAACTACGCCTTCCTCAGCTAAAGGTTTAGTGATTTCCATCTCTTCTCTTGCAAATTCATAGCCTTGTTGGAGGTTTTTGACTCTTGCTTGAGCCTCAATTAAATCCTGTTGCTTTTGTTTGACTTGTTGGGTCATTGCTGAAATTTGGTTGCGTAATCCTTCGAGATCGTTTTTATATTCGTCTTGATGGCGTTTAACTAATGCAGGCTGAGCCTCGATCATGGAATAGGGGAACACCAATTTAGAGAAATGGATTAACACGCTGTCTTCCCATTCATCACCTGTGGCCTTTTCGTTAATTTCGATACTGTGTATCGAGGCAGCTAATTGCATAACGCTGGCTGATAAGTTCGAGATTTGTTGCTCTCGTTCACGGAAGTCTGATCTAAATCGAGTATCGTCAATAAGAAGTAACTGTTGCCCTTTCGTTACGGATTGTCCTTCTCTCACTAAGATACTTTTTACTAAACCCCCTTCCAAATTTTGCACCACCTGAATTTGTGACGAAGGTACTACTTTCCCTATTCCTGCTGTCACTTGATCGATTTGCGCCCAACTAGCCCATATGATTGCTATTACAAAGAACGTAGCGACCACCCATAACAACAAGCGAGCATGGGTAGGAGTATTAAGTAATAATGCTCCAGTTTGATCATCGACAAACTCTAATTCATTGTTAGATAAGTCTTTATGGTTCTTTGATGTCATCAAGGCCCCAGCTTTTTAAATGCGATTGAACTTCAGTTAGATAGTGCGCCTACTCCGGAAGTGTAGTAAAAATTGTCCATTCTTTTAAATAATCCCCTTTAACACCGATGACTGACGCCGTTACTCGTCTATTTTGTGCATGACTAAGTTGGTCGTCTCGGTCAATGAGTAGATTACTGTCGCCATACCCCAGTATGGTGATGCGATTTGGTTTAATACCAAACCGTATGAGTTGAATACGCACGGCTTGAGAACGTTCTTCGGAAAGGTTTTGATTGTACGCAGATGTTCCGGTTTTACTTGCGTAGCCTGATAGTTGGATTGTTGCTTCTGGATACAGCTTTAGAAAATCGGCCATCCGGCGAATCTGGGGTAAGAAGGATGGGGGGATTTGACTTGAGTCGTTAGCGAAAAGTATATGTAAGCGCTGTTGCTCGGTATTTTTGATAAGTTGTTCACATCCGTCATTGTCTACAACAACCCCTTTGGGCGTTGTTGTGCATTTGTCTCGAGCGTTGATTACACCATCATTATCATCATCATTGAGATCAGCAACTTGAATCGCCTTTGGCATTTCGATGTAAGGAATGGATTCAGAATCCTCCATCGCAAGGACAGATAAGGGGCAAGTGATAACAAAGCAGAACAGCAAGAATTTTGTCATGGTTAATCACTCTCCTTAAGCCACTCCGACGGTAAGTCGACTCGCAGTGACTCTAACAGAATTCCCATCGCGTTCATGACCCGATATTTAGCATATTGCTCAGCATATTTCGCTTCTAAATAATCTGTTCGAGCCTCAAATAGTTCATTTTCTGTATTCAGTAAGTCGAGTAAAGTTCGCTGACCGATAGAGTATTGTTTGCGGTAGGAACTGACAGTTTTGGATACTGCATCGATGTGTTGTTGCAAAAAGTCTTTTTGCTGTTTGGTAATTTCTAACGCATTCCAAGCAAGATGCAATCCTTCTTCCACGTTACGAATTGTGTTGCGCTGTAGGTCTTTGGCGCGATTTACTTGATAAGCAGAGCTGGTGATTGTGTCTTTATCACTGCCGCCACTAAATAAGTTATATCGAAAACGTAACATTACGCTGGTTTCTTGACTAAAACCTTTAGTGCCACCTACGTCATCGTACCATGACTGATTTGCCTCAAGTGAAACGGTTGGATAGTTTGGTCCTTTGGACTGTTTGTATTGATATTGAGCCGCTTCTACGTCTGATCGCGCGACTTTTATTTCTGGATGATGTTTTTGAGATTGTTCAATGGCCTTAGACACAGTCTCTGGAATGACGCTCATATCAGCTCTTGGAAAGTTAAGATCTTTAGGTTGTAAGCCGATCAACCTAAAGTATTGGGCGTAAATATCATATAAGTTGTTTTTTGCGGCGAGTAGGTTTGCCTGAGCTTTCGCAACTCTAGCCTCTATTTGGGTGACATCAGCAATCGATCCAATTCCTGAATCCGACTTCTTTTTGATATCGACGAAAATCGCTTGGTGGGTTGCCAAATTTCTTTCGGATAACTTCAACACTTCTTCCGCTTCAGTCGCATTTAAGTATATCTGTGTTACTTCCAAAGCCTTATTTGAAGCATCAGATAATAGTTGGTACCGATCCGCTTCTGCTTCTGCTTGAGTTCGATAGATATCGTTATAAGTAGCAGAACCATCCCAAATAAGCTGGTTTATCGAAAGAGTAAGGTCTTTTCGGGTTAGGCTGGTTTTTTCATCACCACTTGAGGTCGATGGTCTAATATGTTCGGGTCCGACACCACCATCTAAGTCTATGGTTGGTAGGTAGCTTCCTGTGGATGCCTTTGCAGTGTATTCCGTGCTTTTGAATTGATTGTATGCACCCAAAACTTCCGGATTATTTGTGAGCGTAAAAGCAACTGCCTGTTCTAGCGTTTGGGCAGCAATGTTATTACTCATGAAGAGCAACATGGTTGTGCTCAGGATGGTACATCTAATCACTGTGGATCTCCCTCGATGTTACTTCCGCTGCATATTGGGTCAAAAAGTACCTACTGCGAGCTGGTGTTTTGCCCAAAAACTTAATGTGTGGACGGTTAAGTGGTACGCATAAAAGTTGTCGAGGCCAGCTCCTATCTATATCTCGTAAAACAGTGCAACTCGATGTTTAGATTGACGTTTATTAAGGTTAGTTGCTAGTTGTGGAAAATGAAAGATAAGCAAACATATTTAAGTCATATTTAATAAGTTAATGCCAATATGGAAATATTAATAATTTGTAATATTTTTATTGGGCCTTATTGGGCACCCCCTTCTATGCTCTGCTATTTTTAAACGTGAGAAATAGTGATCTTAATGAGTTATACAGCGTAAGTTATTTTCGAACAGGCGTTTTGCATCCGTGTAGTCCAGAAGGGATTCCTTATGAAATTGAATCAAACTATTTTAGGCAGCGAACTATCGGACAATCAGCGTATTGCGATTGATGCTGATGGCAATATGTTCGTTATCGAAATAGGCGAAAGCCTTCCTGAAGGAGCGGTTGTACTGACTCCGACAGGTGACATTTCTGATTCTTTAGCGGTTTCTCTCGTAGACGAAAACAGTGCACTAGTCGATATTACATCTGACATTGATGATATTTTTGCAGCTTTGGAACAAGGTATTGATCCGACTTTAATTGACGACGAATTTGCGCCAGCTGCAGGTTCAAATCAAGGTTCATCTCTTACTAATTCCGGTTCCATCGATCGTGACGCCTCAGAAACCATTGCTGTTACTGAGTTTACTACACTAGGCTTTGACAGATTGGGATTGTCAGAATCACAAAGTGTTACGTTGTTTAATACTGTTACCCCTGAGCTGCCAGAAGTTCCTCCCCTTGATGTTCCAGAGACTCCCACTATTGTTCTATCCGGTTTTGGTGATGGACAGATAAGTGCAAATGAAGCCAGTGACACAGAAGTAAGCGGAACGGTTTCTAATATTGAAGATGGTCAATTAGTCACTGTGCTTATTACGGATTCGAATGGTCAATCCCTTACCCTACAAGTTCCGGTGCAAAACGGTACTTTTAGCGGAACTGTTGATCTTACGTCGATGATCGATGGTGAGCTCACGGTGGAAGTCACAGCCTCTAATTCTGATGGACTACAAGCATCAGTTACAGAAAGTGCTGTGTTAGATGCAGACAGTGCCGATTTACCATCGGTGACCATTGATAATGTGGGCGATGGCAATATTAGCTCTGATGAAGCGTCAACGGTTACTCTTAGCGGCAGCGTATCTAATGTTGAAAATGGCCAAACTGTAGAGCTGGTGGTGACCGATAGCAACAACCAAACTGTGACTGTCCAAGGCACGGTGCAAAATGGTGTGTTCAGTGTCGATGCCGATGTCACCGGTCTTGCTGACGGCCCCATTTCTGTCGAGGCTACGGTCTCTGACGTAGCTGGTAACAGCGCTTCCGGCAGCGCAACAGCAATTTTGGATGCAGATAATGTCGATCTCCCAACCGTGTCCGTGGATGCGGTGGGTGATGGCAATATCAGTGCTGATGAAGCGGCTAACGTTACCTTAAGCGGCAGTGTCTCCAATGTCGAAGATGGGCAAACAGTAGAGTTGGTGGTAACGGACAGCAATAACCAATCGGTGACGGTTCAAACTACGGTGCAAAACGGCGTGTTTAGCGTCGATGCCGATTTAACCGGATTGGCAGACGGCACCATTTCAGTTGCAGCGACCGTCTCTGATACTGCAGGCAATAGTGCGACTGACACAGCATCAGCGATCTTAGATGCCGACAATGCCGATCTACCATCTGTATCGGTGGATGCCATCGGTGATGGCAATATCAGCGTCGATGAATCAGTGGCTGTCACGTTAAGCGGCAGTGTTTCTAATGTCGAAGATGGCCAAACGGTTGAGTTAGTGGTTACTGATGGCAACAACCAAACGGTCACGGTTCAAGCGACGGTACAAAATGGTACTTATAGCGTTGATGCCGATCTTTCTGACCTTGCTGATGGCACTATTTCGGTTGTAGCGACGGTTTCTGATACAGCAGGCAATAGTGCGACAGGCTCGGCAACTGCAATCTTAGATGCGGACAACGCTGATCTACCCACCGTCACGGTGGATACGGTCGGCGATGGCAATATCAGCGCCGATGAAGCGACGGCTGTCACTTTAAGTGGTAGCGTTTCGAATGTAGAAGACGGTCAAACCGTTGAGTTGGTGGTCACCGACGGCAATAACCAATCGGTGACGGTTCAAGCGACATTACAAAACGGCGTGTTTAGCGTCGATGCCGATTTAACCGGATTGGCAGATGGCACCATTTCAGTTGCAGCGACCGTCTCTGATACTGCAGGCAATAGTGCGACTGATACAGCAACGGCGATCTTAGATGCCGATAACCTAGATCTACCAACAGTCACTATTGATGCCATCGGTGATGGCAATATTAGCGCTGATGAAGCTCAAGCAGTGACTATCAATGGTAGCGTTTCTAATGTAGAGGATGGTCAAACCGTTTCTTTAGTTGTGACTGATGATAATAATCAGTCGGTCACCTTGCAAACGACCGTGCAAAATGGTGCATTCAGTGTTGATACAGACCTGACGGGGTTTACCGATGGAACGATTTCTGTCGAGGCTACGGTTTCTGATCAAGCCGGTAATAGTGCGGTAGACTCTGAGACGGCTACTCTAGACGCAGATTATTCTGGTTTGCCAACAATAACTATTGAGTCGGTCGGTGATGGTAATATCAGTGCCGATGAAGCATCAGTTGTATCTCTAAGCGGCAACGTGACCAATGTAGAAAGTGGGCAAATAGTTACTTTGATTGTTACCGATAGCAATAATCAATCGGTGACGGTACAAGCCACTATTGAAAATGGCTCTTATGATGTAAATGCGGATCTGACGAATTTAGTTGATGGAAGTATTACAGTTCAAGCTGCAGTGTCGAACCTCGCAGGTAACAGTACTTCCGCCACAGCAACAGCGATCTTGGATGCAGATAACGCGGACTTGCCAACCATCACGGTTGATACCGTAGGCGATGGCAATATCAGTGCTGATGAAGCAACGGCTGTGACCTTAAGTGGCGGTGTTTCTAATGTCGAAGATGGTCAAGTTGTTGAGTTGGTGGTCACTGATGGCAATAACCAATCTGTGACGGTTCTAGCCACGGTGCAAAACGGCGTGTTCAGTGTCGATGCCGATTTAACCGGATTAGCAGACGGCACGATTTCCGTTGCGGCGACCGTGTCTGATGCGGCGGGCAATAGCGCAACGGGCTCAGCCACGGCGACCTTAGATGCAGATAATGCTGATCTGCCAACCGTATCGGTGGATGCGGTCGGCGATGGGAATATCAGCGCCGATGAAGCAACGACTGTGACCTTAAGCGGCAGCGTTTCTAATGTTGAAGACGGCCAAACCGTTGAGTTGGTGGTAACGGACAGCAATAACCAATCGGTGACTGTTCAAGCGACCGTGCAAAACGGTGTGTTCAGTATTGATGCCGATTTAACTGGATTGGCTGACGGTACGATTTCGGTTGAAGCTACTGTCTCTGATGCAGCAGGTAACAGTGCCACTGATACCGCTACTGCAGTTCTTGATGCCGACAATGCCGATCTCCCAACCGTATCTGTGGATGCGGTGGGTGATGGCAATATCAGCGCCGATGAAGCAACCGCTGTCACCTTGAGTGGTAGCGTTTCTAATGTCGAAGATGGTCAAACCGTTGAGTTGGTGGTAACGGACAGCACTAACCAATCGGTCACCGTTCAAGCGCTCGTGCAAAACGGCGTGTTTAGCGTCGATGCCGATTTAACTGGCTTGGCTGATGGCACGATTTCCGTCGAAGCAACCGTGTCTGATGCAGCAGGCAATAGCGCCACTGATACCGCTACTGCAGTTCTTGATGCCGATAACGCTGATCTCCCAACCGTGTCTGTGGATGCGGTCAGCGATGGTAATATCAGTGCTGATGAAGCGGCGGCTGTGACCTTAAGCGGCAGCGTTTCGAATGTTGAAGACGGCCAAACGGTTTCCTTAGTGGTCACTGATGGCAATAACCAATCGGTGACTGTTCAAGCAACCGTACAAAATGGCGTATTCAGTGTTGATGCCGACTTAACCGGTCTAGCAGACGGCACGATTTCAGTTTCAGCGACCGTGTCTGACGTAGCTGGCAATGGTGCCACCGATACGGCAACAGCGATCTTAGATGCCGACAACACCGATCTGCCAACCGTATCGGTGGATGCGGTGGGTGATGGCAATATCAGCGCTGATGAAGCAACGGCTGTGACCTTAAGTGGCGGTGTTTCTAATGTCGAAGATGGTCAAGTTGTTGAGTTGGTGGTCACTGATGGCAATAACCAATCTGTGACGGTTCTAGCCACGGTGCAAAACGGCGTGTTCAGTGTCGATGCCGATTTAACCGGATTGGCAGACGGCACCATTTCAGTTGCAGCGACCGTCTCTGATACTGCAGGCAATAGTGCGACTGACACAGCATCAGCGATCTTAGATGCCGACAATGCCGATCTACCATCTGTATCGGTGGATGCCATCGGTGATGGCAATATCAGCGTCGATGAATCAGTGGCTGTCACGTTAAGCGGCAGTGTTTCTAATGTCGAAGATGGCCAAACGGTTGAGTTAGTGGTTACTGATGGCAACAACCAAACGGTCACGGTTCAAGCGACGGTACAAAATGGTACTTATAGCGTTGATGCCGATCTTTCTGACCTTGCTGATGGCACTATTTCGGTTGTAGCGACGGTTTCTGATACAGCAGGCAATAGTGCGACAGGCTCGGCAACTGCAATCTTAGATGCGGACAACGCTGATCTACCCACCGTCACGGTGGATACGGTCGGCGATGGCAATATCAGCGCCGATGAAGCGACGGCTGTCACTTTAAGTGGTAGCGTTTCGAATGTAGAAGACGGTCAAACCGTTGAGTTGGTGGTCACCGACGGCAATAACCAATCGGTGACTGTTCAAGCGACCGTGCAAAACGGTGTGTTCAGTATTGATGCCGATTTAACTGGATTGGCTGACGGTACGATTTCGGTTGAAGCTACTGTCTCTGATGCAGCAGGTAACAGTGCCACTGATACCGCTACTGCAGTTCTTGATGCCGACAATGCCGATCTCCCAACCGTATCTGTGGATGCGGTGGGTGATGGCAATATCAGCGCCGATGAAGCAACCGCTGTCACCTTGAGTGGTAGCGTTTCTAATGTCGAAGATGGTCAAACCGTTGAGTTGGTGGTAACGGACAGCACTAACCAATCGGTCACCGTTCAAGCGCTCGTGCAAAACGGCGTGTTTAGCGTCGATGCCGATTTAACTGGCTTGGCTGATGGCACGATTTCCGTCGAAGCAACCGTGTCTGATGCAGCAGGCAATAGCGCCACTGATACCGCGACTGCAGTTCTTGATGCCGATAACGCTGATCTCCCAACCGTGTCTGTGGATGCGGTCAGCGATGGTAATATCAGTGCTGATGAAGCGGCGGCTGTGACCTTAAGCGGCAGCGTTTCGAATGTTGAAGACGGCCAAACGGTTTCCTTAGTGGTCACTGATGGCAATAACCAATCGGTGACTGTTCAAGCAACCGTACAAAATGGCGTATTCAGTGTTGATGCCGACTTAACCGGTCTAGCAGACGGCACGATTTCAGTTTCAGCGACCGTGTCTGACGTAGCTGGCAATGGTGCCACCGATACGGCAACAGCGATCTTAGATGCCGACAACACCGATCTGCCAACCGTATCGGTGGATGCGGTGGGTGATGGCAATATCAGCGCCGATGAAGCAACGGCTGTGACCTTAAGCGGTAGCGTCTCGAATGTTGAAAACGGTCAAACCGTTTCCTTAGTAGTGACCGATGGCAATAACCAATCGGTGACTATTCAAGCCACGGTGCAAAACGGCGTGTTTAGCGTCGATGCTGATTTAACTGGATTGGCTGACGGCACGATTTCCGTCGCAGCAACGGTTGCTGACATAGCAGGCAACAGCGCAACTGATACGGCGACAGCGACTTTAGATGCCGACAATGCTGATCTCCCAACCGTGTCTGTGGATGCGGTCGGCGATGGCAATATCAGTGCCGATGAAGCGGCGGCTGTCACTTTAAGTGGTAGTGTCTCCAATGTCGAAGACGGGCAAACAGTAGAGTTGGTGGTTACGGACAGCAATAACCAATCGGTGACGGTTCAAGCGACCGTGCAAAACGGCGTGTTTAGCGTCGATGCCGATTTAACTGGATTGGCGGACGGTACGATTTCCGTTGCAGCGACCGTGTCTGATGCGGCGGGCAATAGCGCAACGGGCTCAGCCACGGCGACCTTAGATGCAGATAATGCTGATCTGCCAACCGTGTCTGTGGATGCGGTGGGTGATGGCAATATCAGCGCCGATGAAGCAACCGCTGTCACCTTAAGCGGCAGCGTCTCGAATGTTGAAGACGGGCAAACAGTAGAGTTGGTGGTTACTGACAGCACTAACCAATTGGTGACGGTTCAAGCGACCGTGCAAAATGGCGAATTTAGTGTTGATGTTGACCTATCTAACCTAGTAGACGGTACGATTTCGGTCGAAGCTACTGTCTCTGATGCGGCCGGTAACAGTGCAACAGGCTCAGCTACGGCGACCTTAGATGCAGACAATGCCGATCTCCCAACCGTATCGGTGGATGCAGTGGGCGATGGTAATATCAGCGCCGATGAAGCAACGGCTGTGACCTTAAGCGGCAGCGTTTCGAATGTTGAAGACGGCCAAACGGTTTCCCTAGTGGTCACTGATGGCAATAACCAATCGGTGACTGTTCAAGCGACCGTACAAAATGGCGTATTCAGTGTTGATGCCGACTTAACCGGTCTAGCAGACGGCACGATTTCAGTTTCAGCGACCGTGTCTGACGTAGCTGGCAATAGCGCAACTGATACAGCAACAGCGACCTTAGATGCAGATAATGCCGATCTGCCAACCGTATCGGTGGATGCGGTGGGTGATGGTAATATCAGCGCCGATGAAGCAACGGCTGTCACCTTAAGCGGCAGCGTCTCAAACGTTGAAAACGGTCAAACCGTTTCTCTAGTAGTGACCGATGGCAATAACCAAACGGTCACCGTGCAAGCGACCGTACAAAACGGTGTGTTCAGTGTTGATGCCGATTTAACCGGGTTGGCTGATGGCACCATTTCCGTTGAAGCGACCGTGTCTGACGTAGCAGGCAATAGCGCAACTGACACAGCCACGGCGACCTTAGATGCAGACAATGCCGATCTGCCAACTGTGTCTGTGGATGCGGTCGGTGATGGCAACATTAGCGCCGATGAAGCAACGGCTGTCACGTTAAGCGGCAGTGTAGCGAATGTCGAAGACGGCCAAACCGTTGAGTTGGTGGTCACCGATGGCAATAACCAAACGGTCACCGTTCAAGCTACGGTGCAAAATAGCGTGTTCAGTGTCGATGCCGATTTAACCGGATTAGCAGACGGCACGATTTCGGTCGAAGCTACGGTTTCTGATGCAGCAGGTAACACTGCTACCGATTCAGCAACGGCGATCTTAGATGCAGACAATGCCGATCTCCCAACCGTGTCTGTGGATGCAGTGGGCGATGGTAATATCAGCGCCGATGAAGCAACCGCTGTCACCTTAAGCGGTAGCGTAACCAATGTCGAAGATGGTCAAACCGTTTCTCTAGTAGTGACCGACGGCAATAACCAGTCGGTGACTATTCAAACTACGGTGCAAAACGGCGTGTTTAGCGTCGATGCTGATTTAACGGGATTGGTTGACGGCACGATTTCGGTTGAAGCAACGGTTGTTGATACAGCAGGTAACAGTGCTACCGATACGGCGACCGCTGTTCTTGATGCCGACAACGCCGATTTGCCAACCGTGTCTGTGGACGCGGTCGGCGATGGTAATATTAGTGCCGATGAAGCAACCGCTGTCACTTTAAGCGGTAGCGTCTCCAATGTTGAAGATGGTCAAATAGTTTCCCTAGTGGTCACCGATGGTAATAACCAATCGGTCACCGTTCAAGCCACGGTCCAAAATGGCGTGTTTAGCGTTGATGCCGATTTAACCGGATTAGCAGACGGCACGATTTCCGTCGAAGCAACCGTGTCTGACATAGCAGGCAATGGTGCTACCGATACAGCAACGGCGACCTTAGATGCGGACAATGTCGATCTCCCAACCGTATCGGTGGATGCGGTCGGCGATGGCAACATCAGCGCCGATGAAGCAACCGCTGTCACTTTAAGCGGTAGCGTCTCGAATGTTGAAGATGGCCAAACCGTTGAGTTGGTGGTTACTGACAGCACTAACCAATCGGTGACTATTCAAGCCACGGTGCAAAACGGCGTGTTTAGCGTCGATGCTGATTTAACTGGATTGGCTGACGGCACGATTTCCGTCGAAGCAACCGTGTCTGACATAGCAGGCAATGGTGCTACCGATACAGCAACGGCGACCTTAGATGCGGACAATGTCGATCTCCCAACCGTATCGGTGGATGCGGTGGGTGATGGTAATATCAGCGCCGATGAAGCGGCGGCTGTCACTTTAAGCGGTAGCGTCTCGAACGTTGAAAACGGTCAAACCGTTGAGTTAGTGGTCACCGATGGTAATAACCTGTCGGTCACTGTCCAAGCGACCGTACAAAACGGCGCGTTCAGCGTTGATGCCGATTTAACTAGCTTGGTGGACGGAACCATTTCGGTCGAAGCTACGGTTTCTGATCCAGCAGGTAACACTGCTACCGATACAGCAACGGCGACCTTAGATGCAGATAATGCTGATCTGCCAACTGTATCGGTGGACGCGGTCGGCGATGGCAATATCAGCGCCGATGAAGCGGCGGCTGTCACCTTAAGCGGCAGTGTTTCCAATGTTGAAGACGGCCAAACCGTTTCCCTAGTGGTCACCGATGGTAATAACCAGTCGGTCACTGTCCAAGCGACAGTGCAAAATGGCGCGTTCAGCGTTGATGCCGATCTATCTAACCTAGCAGACGGCACGATTTCTGTCGAAGCCACTGTCTCTGATGTGGCGGGTAACAGAGCGACAGATACGGAGACAGCTATTCTTGATGCCGACAACGCCGATTTGCCAACCGTATCGGTGGACGCGGTCGGTGATGGCAACATTAGCGCCGATGAAGCAACGGCTGTGACCTTAAGCGGCAGCGTCTCAAACGTTGAAGACGGCCAAACTGTTTCCCTAGTAGTGACTGATGGTAATAACCAATCGGTCACCGTTCAAGCTACGGTGCAAAATGGCGTGTTTAGCGTCGATGCCGATTTAACCGGATTAGCAGATGGCACGATTTCGGTCGAAGCGACGGTTTCTGATGCGGCGGGCAATAGCGCAACGGGCTCAGCCACGGCGACCTTAGATGCCGATAATGCCGATCTGCCAACTGTATCGGTGGATGCAGTCGGTGATGGTAATATCAGCGCCGATGAAGCAACGGTTGTCACGTTAAGCGGCAGTGTCTCCAATGTTGAAGACGGACAAACCGTTTCTCTAGTGGTGACCGATGGCAATAACCAATCGGTCACCGTTCAAGCGCTCGTACAAAACGGCGCGTTTAGCGTTGATGCCGATTTAACTGGATTGGCGGACGGTACGATTTCGGTCGAAGCTACTGTCTCTGATGCAGCAGGTAACAGTGCCACTGATACCGCAATAGCGGTTCTTGATGCAGACAATGCCGATCTACCCACTGTCACTGTGGATGCTGTCGGTGATGGCAATATCAGTGCCGATGAAGCGGCGGCTGTCACGTTAAGCGGCAGTGTAGCGAATGTCGAAGACGGTCAAACCGTTTCCTTAGTAGTCACCGATGGCAATAACCAAACGGTCACCGTTCAAGCTACGGTGCAAAATAGCGTGTTCAGTGTCGATGCCGATTTAACCGGATTAGCAGACGGCACGATTTCGGTCGCAGCGACGGTTTCTGATGCAGCAGGTAACACTGCTACCGATTCAGCAACGGCGATCTTAGATGCAGACAATGCCGATCTCCCAACCGTGTCTGTGGATGCAGTGGGCGATGGTAATATCAGCGCCGATGAAGCAGCTAACGTCACCTTAAGCGGCAGCGTCTCGAATGTTGAAG
This sequence comes from Vibrio tritonius, assembly GCF_001547935.1. NCBI lineage: Bacteria > Pseudomonadati > Pseudomonadota > Gammaproteobacteria > Vibrionales > Vibrionaceae > Vibrio > Vibrio tritonius. Next base: position 1,082,950 of record NZ_AP014635.1, read on the forward strand.
ATGGCCAAACGGTTTCCCTAGTGGTCACTGATGGCAATAACCAATCGGTCACCGTTCAAGCGACTGTGCAAAACGGTACTTACAGTGTCGATGCCGATTTAACTGGATTGGCGGACGGTACGATTTCGGTCGAAGCCACGGTTTCTGATGCAGCAGGTAACACTGCTACCGATACAGCAACGGCGATCTTAGATGCAGACAATGCTGATCTCCCAACCGTTTCTGTGGATACGGTGGGCGATGGCAATATTAGCGCTGATGAAGCTCAGGCTGTCACTTTAAGTGGCAGTGTTTCGAATGTCGAAGATGGCCAAACCGTTTCCTTAGTAGTGACCGATGGCAATAACCAATCGGTCACCGTTCAAGCCACGGTGCAAAACGGTGTGTTTAGCGTCGATGCCGATTTAACTGGCTTGGCTGATGGCACGATTTCCGTCGAAGCAACCGTGTCTGATGCAGCAGGCAATAGTGCCACTGATACCGCTACTGCAGTTCTTGATGCCGATAACGCTGATCTCCCAACCGTGTCTGTGGATGCGGTGGGTGATGGCAATATTAGTGCCGATGAAGCAGCTAACGTCACCTTAAGCGGCAGCGTCTCGAATGTTGAAGATGGCCAAACGGTTTCCCTAGTGGTCACTGATGGCAATAACCAATCGGTCACCGTTCAAGCGACTGTGCAAAACGGTACTTACAGTGTCGATGCCGATTTAACTGGATTGGCGGACGGTACGATTTCGGTCGAAGCCACGGTTTCTGATGCAGCAGGTAACACTGCTACCGATACAGCAACGGCGATCTTAGATGCAGACAATGCTGATCTCCCAACCGTTTCTGTGGATACGGTGGGCGATGGCAATATTAGCGCTGATGAAGCTCAGGCTGTCACTTTAAGTGGCAGTGTTTCGAATGTCGAAGATGGCCAAACCGTTTCCTTAGTAGTGACCGATGGCAATAACCAATCGGTCACCGTTCAAGCCACGGTGCAAAACGGTGTGTTCAGTGTTGATGCCGACTTAACCGGTCTAGCAGACGGTACGATTTCGGTCGAAGCCACTGTTTCTGATGCGGCCGGTAACAGCGCAACAGGCTCAGCAACAGCGACCTTAGATGCAGATAATGCCGATCTGCCAACCGTATCTGTTGATGCGGTCGGTGATGGCAATATTAGTGCTGATGAAGCAACCGCTGTCACCTTAAGTGGTAGTGCTTCAAACGTTGAAGATGGCCAAACAGTAGAGTTGGTGGTGACCGATGGCACTAACCAAACCGTGACTGTTCAAGCCTCGGTGCAAAATGGCGCGTTCAGTGTTGATGCCGATCTATCTAACCTTGCTGATGGTGCCATTTCGGTCGAAGCCACTGTGTCTGATGCAGCAGGTAACAGTGCCACTGATACGGCGACAGCGATTCTTGATGCGGATAATGCCGATCTTCCAACCGTGTCTGTGGATGCGGTGGGTGATGGCAATATCAGCGCTGATGAAGCAACGGCTGTCACCTTAAGCGGCAGTGTCTCCAATGTCGAAGATGGTCAAACCGTTGAGTTAGTGGTAACGGACAGCAATAACCAATCGGTCACTGTTCAAACTACGGTGCAAAACGGCGCGTTCAGTGTTAATGCTGATTTAACTGGATTGGCTGACGGCACGATTTCCGTCGAAGCAACGGTTGCTGACATAGCAGGCAACAGCGCAACTGATACGGCGACAGCGACTTTAGATGCCGACAATGCTGATCTGCCAACCGTATCTGTTGATGCGGTCGGTGATGGCAATATCAGTGCCGATGAAGCAACGGCTGTCACCTTAAGCGGCAGTGTTTCCAATGTTGAAGACGGCCAAACCGTTGAGTTGGTGGTAACGGACAGCAATAACCAATCGGTGACGGTTCAAGCGACCGTGCAAAACGGCGCATTCAGTGTTGATGCTGATCTAACCGGGTTGGCTGATGGCACGATTTCGGTCGAAGCCACGGTTTCTGATACAGCAGGTAACAGTGCTAGCGATACGGCGACCGCTGTTCTTGATGCCGACAATGCCGATCTGCCAACTGTGTCTGTGGATGCAGTCGGTGATGGCAATATTAGTGCTGATGAAGCAACGGCAGTCACCTTAAGCGGCAGCGTCTCGAACGTCGAAGATGGTCAAACCGTTTCCCTAGTGGTCACCGGTGGCAATAACCAATCGGTCACCGTTCAAGCCACGGTCCAAAATGGCGTGTTTAGCGTTGATGCCGATCTTTCTAACCTTGCTGATGGCACGATTTCCGTCGCAGCAACCGTGTCTGACGTAGCAGGCAACAGTGCGACTGATACGGCGACAGCGATTCTTGATGCGGATAATACCGATCTCCCAACCGTATCAGTGGATGCGGTCGGTGATGGCAATATTAGTGCTGATGAAGCAACCGCTGTCACCTTAAGCGGCAGCGTCTCAAACGTTGAAAACGGCCAAACCGTTTCCCTAGTGGTCACCGATGGCACTAACCAAACCGTGACGGTTCAAGCGCTCGTGCAAAACGGCGTGTTCAGTGTCGATGCTGATCTTTCTAACCTTGCTGATGGCACGATTTCAGTCGCAGCAACGGTTTCTGATGCGGCAGGCAACAGCGCAACTGACACAGCCACGGCGACCTTAGATGCCGATAATGCCGATCTGCCAACCGTGTCTGTGGATGCAGTGGGCGATGGTAATATCAGTGCTGATGAAGCAACCGCTGTCACTTTAAGTGGTAGCGTTTCGAATGTTGAAGATGGCCAAACCGTTTCCCTAGTGGTCACCGATGGTAATAACCAATCGGTGACGGTTCAAGCCACGGTACAAAACGGTACTTACAGTGTTGATGCCGATCTTTCTAACCTTGCTGATGGCACGATTTCTGTTGAGGCAACGGTTTCTGATGCGGCCGGTAACAGCGCAACTGACACAGCAACGGCGACCTTGGACGCCGACAATGCCGATCTACCAACCGTATCGGTGGAAGCGGTCGGCGATAGCAATATCAGTGCCGATGAAGCAACGGCTGTCACCTTAAGCGGCAGCGTTTCGAATGTTGAAGACGGCCAAACGGTTTCCCTAGTGGTCACTGATGGCAATAACCAAATGGTCACTGTTCAAGCGACCGTGCAAAATGGCGTGTTTAGCGTCGATGCCGATTTAACCGGATTAGCAGACGGCACGATTTCCGTTGCAGCGACCGTGTCTGATGCGGCGGGCAATAGCGCAACGGGCTCAGCCACGGCGACCTTAGATGCAGATAATGCTGATCTGCCAACCGTATCGGTGGATGCGGTCGGCGATGGGAATATTAGTGCTGATGAAGCAACGGCTGTCACCTTAAGTGGTAGTGCTTCAAACGTTGAAGATGGCCAAACCATTTCCCTAGTAGTCACCGATGGTAATAACCAATCGGTGACTATTCAAACTACGGTGCAAAATGGCGTGTTCAGTGTTGATGCCGACTTAACCGGTCTAGCAGACGGCACGATTTCCGTTGAAGCCACTGTGTCTGATGCGGCGGGTAATAGTGCAACAGGCTCAGCTACGGCGACCTTAGATGCAGATAATGCCGATCTGCCAACCGTGTCTGTGGATGCAGTGGGTGATGGCAATATCAGCTCCGATGAAGCAACGGCTGTTACGTTAAGCGGCAGCGTCTCCAATGTTGAAAACGGTCAAACCGTTTCCCTAGTGGTCACCGATGGCAATAACCAATCGGTGACGGTTCAAGCGACCGTGCAAAATGGCGCGTTCAGTGTTAATGCTGACTTAACTGGATTGGATGATGGCACGATTTCCGTCGAAGCAACCGTGTCTGACGTAGCAGGCAACAGTGCGACTGATACGGCGACAGCGGTTCTTGATGCCGACAATGCGGATCTGCCAACTGTGTCTGTGGATGCAGTGGGCGATGGCAATATTAGTGCTGATGAAGCAACGGCTGTCACTTTAAGTGGTAGTGTCTCGAACGTTGAAGATGGGCAAACAGTAGAGTTGGTGGTCACTGACGGCAATAACCAATCGGTGACGGTTCAAGCGACCGTGCAAAATGGTGTGTTCAGTGTTGATGCTGATCTAACCGGATTAGCAGACGGCACGATTTCCGTCGCAGCAACCGTGTCTGACGTAGCAGGCAACAGTGCGACTGATACGGCGACAGCGATTCTTGATGCGGATAATACCGATCTCCCAACCGTATCAGTGGATGCGGTCGGTGATGGCAATATTAGTGCTGATGAAGCAACGGCAGTCACCTTAAGCGGCAGCGTCTCGAACGTCGAAGATGGTCAAACCGTTTCCCTAGTGGTCACCGATGGCAATAACCAATCGGTCACCGTTCAAGCCACGGTCCAAAATGGCGTGTTTAGCGTTGATGCCGATCTTTCTAACCTTGCTGATGGCACGATTTCGGTCGAAGCCACTGTCTCTGATACAGCAGGTAACAGTGCGACTGATACGGCGACCGCTGTTCTTGATGCCGATAATGCCGATCTGCCAACTGTATCGGTGGATGCGGTCGGCGATGGCAATATCAGCGCCGATGAAGCAACCGCTGTCACTTTAAGTGGTAGCGTTTCGAATGTAGAAGACGGTCAAACCGTTGAGTTGGTGGTCACCGACGGCAATAACCAATCGGTGACGGTTCAAGCGACATTACAAAACGGCGTGTTTAGCGTCGATGCCGATTTAACCGGATTGGCAGATGGCACCATTTCAGTTGCAGCGACCGTGTCTGACGTAGCTGGCAATGGTGCCACCGATACGGCAACAGCGATCTTAGATGCCGACAACACCGATCTGCCAACCGTGTCTGTGGATGCAGTGGGCGATGGTAATATCAGCGCCGATGAAGCAACCGCTGTCACCTTAAGCGGCAGCGTTTCTAATGTTGAAGACGGCCAAACCGTTTCCCTAGTAGTGACTGATGGCAATAACCAATCGGTCACTGTTCAAGCCACGGTACAAAACGGTGCTTATAGCGTTGATGCCGACCTATCTAACCTTGCTGATGGCACCATTTCCGTCGCAGCAACGGTTTCTGATGTAGCTGGCAATAGCGCAACTGATACAGCAACAGCGACCTTAGATGCAGACAATGCTGATCTGCCAACCGTGTCTGTGGATGCGGTCGGCGATGGCAATATTAGCGCTGATGAAGCTCAGGCTGTCACTTTAAGTGGCAGTGTTTCGAATGTTGAAGACGGCCAAACGGTTTCCCTAGTAGTAACCGACAGCAATAATCAATCGGTCACCGTTCAAGCCACGGTACAAAACGGTGCTTATAGCGTTGATGCCGACCTATCTAACCTAGCAGACGGCACCATTTCGGTCGAAGCGACTGTAGCTGATGCGGCGGGTAACAGTGCGACTGACACAGCAACGGCGATCTTAGATGCCGATAATGCCGATCTCCCAACCGTGTCGGTGGATGCGGTCGGTGATGGCAATATCAGCGCCGATGAAGCGGCGGCTGTCACCTTAAGCGGTAGCGTAACCAATGTTGAAGATGGTCAAACCGTTTCCCTAGTGGTCACGGATAGCAATAACCAATCAGTGACTGTCCAAGCGACCGTACAAAATGGCGTATTCAGTGTTGATGCCGACCTATCTAACCTTGCCGATGGCACGATTTCGGTCGAAGCGACTGTAGCTGATGCGGCGGGTAACAGTGCGACTGACACAGCAACGGCGATCTTGGATGCTGATAATGCCGATCTGCCAACCGTGTCTGTGGATGCGGTCGGCGATGGCAATATCAGCGCCGATGAAGCAACGGCTGTGACCTTAAGCGGCAGTGTTTCCAATGTTGAAAATGGCCAAACGGTTTCCCTAGTAGTAACCGACAGCAATAATCAATCGGTCACCGTTCAAGCCACGGTGCAAAACGGCGTGTTCAGTGTTGATGCCGATCTTTCTAACCTTACCGATGGAACGATTTCTGTCGCAGCAACCGTCTTTGACGTAGCTGGCAATAGTGCGACTGGTAACAAAGTTGCGGTGTTAGACACGGTTGCTACAGCGTCCATTACCATCGATAGTATTGCTGAAGATAATATTTTGTTGGCCGATGAGATTACCGGCACAGTGACAGTGACTGGTCGTGTAGAAGGGGATGCTAAGGTCGGTGATACAGTCACCTTAACTGTGAACGGTCAGAATTATCAAGGTTCTGTCATTAGCGATAATGTTACAGGTCTAATTTACAATATTGATGTGCCTGGAAGTGAATTATCTCAAGATAGCGATTTTGTTATTCAAGCGAATATTACAGGGGTTGACGATGCTGGAAACCAATACTCAGCTACAACGAGTCAAAATGGTGAATATCTGTTAGGTCCCCTGGCTGCAGATGATGTAGCGAGCCCGATTCAACATTTCACAGGTCGATATTTTGCCTACAATGAAACGACAGGTAGCTTAGGGGGAATAGATACAGTTGCTGATGCCTTACAAGTTATTAATACCCAATCAGCTAATGTGACGTTTAATTCCACTTCGATAGATTATTCACTCACATCTGGCACGGAAGGTATTACTTCAACGGCTCAACTGGAAAGCTTTTTAGGTGCAGATTCAACGAGTATTGTTGGGGCAATTCCAGAGGGAACGACTGATGCCGTAATTTCTCTCTCGGGTGCGGTTTACCTCAGCGCTGGTGACTACGCGCTGCAAGTTAGTGCAGATGATGGCTATTACATCTTAGTTGACGGCCAAATTGTCGCGCAACATGAGGGCAATGATTCCAGCAGTACTCAGGTTCACCCGACATTTAGCTTAGATAGTGATGGTTACCATAGTGTTGAAATCGCTTATTGGGATCAGGGAAACCAAGCGATACTAGAGGTGGAATTAGGGCGTTATGAAAACGGCACTTTAGTCGGAGAGTTTGCTCAGCTGTTAGATGCGCCAATTCTTTCTGACGAGTTAACAACCACACAAGATAGCAGTTTGAATATCGCTGCGAGTACATTATTAGCTAACGATAATGACTTTGACGGTTCATTAGTGTCGATTACCGCAGTCGGAAATCCATCTTCTGGCTCTGTCACTTTAAACAACGATGGGTCTATTTCGTACACACCTGCACAAGGTTTTAGTGGAGATGCTACGTTCACTTATACTGTCGTTGATAATGATGGCCTATCTGATCAAGCAACAGTAACAATTCATGTCGCACCTTTATCTGATGCGGTTACCGTTGAGGCTAATCTGACAAGTTCAGGAAGTTATGTTGATAACATCATTAACGCAGTAACGTCTGATGAATTCGGGGTCTCATTTAGTTTAGAGCTAGACGCCAATGTGTCGTTATCAGGCAGTCTGCTTGATACACTGCTTGGTGTATCGGTATCTGCAAGCTTGCTGAAGTTTAATGATGGAAGCGGTAGTGATTTCTTCTTAGCAACGGATTTAAATAGTAGTTTGGCAATTACTGGCGATGGTAATTCAGATATCGCAGTGCTACCAGCTTCACTATCGGACTTTCAATTCATTCCTGCAGGGCTTAATACGCTAGCATTGACTGCTGATTTCAGCCTTTATCATGAGGCTACAGGCAACTACTACGACTTTTATGGCGTTGATAGTCTTATCTTGAATGACGGGAAATTCAGCTTAGTTGACGGCAGTTTGGTGCGTGTTACGGAATTCTACGAACTTGATATTTCAGCTTCTCAACTAGACAACGATGGCAGTGAAGCCTTTGTAGATATCATTGTATCTAACGTGCCTAGTGGGAGTACTATTGCGGGAGCGGAAGACCTCGGGGATGGCCGTTGGCGCCTGGATGCCGAATTACTTTCCCAAACAGGACAAACAACCGTTAAGGTTGAGGTCCCAGCTGGTTCGAAACCAAACCTGACAGTCACCGTCGGTTCCCAAGAAGTAGACGAAGCAGGTAATGCTCTAGATTTACCGAATTACTCATCGGCCGACACTGGTCGGGTGGTGCTGCCGGAGTCTGACCAAAACGGTAACAATAGTGTAACTGGTGGTAGTGGTAACGATATTATCATGGGCGATGTTGGGGGATACACTACGCATGTTCAACCAGGTAGCAACTACAACATTGCTTTAATTGTTGATACCTCTGGAAGTATGAACTCGACTCTTGTTGATGTAGATGGTAGTAGCATCACGCGTTTAGATCTGGTGAAAAATGCGTTGACTGATCTCTCTGCCGAATTGGCTGACCATGACGGCATTGTCAATCTTAAGCTCATTAGTTTTGACAATTTAATTGAAGTTTCTTTTGCCGTTGATGATTTAACCGCTGGTACACAGGGTTACACTGATCTTTTGGCTAACATCAATGATCAACTCATCGCCGAAGGGGCTACAGACTTTTCTGTGGCTTTTGAGGATGCCAATTCGTGGTTCGATAGTTTGAGTAACGGTTATGAAAACCTGACCTATTTTATTACTGATGGTGAAACAGGTACGTATACACTCAAAGATTCACTCTCAAAATTTGCCGAGTTGAGTACGAAATCGTCCGTTGTCGCTGTGGGCGTCGGTGCCGATGTGTCGGTGGATGCACTCGCATTTTTTGATAACACTTCCTACCAAGGTGATCAGTCCATTGTTGTTACTGAAAAACTCATCGATTTTAGCGTGGATGCGGAAGGTGGGTATATTCAATATGATTCCTCAAGCTCTGCGCAAATTACTAATCAAGGCACGTTAAAACTCAGTGATAGCGATCTGCTGTTTGATAATAACGTGATTTACTATCAATCCAATAGTCAGAATATAGCGGTTAATGGGGCATCAATTAGCTTTGATGTTAGCGTTGTAAACGGAACGTTTGGTTGGGGCCTTTACAATGCAAGTAATCAGTTAGTCTCATCTGGCTCGTCTTCCACCGGTGGTACTGTGACGATTCCTAATATAGATGCCGGAGACTATTACCTAGGGATTAGTTTTGATGCAAACTTTACCACTTCTTTACTGGTGGATAGTTATGTAGAAGTTCAGGACATTGAGCTCACAACAACCATTAATGCACCAACAGGTAGTGCGCAAATTGTAACAACCAGCGTCGGAATTGAAGCAGCTTTGCAAGGGGAAACCAGTGTTACAGAAGTCGATAGTATGGGAGATGACACTGTTTCCGGCGGTGCAGGTGCTGATATTTTGTATGGTGACAGCATTAACACCGATAATCTGCCTTGGGGAGTCGATGGTAATCCGGATAAACCGAGTGATCTCGAAAGTGGCGCGGGGTACTCCGCGTTAGTGACTTTCTTAGAGCTTAAAAATGGATATGAACCATCGGAAAGAGAAATATATGACTACATTAGCGAAAATCATGAATCACTAAATGTTGACGGTGATGTAAACGGCGGTAACGATACCATTGATGGTGGTGATGGTGACGATATCTTATATGGCCAAGGAGGAGACGATATACTTATTGGTGGTGCCGGCAACGACATTTTAACAGGGGGAGAAGGAAACGACCTATTCGTTTTCGATCACATTGCAGATGAAGTCGATATCATCACAGATTTCCATTTGGGAGATAAGATCGATATGTCTGATCTACTTCAAAATGATGAGTTTAGCTCACTAGATGACTTGTTGAGCCACATTGATCTTAATGTTAATGGCACTGAAATTGAATTAACAGTGAGCAATGATGAACATTCTCAATCGGTAGTGTTAAATGGTGGAGCCACGGAGTTTAGCCAGTATATTTCTAACGGGTTAATATCTGGAGATAATGTTACTAACTTATTGAATGAAATAATTAAAACGGATCCTATGTGATACTTTATTTTTCAAAAATCACGATGCTAATGAAAATCAACTACACTTTATCACCAGATAGGAGAATTTTATTATGAGTCTGAATATTCTAATTGTGGATGATAGTAAAGTATCAAGAATGATGACCAAAAGAACAGTGTTAGGTGTTAGGGAAGATTGTACTTTTATCGAGGGCGAAAATGGGCAAGAAGCGACAGAGCTTTTTACTCAAGAAAGTATCGATCTGGTTATTATGGATGTAAACATGCCAGTGATGGATGGCTTTGAAGCAACCTCAATCATAAGGGAAATTGCACCTAATATTCCGGTTATGATTTTAAGTGCCAATATCCAATCTTCTAGTAGAGAGAAAGCTGAGTCTTTAGGCGCTAGTTTTTATAAGAAACCAATAACCAATGATAGTGTTATTCAAATGTTGGAGGGTTTATAGTGACTAAGAACAAAGTGACATTTGATGCACTAGAATTAGATGCCTTAGCGGAGCTGTTCAACATCAGTGTGGGGTATGCAGCTTCAACATTAAGCGATTTAACTGATGAAGATGTTGTCTTGAGTGTGCCTTTTGTAAATTTGAGCTCTGTTGATAGGCTTCACAAGCTACTCTCCTTTGAGCGTGGAAAATTAACGGCCATTTCACAAAACTTCGATGGGAAACTTAATGGTCTGGCTTTTCTTATTTTTCCAGAGAATAATGCATTCGATGTTATCAAATTGATGCTTAAAACGGATTTTAGTTCAGAGGAAATATCTGAGTTTGAACAGGATGCGCTAAACGAAATTGGAAATATCATTCTTAATACGTGTTTTTCAACACTTGCGGATCTTTTAAAAATTAATTTTGAGTGTGGTTTGCCAACGTTGAGCCTATTGACCGCTGAAGATCTATCTAAACCTAACAATCCCGACCAAGATGTATTATTGATTCAAATAAAAATGTCATTAGAAGATTATGATATAGAGAGTTTTGTTGTTTTTATCATCAGTGTTGATTCTACGATGAACTTGAAGATTGCTTTGGATGATTTTATTGAAAATATGTGAGAGTTTTATGATTTTGGATGATATTTTAGATGGACTAGATACGGGAGTTATGGTCGTCGATAAAAATCTAAGTTTAGTCTATGTTAATCAGTGGATAAAAAAGAGGACAGAAAGAGAGGAGTATAGTAATCTTTATGAACTCTTTCCTAAAGAGCTTTTAAGTAAAAGATTAAATGATGCTATAAATACCTGTTTGACTCATAACCTTCCTTCTGTGATTACTCCAATATTAAATAAATATCCGATCCCTTTAGTAAAGTTAAGTAACGAATCCAAAGTTAAAATCATTCCTTATATAAAAATAACGCCTTTTTATCAAGAAGATGAAAGTTACTGTATGTTGCAAATTTCAGACGTAACATCTGTAATGGTGAGAGAAGAGTTTTTTTCTAGTAAATCAAAGAAACTATCTAAGATCGCCTTAACCGATGAATTAACCAATATTCCTAATAGACGCTATTTTAATAAGCATTTAACCGAGCTTTTTGAAAAATCAAGCGATAAGATATCTAAGATAACACTACTTTTTATCGATGTTGATTTCTTTAAAAAATACAATGACTTATATGGTCACCAAAAGGGTGATGAGTGCTTAATAAAAATATCAGGTATTATTAGTCATACGGTAAAAAGAGCAAATTGCAAAGCCTTTCGATATGGAGGAGAAGAGTTCTGTATCATTGCGCACAATCTAGATGAGTGCAATATAGAAAATCTAACAGAAGCGATTATAGACAATATTTCTAAGTCGAATATAAAGCACGATGATAGTGTATATAAAAAGCTTACGGTAAGTATCGGAGTTTCGTCCTATGTCTCTGGCAGTGAACAAACTCAAGCTAGCCTGATCTCGAAAGCGGACAGCGCCTTATATCACTCTAAAGATAAGGGTAGGAATACTTTTACCATCTTATAACTCATTTTATTATTTTTCCTTCATTTTAATGTCTCTAATGATAATGAAAAAAGCCCACTCATGGTGGGCAAAATGGAGTAATGCTATCAGGTCTTTTGATAAAATAGCTACCCTCCCCAGTGCAGCTACTTTATCAGTATAGTGTATATTTTTTATTTGTATAAAATTTTAAAGAAAATTTATACAGTTAGGATAGACCATCTACTTTACCCATGTGATCAATAATATCGTGTGGGACGAAATAAATACTTAAACTATCCGTTCGATATTTTTTGTTATGCTTTGCCACATGCTGACAGGGTTTGAATACATAGGGAAGTGTCCACAGGACGGTATTTTTGCCAACATTACCCCTTGGTTTTCAATATAGGGCAGGTAAGACAAGTGCTGGTTTTGCTCACCATACATAAACATCTTAGGGCAGGGCAGGTTGAGAAATTTTGTCATTAACTCACCATATCGCCTTCTCGTGTTATTGCTGAGACGTTGAGGTGAACACCTTCGATTAAAAAAGGGAAACGACGGCTAGTAAATAAGTCCATATAAAATTCGTATCTGTGATTGATAATGGCAATATACTGTCTTTTACTGATAGTTAAATTATGTTATTCGTATCTCTGTGATATGAAAATAGAATTAGTGGTCTAGCTAGGCTCGTTTTAACGTATGCTTTCAGTTGTGCCTTTAAGGACTTATCATGAGTAAGATCGATTATAGATTAATCAAGCAGCTTTATCTTTTTCTAGCGGTTGCAGAAGAGGAGCATTTTGGTCGTGCGGCAAAGCGCCTTGGTATGTCTCAGCCTCCTTTAACTGAGCAAATAAAAATATTAGAGCAGTCCCTAAAGCTGACATTATTTGAGCGTTCGCGACGAGGAACCAAACTGAGCGCGTCGGGAAAGGCTATATTCCCGCACGTTCAAAAGTTTGTGGCCCATATGTCCTCGTTGGAAAAAATGGTCCGCGAGGTCTCCCATGGGCAATCTGGGGTGCTTCATATAGGTGCCATTACCTCCGCGATGTTTGAGGTTGTGCCTGCCTTTCTCGAACACTTCAAACAGCAGTTTCCCAATGTCACTATTTTTGTCGATGAGATTGATAGCGCTGAGGCGATTACGTCGTTATCGTCCGGCGAATTGGATCTGGCGTTTGTGAGAGTGGAAGGTGATATTGGCATGGGATTAAGTTCTCTTCCCTTAACCGAAGATAAGCTCGGTGTTGCGTTACCAGCCAATCATGCCTTAGGAGAAGTCAGCTCTATTTCTCTTCGTGAATTAAAAAACGACGCCTTTGTTATGTCGTCACGTCGGGTCAATCCCACCTATTTTGACTTGTTGACTTCCGCATGTCGAAATCACGGTTTCAACCCTCGCATTCTTTATGAAGTGCGCTCTATCACCGCTCAAATTGCCTATGTGAGTTGTGGTCAAGGCGTAGCTTTAGTTCCTATGAGCATGGTTAATGTAATACCGAATAATGTCAAAATCGTACCCCTTGAAGAGGCCATATCTATTGTAACGGCGGCGTTGGTATGGGATTCTGAGCGCACTCATCCATTGGTTGAGTATGGTGTTAAGTGGTTGAAAGAGCATGTCGCTGATAATAAAACCGTATCAATCTGTTAGTTAAATAGTATTTTTTTCCAATTTCAGAACGATTGACAATAGAGCCTACTTCTTTTTTCTATTGAGCGTCATTTTGGAAACCTATTTCAGCTTTGCTGCTATCGCATTAGCAGTGGTGTACATGCCAGGCCCTGGCACCTTAAAATCGATCACAAATGCCATTAATTTTGGTTTAAGAGGGTCAATCGTTGGTATATCCGGTTTAACATTGGGCGTATGTGCCGTGGCGGTTTTTTCCGCTACCAGTTTAGGTATTTTGCTAGTATCTTCTCCAAAGGCTTTTAACATTGTCTCTTACTGTGGTGCAGCGTATTTATTGTATTTAGGGATAAAATTGTGGTTTACACGCCGTCAAGATCAGGCAATATCGGTTGAATTGACATTCAAAAAGCGGCGAGTATTTGGCGAAGGTATCTTGCTGCAATTTAGCAATCCCAATGCCATTTTATTTTTCTTTTCTATTTTCCCTCATTTTATTAAACCAGAAGAAAACTATGTTATGCAGTTTTCAGTCTTGGTTGGCATTTTTAGTTTGGCGTTTATTTGTGCCCATTCGACTTATGCGTTCTTGGCCTATAAGGCAAAAAATCTCTTTTTGGGTCATCACCGCCATTGGTTGGATAAGATCAATGCCATCTTGTTTGTCCTTTTGGCGATTTACTTAGCTTGGAGTACGTCTGTATAAGTAACTTGGGCGTTTCACTTTGCAATTTTTATCGGCGATTCATGTCATTTGTAAGTTTGTCTACTGGGATTAAGAAATAAAATAGATAAGTGCTTGCGGAAATTGCTAGCTAATCAACGAGAATGAATCTGGTTATAGTGATGTCAATTTAACCACCTTTGCTAGCGAATAGTGAGGTGGATGTTTGCGAATTGACCAAGGATTTATTATGACCAGTATCAAGTTGAACAATGGTGTCGATATGCCAATGTTAGGTTTCGGCGTTTATCAGGTAACAGACCCACAAGAGTGTGAGCGTGTTGTCGCCGATGCGATTGACGTTGGTTACCGTCATATTGATACCGCGGCTTCTTATCAAAATGAAACTCAGGTGGGTAACGCCATTAAACATGTTGGGATCAAGCGTGAAGATCTGTTTGTAACTACGAAACTGTGGCTACAGGATACAAATTATGCCGGCGCAAAAGCGCAATTTGAACGTTCCTTAAATCGCTTACAAATGGACTACGTGGATCTGTATTTAATTCACCAACCTTATGGTGATGTTCACGGTGCATGGCGTGCTATGGAAGAGTTGTACGAAGCTGGTAAAATTCGTGCAATTGGCGTGAGTAATTTTACTCCCGATCGCCTTGCTGATCTCATCGCATTCAACACGATTATTCCTGCCGTAAACCAAGTCGAAGTAAACCCGTTTAATCAACAGCTTCATGCTGTACCTTGGATGAAAACCAAAGGGATTCAGCCAGAGGCTTGGGCGCCCTTTGCCGAAGGGCGAAATAATCTATTTTCTCACCCGGTATTGGCTCAAATTGGTGCCAAATATGGCAAGTCGATTGGTCAGGTTGTTCTGCGTTGGATTCTGCACAGAGACATCGTTGTGTTAGCGAAAACAGTGAGCAAAGAACGCATGCGAGAAAACCTCGCTGTCATGGATTTTGAACTAAGCAGTGATGACATCGACCTAATTGCTGCCCTTGATACCAATACCAGTGCATTCTTCTCACATCGAGATCCTACCATGGTTGAGTGGTTAACCGGCCGTAAACTCAACGTTTGATTTTTCTTAGCCGAGGCACGCTCTAAGTGCCTCGGTTTTTTTATCTATTCGGGGTTTATCGAGTATGTAAGATTATAAATTTTATGACGAAAGCGTAAGAGCTAGGTAAACGTTAAAAACATTTATTAGGGAAAGCAAACATGAGTAGGAAACGTAATGGTGAGGCAGGAGACAATAGTGCGACATCTATGGGGCGCCGTAAATTTATTGTTGCGGGGGCAAGTGTAGCAGCTACCTCAATGTTGTCTTTCGCTACGGCAACACAAGCTATTGCTGGGCAGAGCTCCTCTGGTTATGCAGATTCAAAAAAGTTACAGCCCTCTTTGGGTATTGGAAAGCGCAAATTAGGCTCTCTTGAAGTATCTGGCGTAGGTATAGGTGTTCAAAACATGCACCGTAAATACGACACAACAGTACCGTATCGACCAGAAATGATTAAGATCCTGCATGAGGCGTACGACCGTGGTATCACCTTCTTTGATACAGCTGAGGCGTATGGCCCTTTCGAGAATGAGCGAATCCTGGGTGAAGCGATCAGTTCTTTTCGTGACAACATTAAGATCACCTCAAAATTTGGTTGGAATATAGACCTTAAAACGGGCAAGCGTGGTCCTGGGTTAAATAGCCGACCAGAGCATATTAAGCGAGCAGTTGAAGGCTCTCTTAAACGTCTAGGTACTGACCATATCGACCTTCTTTATCAGCACCGTGTTGACCCTCAAGTACCGATTGAAGATGTCGCTGGAGCTGTAAAAGATCTTGTGGACCAAGGAAAAGTTTTGCATTGGGGACTGTCGGAGCCCGGTATTCAGACGATTCGTCGGGCGCACGCTGAATTACCGTTGACCGCTATTCAAAATGAATATTCGATGGCTACCCGTGATCCTGAAAAGGAAGTGATACCACTTTGTGAAGAGCTGGGAATAGGTTTTGTGTCCTGGTGGCCTTTAAATTGTCAGCTACTGACAGGGTGTATTGATAGTGGAACCACTTTTGCTTCTGGAGATTTTCGTTCTATTACTCCCCGTTTTTCACCAGAGAATCTTGCTCATAATATGTTGTTAATTGACCTTATTAAGCGTTGGGCTGAGCGTAAGAATACAACTCCTGCTCAGATTCCTCTAGCTTGGCTTATGGCGCAAAAGCCTTGGATAGTACCTATCCCTGGAACAACCGTCATGGCACATATGATCGAAAACATTGGTGCAGCTGAGGTTCAATTTACACCGAGTGAGATAGCAGAACTGAATACTGAATTAAAAGCCATTGAAGTACGTGGGCAACGTCTTCCAGATGGGGTTTTGGCTTTCTCTGGGGTAGAGGCTATTCGCAAAAGCTAATCCTATAGTGTGGATATGTGATCATCGAGAGGGGCACTTAATAAGTGCCCCATTTAAATTATTGTAAAGGTTTTCCGTTGAGGGTTGCCTGGCCTTCGGTGAGTTTAAATGTCCCTGTATATTTATCTTCAGGGCTTAGGTCAAAGTAGCGTTCTACTACTGGTGAAATTTTAGGCATGCTTTCGACAAGCGATTTTTCTAAATCAAAATCGACCTGTGCAGATAGGTTTGAGATGAGTTGAGTTCGTTTCTGATATGGTTGCATCTCAGAATAATTTGCAGGAGCAAGAGCTATGAAGCCTTTAGCTGAAGAGTTGTTGATTCTCAGAGTAATACTATTGCCATTAATTCCATTGTTAAGAAGTTCATTAAGGATTTTTTTGACGCGTTCCTGAGCTATGTTGCCATGATGGATACTATCGGCAGCCTCTTGGAGTCGTGAAGCGGGGATTCCCGGTACATTTATATTAAGAGTGATATCGAAATTATCTTTAGGTGCATTATCAAGATTGAAATTCAGTTTATTTACTTCAATGTCTGTCGTTAAAGTTGCGGAAGGTTCATTAGTAAGTGCGGTATTCCACTTCAGTCCAGCAACTTGAATGCTTTGATTGAAACGCTTTTCTAGAACATTTATTTTACCTGTTGTTATATCAAAAGTGTTCTTGGGTAAGTTATCACCGCCAACTGATTTCATGGTGATATCAGTTAAGGAGAACTGTTCGTTTCGTTTGTTATATACAAAGCTTGGTAGATGCATTGTAGAGGTAATTTGATTTGAGGAACCAATAGTACTAAATGTCAATTTCCCAAGCTCTAACGAGCTAAGGCCATCTTGAATTTTTCCAATCTGAATTTCACCATTTAAATCTAATTTCTCATTAGCAGTCGAAAAGGAATAGTGAATATTGTCATTAATCGTAGCTACATTTTCAATAAATGTTTTTGCTAAACCTTTGTCTTTAACAATAGTGACATGACCACTGACTGATGATGCAAATAGACCAATGTTGGCTGTATGGTTTATGAAAATAGGGGCCTTATCGACACGTTTTCCGTTGAAAACGGGATAAATGACATATTGCTCGTCAATCTTGGAACCGTTAACGTTGGATGTTAACCTTTGAACCTGAATTGCATTGCTATCAAGCTTTTGTAAAGCGCGAAGGATCTGTTGGGGAACTTCTTGACTTGCTTTGTTAATCATTATGTTATTTGCAGCAAAACCTGATCCTACTGCCACTAAAAATATACCACTAGCAACTAACTTTTTTTTCATTATTAGTGTTTCCTAAAATCAATTAAATAGACATAAACGGTCTTATCTCATTCTAAAAGTACCTAAGTGACTTAGTATTGAGATGAGTAAGATGTGATATTACCATCAAAATAACTATCCGTATAAAAATACCCAATAAAATTCCCGCTGAAACAGAATCTTAAGATTACTTTGGGTATATCATCGTTCAATTCTTTGAAGGTTGTTTTTGACGAATACAGACAAAAAAATAGCCCATCACAGGTAAATGGGCTAAAAGGTATTCCAATCACAACTTAGGAGTTTGCCATCAGGCAGTTGGTCTATTCTCTTTAACTATAGAACAGATTTTTAAGATTGGCCTATATAAATTGTTCCTTTATTTTGTAACGCAGCAGGGTACTTTGACATTATCTATTAATGCCAATAGCCCACTTTGTCATAAATGGCAAAGTGGGCCGAACTGACTGGGCAATGCGAGCCTACGTTAAGTATTTACCTAAACATCGAATGTTTAGGTACAGTTATTGAGTTGCACCGTGACGGTAAAACAGCGGTCACTGCTTTGTGCGAAACTCAGCGTATAGTGACACTGCTGACAGAGGTTACTCACAATAGATAAACCAAGCCCAAAGCGTTGGTTACTGGTTCGAGAACTATCCACCTGATAAAGCGGTTGAGTAATATTGCCTAACTGCTCGTCGGTTAACTTATTCACATATGAGTTGCTGATAGTCAAAAAGGTTTGTTGGTTTTCTTGATACCAAAGCACATCTACAACACTGTCTTCTGGACTGTAGAACAGGGCATTATCCAGTAAATTAGTAAGGATGGTCTCCATGACAAAGGTATCGGCCACGATGCGTTCGATAGTTTGATAGCGAACCTTTACCCGCTGTGGTAACTGTGGGTATTTAAATTCTAGCGCTGACTGAACACGGTTGGTTAGAGTAGCAAGCGTAATCTTCTCTTGTGAGACGATGAGAGAAGGCGATGAGGCGCGTTGCAACAACATTAAGTTCTCAACAATGGCTTTCATTCGTTGTGCTATATGCAAAATATCATCGGGATATGTTTTGCTGATTCGTTCATCATCTGGGTAACGTAGGTGAATTTCACTCAGTGCCAGAATCTCTGCAATGGGCGTTTTGAGTTCGTGGGCAATGTCGCTGGTAATGCGTTTTTCATTGGCAACTAACTGACTATTGGCATCAATGAACGCGTTTAATTCGTTACGAATCGGTTCTATCTCTTTCACCGGATTCGTTGGTTTTACAAAATGAGAGACCCGCTCACCACGTTGTTTGAGGTCACTAAACTGCTTGAGTTCATCGTTCAATTTTACCAGCGGAGCAAGTCCCTTCAATATCAGCAGGTTGGTAATATATCGCACCAATGTCATGGCAAGTAAGAAGCTTGTGATCAAGAGAATGTCTACAATCCACAATACATCGAGTGAATGGGCCGATTCATAGACCGTGAGATGCAGTGGCTCAGTCCCGGCTGGCGCATTTTTAGGGATAAAGGTGGAAATAAGCGCTCGACCTTCTTCGCCATTGGGCATCATAAGCGGAAAAATACGATCTTTGCCAACGGGCAGAGTGGAGCGAATAAGGTTGCTGTGGGGAAAGTGATCTAGGCTAGCAGAACGAGCAAGCGAAGTGTCATTTTGCCACAGTTGGAAAAATTGCGGATGTTTCTCTTTTTGATATTGCGGCATGACCTGCTTATCAAAGCTCATCACTAACGCACCATTCTCAATACTGACTTGAGATTTTAGGTAGTTAGCGCGGTTTATCATGGCTGCATCAAATTGCTCTTCTACCCAGTGGTCCATTCCGGTATCAACAGAAAGAAAAACCACGAGTAAAATTGCCCCAAATATCAAAGAAACTGAGTTCACCAAGTTACTTTGGATAGAGGCCATAGAATGTTGGTAGCGTTTACCAATAAAAGGTAAGTAGCTGATGAATCGTCGCACAATGGCTCCCCTAAGCTGGTGGTTTGGGTTTATTGAGAAATGGTATAACCGAATCCGCGTTTATTTTTTATTGGTAATTGGCCATTTGCAGCACGCACTTTACGTCTAATGGCACTAATGTGAACCTCAATGGCGTTTTTCGACAAGTAATCATAGTGGCCTACGACCGCCTCGCTGATTTTTTCTAAACTGACCACACGATTCGGTTTGCTAAACAAACATTCTAATATTTTGAACTCATTTGGAGTAAGTTCTATCGAGCGGTCAAGATAGGTAAAGGTTCGTGACGCTAGGTTAAGACGAAAATCGCCGACGGTTAGGCTGTTATCACTGTGTTCCAATCCACCGCGGCGCATTAGGGTAAGAATGCGAGCATGCAGTTCGTCAAATGAAAAAGGTTTGGTGAGATAGTCGTCTGCTCCCTTTAAAAGGCCGTCGACCCGGTCTTGCGTTTGGTTTTTGGCGGAAAGAATCAACACTCGCGCAGGGCTATTTTTGTTGCGCAGAGTTTGCAATAGGGCCATTCCGTCTAAATTAGGCAACATGAGATCGAGTATGATCACATCGTAGGTGTTTTGCAGCGCCATTTTTAAGCCAATTGCGCCATCGCCGGTTTCATCTGTTGCGCAACCGAGGTGATTTAACCCCACCACCAAACTACGGCGTAATATTTCTGAATCTTCAATGATTAATATCTTCATGATTTAATTATTTGGTTTCGAAGTTATAAACGCTGTTTACCATTTTAGTCATTGCAGAGCATGCAATAAAGTGTCGCTTAAATAATGGTTATTCAGACAAGAGGCTCCCTTAGCGAACATTGGTTGCTAAGGGAGCGTAATGGATTATGTGTCACTGAAAGTCAGCAGACGACCTAACCGTGATATTAAGAAGCTTGTTTACAGCCATGAGTGATGTCCAATTTTGTATCATCCACCTGAGTTGAAATTCCGTATAAACCCAGCAGGCTATGGAACAAGTTGTCATGAGACAGTGATGCCTGTTTTGCCACATTCTGTAAGCATTGAATGTTTAGGTGCTTTTGTTCTGCGTACTGTTTTGGCATCCACAATAACCAAGGAACATGGGTTTGTTCTTTAGGCGCAATTGAGTATGGCGTTCCGTGCAAATACAGCCCGTTTTCTCCCAACGATTCACCATGATCTGAGATGTAGGTCATCATGACGTTGTATTGTGAAGAAAGCCCTTTTAGCTCTTGAATCACTTGGGATAACACAAAGTCGGTGTAGACCAAGGTGTTGTCATAGACATTTTTGATTTCTTGGTCGCTGCAATTTTCAATATCGCTACGGTTACACGCCGGCTGGAACGGTGCATAAGCGGTGGGGTAACGTTGGAAGTAGGTTGGCCCATGACTACCGATAGTGTGCAGTACGAGAACTTTATTTTGCTTATCTTGATGGATGAATGTTTGCGCTTTTTTCAGCATGATTTCATCGAAACAAGTGCTGCCATTACAGTCTTGGTCTTTCAACGAGGTATCGATGGATTGATTCGGTAGGTTGTTAGCAACCCCTTTTGACCCACCATCGTTATCTATCCAAAGTACTTTTACACCAGCATGTTGCATGACATTGAGCACGTTATCTTGTGTCATTGCTCGCTCTTTGTTGTAGTCGGTGCGATTCATGTTGGAGAACATACATGGCACGGAAAGCGCGGTGTAAGTGCCACATGAGGAAACATGCTCAAACGAAATTAAGCCCAGTGATTGTGTATAGGGTTGGGTATTACGACCGTAACCATTATCAATAAAGTTCATAGCACGAGCGGTTTCACCAAGGACAATGACCATTAGCGTGGGTTTGCCATTTTGCGTGGCTTCTAGGGTCGCATCTGTGCCTTGGGACTTATATGGCAGGGTGGTAGTGAAGTAGAGCTTATTCAAATAACGAACGCCGCTATAGATGTGCCCTGGAATGATCATGCGATTAAGGTACTTATTGTTACGACCCACCGAGGCGTAGTTTTTATATTGAGTCGCCGCAACAGCCGATACACCACATGCCCCAATAACCACAATGCACAAGCGAGAGGCCAATGCTATTTTCCATGAACGCTGTGGTTTAATTTTAACCATCATAAGTAATAGAGATGGAATCAGGCCAAACCCCAGTAGGTAAAGGGTAGAGGTCATGTTGGTGTAGAAAGAAATTTCAGAGCTGTTGGTCTCAAAAACACTTTCCATCATGGTCATATCAAAGAGCGTATGAAAATTCACTTCCGCATAGAGCGCAGCTGCGGAAGTGAGCAAGACAAACACCATGAAGGGTTTGAATACATAACGCCATGCGAACAACGAAAAAATAATCAGGAACGCACTTATCAGCAGCAGTGGTGCTGAGTAAAAAAACAGTAAGTCTTGAACGTTTTGGCTCAAGCCAAACAATGCTTTCAGTACAGGGTAATTCATCACTGTACCGAAATAGACAGCAGACACTAGGATTAGCGTCGGCATAGTTAGAGAGATTCGGGGTAAATTCAGTTTCATATGTGTCAAAGCCCTACAACGAATATGCACACATAATGAAGTGAAATACTTAAGGTTTACTTAGGATGAAAATAAGAAATAGCGAGCAGAGTTCTCAGCACAAATATGAGAAGGCCACATAAAATGTGGCCTTTTTAGTGGTGCTAAATGTTATCGCTCGATGATGAGTTGATTACAGAGCAAGGTGGGCATCTTCTACCGATGGAGAGTTATCGCGGCTGACTGTTTTAGCGCGCTTGATACGTTCTAGACGTAATGTTCCCCTTTGCGAAGATGGACCGTTGGCGAGCAACGTTTGCCATATCTGCTTTGCATTGAAGTTATTTGGGTTGGTAATGTACTGAACATTGTCACCTAACATGCCATACACGGTAGGGTCGGTGTGGGTGAATAGGCCAATACATGGCGTATTGACTGCATCAGCCAAATGCAACGGCCCTGTATCACAGCTAATAAAACCATCGAAATGACGTAATAACCCAGCCAGTTCTCTTAAATCGGAACAGTGACAACTTAAATGGTTTGGGTCAAACCCTTGCTTTGCATCTGGCCCTAATATTTCAATCCAAACGACAGGTTTAGGACTCGTTTCGCTCAGCGCTTGTAGTGCTTGATGCCACATATCATCACTTAGCTGTTTTGCGCCACGAGCTTCACGAAAGTAGGCCATAACTAGGGTTTGTTCATCAGCAAGTGCTTGTCGAGCTGCTTTACCTTGGGTAAGTTCCTGCTCAGAAAGACGCAGCTGGTGGCAGGTTTTTGCTAAAGAGATAGGGGTAATTTGTGGGATGAGCGTTAAACTGCGTAGCGCCGCATGACGATAAAATGAGGTGTTATTTAACGCATGAGTAAGCGCTTTGTGGTAGCGTTCATGGTCGAAACCGATTTTGTTGCGTGCATTTAACGCACTGCAAATGAGAGCATCTTGCGCGGAGCCACAAGGCATAAAACAGATATCAAAAGACGTTTTACGTAACCTTATGATAGTGAGCAATAATTTCAGTAGGCTTCGAAAACCAAAGTGGCTAACCACAAAGTGATTAATCCCTAGCCCTTGTAACAGCGACCCTTGCCATTTTGCACTGCCGACCAATGTGATCTCAGCATGGGGATAGGCTTGTTTTACTTGATTAAGGAAAGGAATTAAAAATAGCGTATTGCCTACTCTTGCATTGTTCCGCACAATCACAATACGCTGGATTTCTTCAGGTTTGACTAACGTTTTTTCCGTACGAGAAAAGTGGTTAAGCACTGCCAAAGGCAACCCTAACCAGCGGGACATAACTTTTTTGCGTTGCTTATCAAATTGGCGCAAGCGATTTTTCAACCTTAGATGAGTCTCTTTAGACATCCACATTATCGACAACCTCAAACATCTTCTGTGATTCTGGCGTTGAGACTACAAGCCAAAATTGAGGATTTACTTAAGGTGGTATACTGAGTCAAAAGAGTTTAGTCAGTCCTATGGACTGTCCTATGAAAATTATTTGCTCTTCTTTTGTTCTGAGCTTATCTCGATACCCCATTCCAAATGCTAAAACAGCATCTAGAACTTACTTGGACACAATAATAAATATCACTTATTTGTCATATTATCAATATGTTGAGATTGGATAGATGTATTTGTAAGTTGATGAGTCCCCAAAGGGGGAGTTGTATTCGCGCCTATGCAGCGTTACCGATTTGCTACGTAGTATGACTAGGTATTCAAATCGGTGTTTTGCCTATGAGCGAATACATTCTCGCTAAAACAGCATCTTGCGGTGACTTAGGTCTATGGGTCAATGGACTTCAGCAGTGGTGAGGTCGACAACTTTTGCTGTTGAAGCATTATCTTTAATTAAGTTGATACGGTTTTCTACTGCCTGTTTGGTTGGGTACATCACGCTACGTGCAAAAACATCGCCATTTTTGGATACAATGACGAAGTAATACAAAGGCTCTGTAGGGCTTGGCTCCACTCGAATTTCAAATCGTTGCATGATAATCATTCCTCTTTTTAGGGCCGAGATAAGACAGATAATTAATATTCAAACCATAGCATATGTGGCAATGATTGCTGTTAAATGAGCAAAATTTATTGTTAGGATGCGATCCTAAGGAAACGCTCTTGCAGCTCCGTTGTGTATACCCAAATGACCTCAAGATGCGGAATCGTTAAAAAGATCTTAAGTATCTGAGTAAAGTGCCGATAATTTTAAATAGTGGCAGCAGTTAAATGCAGTTGATGGCGAGGTGTTAAGATGAAATTGTGGACCAAAGTACTATTGAGTGTAGGGATAGTCTATAGCGGTGCCGGAGTGGCGGCGAGTGCATCTAACGGTATGTCTTTGGCCGATATGATCAATCAGCTACCAAGTAAAACATTAGGTTCCGTTTGCGGAGCAGGACAAGATGCTAGTGCGGTCAGCGACTTGTGTTCGGCACAGCTTGAAGCCGTGCGGGATCAAGCTCTAAAACAGCATCCAGAATTAAATGTGGAAAATATCCACAATCAAGCGCAAACCGTGTTTGAAAATACCTTGCAACCACTTATCAATGCGCTTAATACCGGTAATCAGTAAGCTCTACAGATCCTTTGTAATGTAAACGATCGAATTGTGCATTCGTTAAATAAACCTGTGATAGGTATATATCATCAAGGGCCATTAAGGCCCTTGATCTGTTTTTAACGATGAGTGATTCTGTCGAGTTTTGTTGCCGACTGGATTCTATCCAACGTGTTTCTTCTGCCGAGGTTCACTCATTAGTCCTTTAATGAGAGAAACAGTTGCTACTAATAGCACGATAGTGAATGGGAATCCTGTCGCTACCGCCATTGCTTGCGCCGCCGCCAAGCCTCCGCCCAACATTAAGGCAATAGCAACCAAGCCCTCAAAGGTGCACCAGAACACGCGTTGTGGTGTCGGAGCATCCACTTTGCCGCCTGCAGCTATGGTATCGATGACCAGTGAGCCTGAATCGGACGAGGTAATAAAAAATACCACCACCAAGACAATACCCACGAAAGAGGTAATAGCATGCCATGGCATCACTTCAAGCATGGCAAATAACTTGAGTGAGAGTTCAGCGTTCATGACTGCTTGATAACCGTCATTAACGTATTGGTCTACTGCAGTGCCACCGAAGGCTGTCATCCAAAACACGCAAACAGTCGATGGTATTAGCAATACACAGACGATGAATTCTCTTACGGTGCGTCCCCGAGATACACGTGCGATAAACATGCCGACAAATGGGGACCATGATATCCACCATGCCCAGTAAAACGCCGTCCAACCCTGTGAAAAGTTAACGTCTTCACGGTCAAATGGCATTGAAAGCGCTGGTAAGTATTCCACATAATTTTTGATGTTACTAAAAAAGCCGCTGAGAATGGCAATGGTTGGGCCGGTAATTACGATAAATAGTAATAAGATGGCTGCGAGTATCATGTTAATTTCAGATAATCGTTTGACGCCGCTGTCTAAACCAGCCAATACCGACATCAGTGCCATGGCTGAAATGATAAGTATCAGAACGACTTTCGTCATGTCGGTCAATGGAATGCCGAACAGAAAGTTAAGCCCAGTTGCGGCTTGAGAGGCGCCATATCCTAGTGATGTCGCCAGTCCAAATACGGTGGCTACGACCGCTAAAATATCAATGATGTGTCCTATCCATCCCCAAACACGTTCGCCGAAAAGGGGATAAAACACCGAGCGCATAGTTAATGGCAGGCCTTTATTGAAAGAGAATATCGCCAAACCTAAAGCAAGTAAGGCGTAAATTGCCCATGGGTGCAGTGCCCAGTGATAAATGGTTGCCGCCATACCCAGAGCTTCAGCTGCTTTAGTGTCTCCTATGGCACCACCCAGAGGAGCCCAATCGGTTCGTACGCCATTTTCAATGGTGGTTCCCGCTAGGGATGAACTGAAGTGCGACATTGGCTCAGACACCCCAAAGAAAACCAATCCAATACCCATACCTGCAGCAAACAGCATTGCCAACCAACCTGCATAAGAGTAATCAGGCGTCGCTTCTGTGCCGCCAATTCGTACTCGTCCGAGTGGGGAGAATATGAGTCCAAGGCAGACGATGACAAATAGATCACCAGAAAGGAGGAAAAACCAGTCCAAATTCGTGACTAACCATGATTTTAATGTTGTGAAAACGGGTTCCACATGCTCTCGAAACAGTAATGTGGCAAAAACGAAAGCCACGATCGCTAGGCCAGATATTGCAAAAACACGGTTGTGAATATCGAGGCCAAAAGGACCAAGAGAGACCACAACATTGTCTTGGCCTACGGTGTAGTCAGTATCTATGGGAGTTGCTTTTCCGCTCGGTGTTGGAATACCGCCATTGTCGAGCTCTTTGTCGTCTTGACTCATCTGTTTCTCTCTTAATTTAGAAATGACGCTGCAATTAAGAGTAGAATAGAAAACCAAATAGTGGGATAAGAGACGATACAAAATTAGTAGATTGAGTAGGTTAGTGTGGCAGGTATTCATATACTCAAGTGATCTCAAGCTCTAAATTTTGCATCTTGAAGTCATTTGGGTATACAAAAGTGCATTAACAATTAGTTCGCCTATACTAACTTTGTTTTGTGCGGCTTTTTATGTTGAGCTCCTAGGAACCTATGTTGCAAAAATCCCAGTATGAGTATTCTCGTTATTTTAGAGCTCGACTCTACTCCTTTTTTGTCTATTTATTCATCCTAATTAGCGGTGGATTGATGGCATACCATACGATCACTCAAGATGTTGAACGTCAAGCTCGGCAGAGCATTAGTAATATCATCGAACATATGGACGAGATATTCTTCGAAGTGGATGAGACGGCAATATTTATAAAACACTATGTTCATTTACCGTGTGATGCATTGCGTAGAATAATGACGGTTCGTGCACTCACGATCCCTAGTGGGCTTTCTATGGAGCTTGAACTGCCAACGGGTTATTGCAGTTCCATCGATGGTTTTTCTCTCACTCCCATTCACCCCACGTCTGACGCAAGTCTGTTTTTAGCCAAGGGTTATATTCAATTAAATGCCTTGATGTACGTAACAAATGGCATTAGTACGGAATTAAGTAAAAAGTACTTTCTCGATCAAATTGATATTCGTCCTTACTCTTTTCGTTTCCAAATGCATGTCGGGCAGCTAGCGATTTCTATGCCAATCGAACATACCAATTTAATTCCCGGTATGGTGGTACATTCGGACAATTACCCTTATTCAATCTCGGTCGATTACGACCTTAATCTAATGGTCGACGATTTGCATGACGAGTTGCTAATTACACTGCTGTTTTTACTCTTTTTCCCCGCTGTGCTCAGCTATCAATGTTATAAATTTTTAACGTTACCCCGCTTTTTAGCCCGAGAAATTCGTAAGGGCATCCGAGCTGGGCAATTTCGAGCTTATGTTCAGCCAATTTTAACTAAAGATGGCTCCATGGCGGGTGGAGAAGTACTAGTACGTTGGCATCATCCAAAAAAAGGCATCATTTCCCCTTACGAATTTATTGATTTGGTAGAAAAAGGCCAGTTGGCTGCTCGTCTTTCTACAACGTTATTTTCTCAGGTAGCGAAGCAACTAAAGCCCCACGCTCATAACATCTCTACTAAGATGCATTTGTCGTTTAATTTAAGTGCGCAACAGTTATTGGATCGCACCATCGTTTATGATTGTGTGCGGTTTATCTCGGTTATGAATAACGAAAAAATCAAGTTGGTTTTAGAGCTAACAGAGCGCGAACAAGTCACGAAAGAGGAACGTATTTTTGAAATGTACAACGAGCTGTATGCTGCAGGTGTACGTTTTTCTATTGATGATTTTGGTACAGGGCATTCGAGTTTAATCTATCTGCAGATGTTTGAAGTGGATTACATCAAAATCGACAAGCAATTTATTGATCTTATTGGACAGGATGCAATATCCAATAATATCGTTAATAACTTACTGGACTTATCGCAGCGTCTTGAAATACCAACAGTAGCTGAAGGAATAGAGCAGGTGGCTCAAATGAACTATTTGCAAAGTCATGGTGTTGATTACTTTCAAGGTTATTTGTTTAGTAAGCCCATACCGTTAGAACAATTCATCACTGAGTGGCTTCTAAATACAACCCGCCCTTTAGAGGCTCATCAATAACCCCATGTCAGCGCCCATAAATATGGGTACTGAACCCATAGCAGGGAAAGCAAAAGCCTCAGATAACATCAATAACTTAGCCATGTTTTTTCTTTACCGTCTACACTGAAAGTTACTAAGCTTTTTTTAAAGGTCGCTTGGGAGTGATATGGATATTTCATCAGCTGACTTTCGCACCACGAAAACTACTTTCTTTAGCACACATCGGTATGCTGTTGCGCTGTTTTTAATTGGAATGTTGGTCACTATCGGTATTCGTTTCATCACACTCAACACGAATGCTGAGCGAATTGACGGGGCCATCAATGAAAAATTCAATCAACTGTATGAAAAGGTAAATGAACGATTTTCACTCTATCAATATGGCATTCGGGAAGCGCGCACTGCGATATTGTCGGGTGGTGGAGAAAATGTAACCCGGCAAGAAATGAACCAGTTTGGTTCCACTCTTGACCTTAAACAGTATTTTCCCGGTGCCAGAGGCTTTGGTTTTGTGCGATGGGTAAAACGCGAAGCAATAGACGCTTTTCTTAAGCAAGCTAAAGCTGATGGTGCCCCTAATTTTTCCGTTAGCCAATATTCTCCCAATTTCGGTGACTATTATATTGTTCAATATATCGAACCTGAATTCTATTTAATGAATGAAAAGGCGATAGGGTTTGACATTGCGTCAGAGCCTCGACGGCGAAAAACCGCCGATGCGGCGATGCGCAGTGGAAAAGCCCAGATGACGCCTCCAATACAGTTAGTGACCAATGATGGTGGTTTAAGTGATTCATTACTCGTTCTTTTGCCGCTATATCGAGGTGGCAGTGTCCCTGATACAGAAGAAAAACGTTTAAAAGCGGGCTTTGGTTGGATTAATGCCCCACTAAGCCTGTCTGATGTTCTTAAGGATATTGTTTCTGAACCTGATAAGCTCATTTTAACCATCACGGATATCACCGATAACAGTCAAGCTAGCCCCTTCTATACCAACAGCCTTGAGCGGGGACTCTATCCTCATGAACGACCTTTTAATTTGCTGGGTCGAGAGTGGAAGTTTTCACTGACGGTTACACCAAAATTTTTGTCAACGCTACATTTACATTCAGCCTTTGAGGTGTTTTCTACAGGGGTTTCCGTGAGTTTGTTGCTCTCTCTTTTGGTCGGTATGTTCAATGTGCAGCGTAGAAATCGATTCCGTCTGATTCATGAGCAGACAAAATTGCATGCTATCGTTGAAAGTTCAGTGGATGGCATCATCGGTAAAAATCTGGATGGCGTTGTTATTAGTTGGAACACTGGTGCCGAAACGATATTTGGTTATACCCGAGAAGAAGCAATTGGAAAGCCATTGAAAGAGTTGTTGATTCCGGAGCGCTTATGGTACGAGGAGAGTGATATTCTAGCCAAAATAGCACGGGGAGAAACCATCTCTGGGTTTGAAACGATTCGCCATCGTAAAGATGGTACTGAATTTCCTGTATCCGCTACGGTGTCGCCAATATTGTCTTCTTCTGGTGAAGTTCTAGGGGCGGCAAAAACGGTGCGAGATATTTCGGCTCAAAAAGCGGCAGAAGCAAAAATCCATGAGCTTAATGCTAATTTGGAACAACAAGTTGAGCTGCGCACTGAGCAATTAAATGACTTGAATATTTTGTTTTCCAATGTGCTTAGTGCTGCGTCCGAGGTGGCTATTATTGCTGTGGAGCCTAATGGATTAATTAAGGTGTTTAACACGGGGGCCGAAAATATGCTTGGTTACCGAAGTGACGAGATGGTCGATAAGCAACTGCCAACGGTTTTTCACGACGAAGAGGAGATTAAGGAACGCAGTTTAGAGCTGTCAAAAGAGTATGGACAGGCGGTAAATGGTATGGATGTTTTTACTCTAAAAGCTCGATTAAATATGTATGAATCACTGGAATGGACTTACATCCGTAAGAATGGTTCACGAATCCCAGTGAACTTAGTGGTCACGGTGATCCGAGGTAATCACGACGAAATTACAGGATATTTGGGGATTGCTCGTGATATTTCGGAACAGAAGAGTGCTGAAAAAGAGTTACGTGATGCTAAGGTAGCTGCCGATGAAGCAAACGCGGCTAAATCGATGTTCTTGGCAAATATGAGTCATGAAATTAGAACTCCGATGAATGCTGTATTGGGTATGTTGCAACTATTGTTGAAAACGACGTTAAATCAGAAGCAGCACGAATTTGCGTCTAAGGCCCGTATCGCCGCCACGTCGTTACTTACGTTGCTTAATGATATTTTGGACTACTCCAAAATTGAGTCTGGAAAGTTAGATATTGACCCGCATCCTTTTGATCTGGAAGGGATGATGGAGCACTTGGCGGTGGTGATGTCAGGGAATATACAGGACAAAAATATCGAACTGTTGTTTGATTTGGATGAGCAGGTCCCGAGTTTTCTGATTGGTGATGAATTACGTATCCAACAAGTGCTGTTAAACCTTATTAGTAATGCAATTAAATTTACTGAAGAAGGTGAAGTGGTCGTTCGATCACGGCTTCTTTCCCTTCGTGATAACCAAGTTCGTATCGTGATTCAGGTCGTTGATACCGGTATTGGTATTAGTCCTGAGCAGCAAAAGCGTATTTTTGATGGTTTTACCCAAGCAGAGGCGTCGATTACACGTCGATATGGTGGTACGGGGTTAGGCTTAGTGATTTCGCGTCATTTGATCGAGTTAATGGGCGGGGAGCTTTTAGTAGAGAGTGAGTTGGAGAAAGGCAGTAGCTTCTTCTTCGAATTGACTTTCCCAATCGATACTTCTCAGCCATGGCAACCGCAGTACTTTGAGAATCAGCCTCGTATTCTCGTTGTGGATGATAATGATGTTGCACTTACGATGGTAGAGGATAATTTAACTCGATTGCATGCACGAGTAACCACTGCGATGTCAGGAGTTGAGGCCATTCGAAGTATCGAACAGGCAGACCAAGAAGGTGATCCTTATGAGTGTTTAGTTCTTGATTGGTTAATGCCGCATATGGATGGCGTTGAACTGGCTTATCATATTCGAGATAAATTGGAGTTGACGAAGCAACCGAAGATCGTGCTAATTAGTGCAGCAAATCACGGTGATATTCCTATCGTAGATGAAAGTTCTCCTTTTGAGGTTACGTTGTCTAAGCCGGTGACCTCAATTCAACTGTTCACTGCGGTTAATAATGCAATGCGCAATCGACGCAGTAACAATACGGATCTCATTGCTCCACAACAAGATGCAGCCTCTCCACTTAGAGGTGTGAATGTGTTATTGGTGGAAGATAATATATTCAACCAAGACGTCGCTCTTGAGTTACTTAATAGTGTCGGGGCTAATGTGACTCTGGCTCAAGATGGTTTACAAGGTGTTAATGCAGTATTGATGTCAGAAAGCGATTTCGACGTAGTGTTGATGGATATGCAAATGCCTAACATGGATGGATTAACCGCCACTCGCAAAATACGTGAACATGATAAGTTCGCAGAACTGCCGATTATCGCTATGACTGCTAATGTCAGTGATGAAGATAAAGCGGCGTGTTTACAAGCAGGTATGAACGCCCATTTAGGAAAACCTCTTGATTTTCAATTAGTAGTAGAAACTATTTTAACTTGGATAGGGCATCAGCCTCGCATGACCACACAGGTCGAAAATACGCCATCACCTCAAGGTAAATTGCAGCGAGTTTTACAACGTTTTGGCGGCAATGAGCTGTTATATCGCAAGTTGTTACATTCGTTTCTGCCTTCTTTCTCGGAATTGAATAAAGGTCTCAGTGAGGCGATAAACAGCCATCAATGGTCGGAAGTTATCGCTATACTTCATACAATGAAAGGTTCAGCAGGAACGGCTGGTTTAGACGAACTCTATCATTGGTTGAAAGATAAAGAGGCTGAGTTGAAAAATAGCGATTCTGCTCGCCAAGGTTCTGAAATCATGAAGAACTGTGTTGAGACCATCGCGCTGAAAATGAACACAGAGTACCAAGCTATGCTTGAAAGCCTTGGAAGTAGTGACCAAGAGGATATACAAGCAGTTGCTTCATCCGATATTAATGAAAAAGAAGTGTGGTTCGAGCTTGAAAATTGCTTAGCTACAGGGAACATGAAAGCATTAGAGCTCGCGGAATCTTTACAAGCTAACCATCCGAATAGCCAATCACATCAAGCTTTATTGCAGGCGGTCGAAAATCTTGAGTTTGAATCTGCACGTCAGTGGTTAACACAAATAAGGGAAGAACATGTTACGTGATCATTTGTTACAGCAGTTCATTCAAGAAGGGCGCAAGCCAGTATTGTTGGTTGTTGATGACCAGCCAATCAATATTCGGGCGATCAATGAAGTGTTTAAAGATGAATGTGATGTTTTGATGGCAACGAATGGACGTAGTGCCTTGCAAATAGCCAGAGAGCAGCGTCCCGACCTTATTTTACTTGATATTATTATGCCTGAGATGGATGGGTATCAAGTGTGTCAACAATTGTCTTTGGATTCGATCACTGCTGACATTCCAGTTATTTTTGTTACCGCGGAAACTGAAGTTAACGTGGAAGCCAGAGGGTTTGAAGTGGGCGCTGTCGATTTTATTACAAAGCCCTTTAATCCTTTGATTGTCAGAGCTCGTGTTATGAACCATCTCATTTTGAAGATACAAATGGATATCATGAAAGACATGGCGCTGATTGATGGTTTGACAGGGTTACCGAATCGTCGACGGTTTGATCAGGCTCTTTTGGGAGACTGGAACTTATGTCAAAGGGAGCAAAAAAATGTTGCACTATTGATGATCGATGTGGACTATTTTAAACGCTACAATGACAGCTATGGTCATTTAGCCGGTGACGAATGCTTAAAAAGTATTGCTCGAGCGCTGCAAGCTTCTGTGCGCCGAACCTCGGATAGCAGTTGTCGTTATGGTGGTGAAGAGTTTGCTTGTTTACTGCCGTTTACCGATCAAGAGGGCGCGGTTTTATGTGCTGAAAATATTATTAATGAAGTGAAGAACCTGAATATTGAGCACAAAACGTCAGATGTTAGCTCGTTTGTGACCGTTAGCATTGGTATCGCTGTAAGAACTCCAACCCTCGATGTTCAGGTAGAACAACTGGTGAAAGAAGCTGATGAAGCGCTTTATACGAGTAAACAAACTGGCCGAAATAAATTTACAGTGTATGCGTTATAACGCCATATGACACATTAGGTTTAGCCTCCGTTATCGTCCTACAATGACTCATAGACCTATAATCATTGGGCGATAGGGATGAGTTTGCTTTCCTCTGTCATAATCTTAAACGTAATTTTTCCTAAACTTTCTTTAAAGCTTTACCATATTGACTACATTTATGTGAGTACCATTTCATAGGACATTGTGGTGAAAGTTTTAATCCTCATCGCCAGTATGCTATTGGCCTTTACGGCGCGCGCATCTGACGTCCCCATAGAAGAGCTGCGGTTTCCCGACCAGCAACTGCAAAAATGTGTGTTGGCGATGGCGCAACAACAACACATTCATTCTTCACGCGACATGGAATATTTGCAGTGTGCGTTTGAAGGAAATGTGTCATTGGCAGGTATTAAACAGTTACCAGAACTGAAGTCGCTTGTGTTGAGTGGCGGTGAAATAAATGACCTGCCAGCTCTTAATCATATTCCAGCCTTACGTGACATATTACTTAGCCGTGTTAATTTAAATAAAGTAGATAAGTTGAATAAGCCGGATTTGGATGTGGTGTTTAGTCGCGTTACGTTGAATGATTGGAGAGATTTAGCGAAAGTGCATGTCAGTACCATAGCGATAAAAAGTCCTGGTTCATGCTCTCAATATCGTCCATTAATGAGGGACAAACGTGTTGCCTTAGTGATTAAAGGCGCTAGCGATAAACAAATTTCACAAGGAATGCTGCAAGTTTATAACGGAGATAAGAACGTTTTTGTATCTCTTGATTGTGAGAGAGCAGATATATTGACACCTCTTTAATAGATACAGATGGAAGATGAGGTAACACCATGGATAAAAAGGTATTACTGGCAGGGGCCACCGGGTATTTGGGCAGTTTTGTTGCTACGGAATTGTTGAAGCGAGATTACACAGTACGCACTATAGTACGAGATTCCGAAAAATTATACGAGAAGGGGATTGTTCCGCACGAGTTACTTGAAGCAGAAGTGACAGAGTCACATACCCTTAGTGGGTGTTGCGATGGTATTGATACGGTGATCTCTACGGTCGGTATCACTCGTCAAAAAGACGGTTTGAGCTATATGGATGTAGACTATCAAGCCAACCTCAATCTTCTGGAACAAGCGAAAGCCAGTGGTGTACGTAAATTTATTTATGTCTCTATTTTGGATGGAGAGAAGTTACGTAAGGTGTCTCTCTGCGCCGCCAAGGAGCGATTTGTTGAAGCGCTCAAAACCTCAGGTCTAGAGTATACCGTGGTTCGACCTAATGGTTTTTTTTCCGACATGGATGAGTTTTACCACATGGCGGAAACGGGGCGTATTTTTCTGTTTGCTGGTGGGCAGTATAAGTCGAACCCAATCCATGGAGCCGATCTCGCTAGTTTGGTTGTTGATGCGATAGATATACCTAAACGTGAGGTCGCAGCCGGAGGCCCTGACGTCTTAACCCACAAGCAAATTGCAGAAATGGCGTTTAAGTGTGCTGGTAAGAAACCAGCCATTATTTATATCCCAAGTTGGGCGCGTGTATTGGCTATGGGGGCAAGCCGTTTTTTTACTAGTCGCCACCAATATGGCCCTATCGAATTCTTCATTACAGTGATGTCTCGAGATATGCTAGCTCCCCCCAAAGGGCATTTGCATTTAGAGGAGCATTACCGTGAGTTACATGGTCACTCGGCCAGTAAATAAAGCCTCAATAAGCCAGACAGAATTTGCTCATATTCCTGCCTTAGCTGAGGCAGGAATTCATTTGTCTGTTACATCACTATTGATGTCGATGATAAACCCACTCTAGTACTTTGTGATTCTTCGCTGCCGGAGCCATTTTTGCGTCTGGATACCAAGAAAAATGTTCCGTTGGAATAGAGAAAGTAATGATAGTTTTATCGTTATGGCACGCAGGTCTGATATTTCGCAAAACCATATGCAACCAGATAACAGTTTTCATAAAATTGACATGTTTTTAGTAGTAGAATTTATGCTACTTAATATCATTTTTAATGATAATTTACGTTAATAGATGGAAGAAGTGTCAATAAAATGGTGTTCGATATTAACAACTTGCATAAATACTGTGCAAATTTTAAAAAAGGCTTATGTAAAACTAGCGTTCTATCACAGAGTTGCTCATTGCAATTTGTCTTGATGTCTGCGCAGTCTATTCTATTAACAAAGTAGTCCTGATAATTGAGTGGATATTTTATGGTAATGAGCATTCTTTTAGCGTTAGGGAACAAGCGTTGGTTTGCGAGCAAACCATGCACTGCGGGCATTTTTGCGGTTGAATCTCTACGTAATAAAGTTCAGAGCAGTTTAACATCGGGGCACTTTGATTGTTTGGAAAATCGTCTTACTCTGCAAGAGATGCAGTCGATTGAAGAACATTATAGATTTAAAGATTATAAAGCGATTCAAGAGCTATTCGAACAATACGTGGTATTGATGCGCTTGGTTAAGCAAGAAAAAAATAGTGCTAAGGTCAATTGTTTGACTGGAGAGCTTGGGGTGGTGTTAAGCCATCTTGAAAAGCGACTTTAAGTCCATTTGATTAACAACGCAAAGTCGGAATTATGGGAAAGGGAACTGGTTTTCAGTTCCCTTTTTCTATTCTAACGGAGTGGTTCTGCCTTAGGCTGGCTTAAACAAATCCTTTAATCCGTGAGGTTGGCACCGCAAATATTGGGGTGATACCGCCATTGTGTCACCTAGCTCAGCAGCGGCATGCCATGGCCAACGGGGGTTATACAAGATGCCACGAGCTAAGCCTATCGCATCGGCTTGCTGTTTCTGTAAAATATCTTCCGCTTGATGCGGATCGGTAATCAAACCCACAGCAATAACAGGCATGTCCACTTGGCCTTTTATTTGCTCTGCAAATGGTACTTGATAGTTAGGTTCGACTTTTAGTTGCTGTTTTGCCGTTAAACCACCGCTCGATACGTGAATGTAGTGACAACCTTTCTTGTCTAATATTCTTGCCAACTCAATACTTTGTTGTTCATCCCAGCCGCCTTCAGCCCAATCGGTAGCGCTGATTCTTATTCCGACAATGAATGATGCTGGCATAGCCGCCTTTATGGCGTCAAATACCTGCACTACTAACCGCATGCGATTTTCTAAACTACCTCCAAATTCATCTTGGCGCTGATTACTGATTGGTGATAAAAATTGGTGGAGTAAATAACCATGCGCTGCGTGGATTTCCACGCCCTGGAAGCCGGCTGCATGGGCCCGTTTAGCTCCTGCTACAAATGCATTTATAATGCGTTGAATACCCTCATCATTTAAAGCCTCTGGCGTAGGATCGCTTTCTGAAAACGTTGTTGGACTTGGTGCGACTGTTTGCCATCCATTAGGTTGGTCGGCTGCTATTGGTTGTCCCCCTTCCCAGGGTTTGCTGGTTGAGGCTTTACGACCTGCGTGACCTAATTGCATAACCATTGGGGTTTTGCTGTAACGGGTAACGCGCTGGACAACTTGTTGCCAAGCATCTTGGCATTCTTGGTCCCAAATTCCTGCGTCGGCGTAGCTAATTCTTCCTTCTGGCGCAATAGCGCTTGCTTCAACAATCAGTAAACCAGCACCGGATTGAGCTAAGGTTGCATAGTGCTGTTCATGCCAAGGTTGTACCACTCCGTTTTCTGCTGAATACATACACATTGGCGCGACAATAATGCGATTACTCAGTGTGGTTTGACCGAGAGTCATGGGAGTAAATAGGGCTGACACACGCTTCTCCTTAGGTATAACTTGTTTTTGAGAAAGGGTATTGTTACCCCAGACAATCGGAGAAGACAAGAACCTTGATACGGTGAATTTTTACCGAAGTCATTGATTGATTCACTCTATAGAAGAGCATCGTCGGAGAAGGCTAGGTAACATAAAAAACCTCCCATGGAGGGAGGTTTGGATGGTTAATTCAGTGATTCATATTGCTTTTCAGTATTGGCTTGTGGCACCGCTTGTGGTTCTTCAATCCAATCATCTAGATGGTGTTCTAAGCCAAGGACTTTACTTGTTTCAAGCAACACTTTTTGGTTAAGTGTTGGCTGTTCGTGCAGTGATTGACCGTAAGATGGTACCATGGCTTTGATTTTCTCTTGCCACTCTTTGGTGGTCATCTTTTCTGCAAAACAGTTGCTTAATAGTTCAAGCATAATGGCTGCAGAGGTTGATGCACCTGGCGAGGCTCCTAATAGCGCTGTGAGGCTTTTATCTGCTGAGTTCACCAACTCAGTTCCAAGCTGCAATTGGCCGCCTTTCCCTGGAACATTCTTGATGATTTGTACTCGTTGACCAGCCTGCCATAAACGCCAATCTTCTTTTTTCGCATTCGGGAAAAAGGTTTGTAGAGCGGCAAAGCGATCATCGTCCGTTTGACGTAATTGATTTATTAAATAGGTAACGAGGTTAAAATTCGTCACTCCAACTTTTGCCATCGGTAATACATTGGCTGGCGTCAAAGAACTGAAGAGATCCCACAGAGACCCCTCTTTTAGAAATTTGCTCGAGAAGCTCGCAAACGGTCCAAACAACAGGAGACGTTTACCATCAATAACTCGGGTATCTAGGTGAGGTACAGACATAGGTGGCGCACCAACGGAAGCTTTACCATACACTTTAGCGAGGTGTTCAGTGACGAGATCCTGATTCTCGGTTACTAGGAACTGACCTCCAACAGGGAACCCTGCATAGGCTCGTGCTTCAGGAATGCCAGATTTTTGTAGCAAGCGAAGAGAGGCCCCTCCCGCACCAATGAAGACATATTTAGCGTGAACATGACGAACTGGAGTATTGGCTTGAGTATCTTGTACTGATACGTTCCAACCACCGTCTGGATGACGTGTTAGATGCGTGACTTGATGATTGAGATGCAGTGAAAAATGATCGCTAGACTTAAGTTGTTCAACCAACTGCTGAGTGAGAGCGCCGAAGTTAACATCGGTACCGAGACGGGTACGAGTTGCCGCGATAGGTTGATTTTCATCGCGACCTTTCATGATCAAAGGTATCCAAGATTTGATCTGTTCAGCGTCTTCAGAGTAAGCCATACCATCAAAAAGGGGACTGCGCTGCATCGACTGAAAACGTTTGCGCAGATAGGCAACATTATCCTCTCCCCAGACAAAACTCATATGAGGGACACTGTTAATAAAGGTGCTTGGATCTTTGATTAGCCCCTGTTGTACAAGGTAGGCCCAGAATTGACGAGACAACTGAAATTGCTCATAAATCTTAATGGCTTTAGTGATATCAATTTGACCATCACTTTTTTGTGGAGTGTAGTTCATTTCAGCTAATGCTGAATGTCCTGTGCCAGCATTATTCCAACCATAAGAGCTTTCTTGAGCAACATCGCCCAAGCGTTCAAACATCTCAATGGTCCAGTTAGGCTCTAACTGTTGTAAGAAAGTTCCTAAAGTGGCACTCATTACACCACCACCAATTAGAACCACGTCCACCAGCTGTTTCGTTGTATCAGAATGATGCTGGTGCAATCCATTATGACCAGTTACTTTTTTCATTGGGCGTTACATCTCTTTTCACTTGCTAACAATTACGATCACATCTGTCCGCCATGGTTTTTATGATTTAAATCCACAAAAGACGCGATACTTTATCACTGTCGCACGACAATTGATCAACAAAATTGGGATTTTTATGCAGCGGCAAGGTTTCTTTTTGTGTGTACAGCCTTCAACTTAAGTATTAGGAACCTTGGGTGAATATACCATCATTGAGGTGTGTAACAAGTGGTTAGCAATTGATTAATGCTGTTTACATAAACTTATGTCGTAAATATGTCATTTGTCACATTTTGTTACCACTATGAAAAAAGGCACGCTCGGTGCCTTTTTATGCATAAGAAGTTTTGTTGAGTTACCGCACAGGCTCAAGTGTTGCGGGCTTATACCAACGCCATCGGAGTACATCGACAGCGATAAATGCGACCAAACTGACCCCCATTACAGGCAATGACCACCCTAAAACAGTTGCGACAATAAATACCACTATTTGTCCCAGTTTGGATAATTTGAGCCATGCGCCAGTGAGGGGTTCCATCATGTCACCCGCTTTAGGGCGACGTATCCACCACATGCGATAGCCCCAAACGATCATGATGCACAATGCCAGCCCAAACAGCGCCAAGACTATCTGGTTGGGTAAACCAAACAGCACCCCCATATGGGCATCAATGCCCCAGCGAATTAACTTTGCAACGAGTGGATAATCGGCAAAATAGACATGACTAACCACTTTATTGCTGATGGGATCGATAGAGACGGCATCAACTTGAGTTGGCCAAGCTCGATCAATTTCATGCACCATCCAAGCTTTACCTGCTTGGTAGGCCGGTACTATTTCAATTTTACCAGCGCTCAATCCGAAGGTGCGCGCAGAGGCAAGCACGCCATCAAATTGTTTATCTTGATAGAGATAATGCGGATTGTTAGAGGGCAAGTGACGAGATACAGATGGAGTTACCCACCCAATCGTTTGGCGCCACTGTGCAATGTTGCTCCCTGCCCATTTCGACCAAGTTAAGCCTGTTGCAGAGAAAAACAAGAGGCCGACTGCAATCCATACGCCCACTTGACTGTGACGTGAGCGATGATATGCCCATGATCCTTTTTTGCTCTCTCGACGCATGGCACGGCGTTGATTCCACCATAAATAAAGACCGCCTAATGCCGCCACCCACATCCAAGAAGCGGCGAGTTCACTGTAGTTACGTCCGACAGGGCCTAGCAGTAAATCGGTATGCATAAAGTCGATGGCGATACGCAGTGGCAAAATACCGCTGGTGCCATAACTGGCAAGATCGCCGTGAATGGCTAACGTGACTGGATCAACAAATAGTGTGCGCACTTGGTAGTGATGAAGCGTGGGATCGCGAAACAGTACGCGCGTGGTTTGTCCCGGCGTTGGAGCAGGGCGTACGGATTTAATCACTAATGGCTTGGTGAGCGCTTGACGCGCCGCTGCGATTTGTAAACTTAATGGCTGCGGTTGCCCTTGGTTCGTGGTGGTCAGTTCATCGTGATACACCCACTGTTCTAGTTGTGGTGTCATCACATAAAGGGTGCCCGTTAAAGCGGCCATAAAAATGAAGGGGCCGACAAACAGGCCAATATAAAAGTGTAACCGGCGTACAAAACTGGTAACACCTTGGTTTAAATGTGAATTTTTCTTCATTGTCGCAGGTTGAGTTGATGATGCTTCTTCAGAAGGCATGATTCTTCTCTTATCAATAGATGTGAAAGAGCGGCCACACCTAAGTCAGTAATGCTTTATGTGGGCGGCATGTGTTTCATTTTATTTTGTAAATAGACAAGGACAAAAAAGAGGCGGAGCTCGTGGGTGATAGCGTGAAAAGAGAAGTGAAATATGGAATTGATAATGTGCCGAGGTCACTCGGTATATTAGTAAAAAGGTACCTGTAAAGAGAGACAGTATAAGGCTAAATACACCATGTAACGTTGGCAAAAGGTCACAATAAGCACACCAACTCATGTGCGTGGTCGTGTGTTGATGTTTCGTTGTGGCTACATGCTGATGTTGTGTTACAGACATCGTTGGCATGTCGTTGCCTAAGGGCATCGATATGCTCATAGAAATCAGTGGCGCTATGTACAGCACAAGCATGGTAAACAGCGAGAGCCATGCAGGGCTGCGCTTTACTGGTGTGAGTAACATATGCTTGTTTTACAATCGTTTCATCTATGGGTAACAAGTAGGGCGGTAATATAACATGCCCATTACATTAAAAGATAGAATGAGGGGAAAGTACCATAAAAAAATCCCTACCCGGGCGAGTAGGGATAATAGGGGGAAGAGCGTGAACAGCTTCCCTGTTAAAGGACTCTCTTAAAGAGTTAAAGCCTTAACTACTGACGTGTTAATGTGAACATTTGGTTTTCTGAGCCGGCAGTACACTTGTACTGAACGATGTTGGCGCCATCCGCTGTTGAGCCGTCTACAACGTTTAGGCACAGCTCGCTATTGCGGTTGATGATACGCCATTTATCTTTACCAGCGGATTGAAAACGGAACTGTTGGTTAGTTGCATCGCGATAGTCGTATAGCATGATGTTGGTACCACTGGTGCGGTAACCGTTATACACATCGAAGGCTTTATCTGATGCCACAACCGGTGAGATACGGTGCCAAATGCCATCAACATTTGAAATGACGAATTTTTGGCAATCGTTATCCAGCCAGCTCCATTGCTGAACATTCGCACCGTTTTCTGAATCGCAATTAGCGATATCAATCGCTTTTGAGCTGTGCAGCGGTGTAATGCGGTAAGTACCATTTACGGTGCCGTTAGTGGTACCTGAATCATCTGAGCTATCACCACCAGAGCTGCTGCCGCAGCTGCCATCAGATACAGCAAGTCCGGTATTGGCACCAGCACTGGCTTTAATGATGTTCGGAACACAACTTGCGTCATCTAAAGAGTAGCTATAAGGAATACTGATTGATGTGGTAGAGGTTGGATTCGGCCCTGCTGGGTAGTTTTTATTCTCTTCATCGGTCCAAGTTACATTATCCCAAATATTGCCACTCACATCCCAATAACCCATATCATTGGTGTAGAAAGTGCCCAATGGATTTTGCGAATCTTTTACGTAGTTATTTTCTACTTTGATTTTACCGCCAATTCTAGGGTTCATACCTGATTTATTGAGGTTTTCATAGTAGTTGTTATAGGAGTGTGCTGTTGCGTGACGTAACAGTGGAGTACGGGAGTCGATGTTTTGATAATAGTTGTGGTGGTAGGTTACCGGACCATTTTCAGAGTCGCTATCACTGGAACCGACCAGACCGCCGCGTCCAGAATTGCGCAAAATACTGTAGGAAAGAGTGATGTATTTAGAGTTGTTCTTAATATCAAATAGGGCGTCGTAACCATCGCTTTCACCGCCGCTGGCTTCTAATGTTACGTGGTCGACCCAAACGTTACGTACGTCTTTCTCAATCCCAATCGCATCACCACCGTTTGACGTTGGCGATCCTGATTTCTTCACGTTTTTCACGTGAACATTCTGAATAATGATGTTGGATGAATCTCGAATGTGAATACCCAACTGATCAAAGGTTGCACCGCTACCGACACCCACAATAGTAACGTTACTGATCTGTTTTAACTCAATTTTATCCGCTGCGGTATTGCAGCTATCACCGCTAACTTTCGTTGTGTTGCCGTGGTTTATGGTTCCTTCAACTTGAATGATGATAGGGGTATCGCTGCTTGCGCGTTCACATAGTGCTTTGTGAATGGCTGTACCTGTAGTCGCTTTTACAACAGAACCACCCGCACCGCCAGTAGTTCCGCCATTTTGTGTGGCGTAACCTGAAGCAGCAAAAGCTGAAGCGGAACTAACAGCGAGGGCAAGAACTGAGCATTTTAGGGCTGTGGTTAATGGAGCACGTCGTTTTTTCATGGTGGCTTCCTATTAAAATATAATACGTCGTAGTTGTGGAGGTAAGGGTTATTTAGGAGAAGTATTTCTCTTTACGTTGCATCTTTTTTGGTAAAATATAACGTAATAAATAAACCTCGGTTTCATTTTTAAATTTGACATTTATTGACGATGTTAAATAGGTGTTCCTTGTCTCTTTACGCTAACGATCACATAAATTAGTGTAATTGCTCAATATCAATAATTCTCATTTTAATAACTGATATATCAAAACAGTTTGTTGATATTAAATCATTATTAACTATTAATTATTTTCTGATAATTAAGACAAATAAAATATCAACGACGATGAATAGCACTCATTTGTCTGAAAAACAGACAGGCGTTAGATTCGGTGGGGTTGGTTTCTTTACGTATTTTGACATTAATAAGAATGATATTCTGTATATTTTTTATTCTGTTTTTTTACCTTTGTCTCAATTTTTTAGCGCGCGAATTTTGTGCGCAGATGTACCTCAAGTATACAGTATCTTATGCTGAAGATACCTCAGTTTGGGTAGGCTCACTCCCTTGCTAAACCATGATGTAACGCTACTTTTATAGATACGTAGGGAATTATTGCAGTCAGAGGATTTGTGATTGGTTAAGTGGCATTTTCAAACCATCAGTCCAGACAATTTTGTCCCGATTGACTGGCATTATAATCAACCGTTACTCATTTTATCGGTGGTGCTTGCTTTTGTTGCTGCTTTTGGGTGTTTAACGATATTAGAAGGGGCTAAGTTTTCCATTTCTGGCCATCTAGTTAAGCGCTGGCAGTTTATGGCCAGTGTTCTTTTTGGCGCAGGAGCGTGGTCGACCTTTTATACCGGGGTACTATCACTGGATTTGCCCTTTGCGTTGAAAGTGAACCCGTGGGAATCCTTACTCTCGATGCTGGCTATTATAACGGGAGCTTGGCTGGCCTTTTCTTTGTTGCAAAGAGAAAACTTTACCAGAGGAAAGATGGCACTTAGTGCTATTTGTTTTACCGCTGGAATGCTTTTTATGGTCATCATCGGTACGAAAGCCATCGATATTCCTGGGTATTTGGTCTATGAGCCTAGTTTTATGGCGATCGGAATTACACTTTCACTCTTTCTCAGCTGTTTAGCGTTGTTTTTTATTAAGCTGCATTTGAGAAAAAATGATAAATCTGTCATTCACCAGCT
Source organism: Vibrio tritonius (assembly GCF_001547935.1). Taxonomy (NCBI): domain Bacteria; kingdom Pseudomonadati; phylum Pseudomonadota; class Gammaproteobacteria; order Vibrionales; family Vibrionaceae; genus Vibrio; species Vibrio tritonius. Next base: position 1,127,100 of record NZ_AP014635.1, read on the forward strand.
TGGGATAGCCTTGGTTCTTGGGTTAGCCATGTTCATCCTGCACGCCTCTGTTACTTACTCCTCCACGCTATTTGCAGAATTACACAGAGTAGAAATGTCGCGCTCAAATGTTCATTCGGGTGTGCTCGCGATGCAGGGGATTGTATTCTGTCTGTTTATTCTGGTGAGTTTGTTTAGCTCTACGGCACTAAACCAACTACGTGAGGCGAAAGAGGATGTGCGTCAGTCAAAAACACGTGAGCAGGACATCGTCGACAGTTTAACGGACGGTTTAGTGATTGTGGATAGCCAAGCTCGGGTACTCAGTATGAATCCTGTGGGGTTAAACTTATTTGATTATACACAAGATGAACTGGAGAAATTGAGTGTTTCTAAGTTGTTACCCTCGGTCGATTTTCTAACTATTCTTGACGTACAGCAAGCTGGGCTAAGCGATTTAAGCCATATTCGAGCTCAAGCAACACGTAAAGACGGGTCAGCTTTTCCCTGTGATTTTACGCTGTCGCGGATGTCTGGCGTTCATAACGAGCGTGCTCTCTATACGCTTCTCGTGCGTGATATATCGCAAATATTGATGTTGGAGCAGGAAGCGCGTCAAGCAAACCGGATGGAATCAATAGGCCAATTGGCTTCTGGCATTGCTCATGAAATTAATACTCCGGCGCAATATTTAACCAACAATCTCACTTTTCTGCGGGATGGTTATGAGCGTTTGATGGAGATGTGTCGTCAGCTCAAACCAAAAGAAGGGGATGAGGTAGAGGACAGTCGCCTTTATCAAGCGAGAGCGACTGCTCTGTTTGCTGATCCCGAGTTAGAATTTGTTCGAGATGAAATCCCTCTAGCGATTGATCAATCCCTCGAAGGAATTGAGCAAATTAGCCACATTGTGAAAGCGATGAAATCTTTTACTAACGTTAGCGAGCACAAACGCCAATATATAGATTTAAATGAAGCAATTCAGGTGACAGTGACCATTGCAGCCAATCAATGGGGGAAAATTGCCCATTTTGAAGGACGGTATGATGATCATATGGGGCCAATTCCATGTATACGAGATCCATTTAACCAAGTGATGCTAAGTCTGTTAGTCAATGCAGTGCAGGCCATAGAGGAGAAAAAACAGCATGAGCGAGACCACGTGGGACAAATCTGTGTGGCGACGTTTGCTGAGCATGACCACGCGGTTATACGTATTACTGATAATGGGGTTGGTATTGATGAGAGCATTATCGAACGGATTTTTGATCCTTTCTTTACCACGAAAGATGTGGGAAAAGGGTCTGGGCAAGGTTTGAGTCATGCTTATAGTGTCATTGTTGACCAGCACAATGGTGAATTGTCAGTTGAGTCCTCTTTGGGTGAAGGAGCGACTTTTGTGATTAAATTACCCAATAAAATAGAAAATGACAGCCGGATAATGGAAGAGGCAGATGAGAATCTTATTAGTGGATGATGACCAACTGGTACTTAATGGGCTGCGTAGAGCGCTGTTTAGCAGTGATAACCAAGTCATTATTGCTACCGGCGGGCAACAGGCCTTGGATATTCTTTCACATGAAGAGTGTGATTTGATCATATCTGACATGATGATGCCCAACATGAATGGGTCGGAATTATTGGAAATTGTGAGCAAAAAATACCCGTGGATTATCCGTGCCTCTCTTTCTGGACATGCTGACCCTATGATTACGGTAAAAGGGGGATTTTATGCTCATCAAGCCTTTATGAAACCTTGTGATACCGCTGTGCTCAAAGCTGAAATTGGACGTATTAGCGATATGCTTAACCAGTTTCCCGACCGCTTGATTCAAAATGCAATCGGCACGATTACCTCTTTGCCTGTCGCTCCAAAAGTGTATTTTAGAATCAAAGAGATGATCCAGAGTAATACTGCCTCTTTATCTGATATTGCTAGTATTATTGAGCAAGACCCTGCCATCAGCGCTAAGATGATTCAAATGGCCAATAATGCAATTTTTCGCGGTAAAAGTGCTGTGAAAAGTGTTGATGCAGCGGTATCGCGTTTGGGATTACAAATATTGGTTAATGTAGTCGCCATGCTCGAGCTTTATGTGTGTCAGCAAGATAAGCCAAGTAATGCGTTAGATAGTTTATGGAAACAGAGCCTGGACGTTGCTTTAGTGATGGGGAAGTTGGCTCCTGAGAAACAGCGTTTGGAGGCCATGTCAATCGGCATTTTGCATCAAATTGGCGAGTTCGTCCGCACAATGATTTTGCCGGATTTAATGAAAGCCTATTTGCGTGATAAAGAGCAGGATGGTGACAAAAAGTATCTAGAAAAACACCTATTTCACACTAAATCTGAGCAGTTAGGTGCTTATTTGCTGCATTTGTGGGGTTTCCCTCTACAAGTTATTGAAAGTATTCTTAACCAAAATGACTACGATAAAATCATGCTGCAGCCTTATTCGTTAATGACGATGCTATTTGTGGCGAAAAAAGTTGTCAGTAGTGAAGAGATCCCACAAGAAATGGTAGAACAGTTTAATCTTGGGCCACAGTTGGCAGCGATTGCCTAATTGATTTTGCGCGTGAAGCTTGCCTGTGCTCGTTGATGAAGTACTGAATTCTGCATCTAAAGGTTATTTGGGTATAATGACTCCGCGCTAATGGTCGGCGCTGCATTATCTAGCCAAGGAAAAGATGAAATCACAACACTCTGTCCGCGAGCAATTTCCTTTGCCTCAGGATTTAAATGTTCTCATTACGGTGGTACGCCAAGAGAGTTTTGTTTTGGCCGCCGAAGAGTTGGGGGTCTCGCCAGCTTATATCAGTAAACGAATTCAGATACTTGAAAAGACGGTTAATACTCGTTTGTTACATCGTACAACCCGTCGCGTGGTTTTAACCGAAGATGGTTTGCGGGTGTTTAATCAAGCGATTCGCATTTTGGACAGCATGGACGAAATGCTTGACGATCTATCGCAAGCAAAATATGAACCGCGAGGTCAACTCTCGATCTGCACCAGTTTTGGTTTTGGTCGTGCCAAAGTGGCGCCGATCGTTTCTCAATTAGCTACATCTTACCCTCAATTGGATATTCGCCTCGATGTAAGCGATAAAAACATCGATTTGGTGAAATCGGGTTACGATTTGGAAATCCGGGTCGGAGGGGTTTTACCGGAACATCACATCTGCAAATTGCTGGCAAAAAACCGTCGAGTGTTGTGTGCTAGCCCTACTTACTTAGCCAAGCATGGTACGCCTCATACACTCGAGGAACTGAAAAAACACTCTTGTTTGGTGCTCAAAGAGAAGATCAGTACGACGGGTATTTGGAATTTGGCGAATGTGAAGGGAGAGGAGGTTGCACTTAGGATCAACAGTGCTCTTTCGTCTAATGATGGCGGCATTGTGAAACAGTGGGCGATTCACGATCAAGGTATTATTTTACGTTCATTTTGGGATATTGAGGACGATCTCAAGCAAGGTCGCCTTATCCAATTGTTACCAGACTATTTTCAAACAGCAGATATCTGGGCCATCTATCCAACGCGTATGACGGAGTCGGCAAAACTTCGTGTTTGTATTGAGTTCCTGCAAAAGAGTTTTCAAGAACTTAGCTATGATGAGCGCGCTTTTTTTAGAGATTAATCCTGTTATTAAATACGTATTGTTGTTTTTAATTTGTTAAATTAAGTTGTTAAACACACTTCGTGTATATTGGTAACACGGAACGGATTTTGTTTCAGCTACATAGTTATCTAATATGAAGCCAGTTCTCCTTGTTGGGCTTCATATCGGGACGTATAGCCGGAGCATTTGAATGGCATTATCAAACGGTCAGTCAGTAACGGTGCAGCAATGCACTCGACCATATCACCAGATCTTACCTTGGCTAAAACTAGCGAAGGACACGAACCGTCCTCGTAGCGATTCGGTTGTACGTTGTTGCTTCAGAGGAGAGCTGCCCTACGGTACGTCGTGGCAGGATCTGGTGATGGTCACCATCTCTCGTATTTCCGCGAAGGCACTACATCATTCTGTATTAGCCTTTGAAGGGGACACTCTGCAGTCGTTCTCAACGGATACGCAATTAGCTATGTGCCGAATGGCGGTTGAAAATGGTGCGTTGGGAGCGATGTGTCACAGTGGAGACGTTGCGTTTCATTGCAAAGCTGACCTTCGTCGTCCGAGTCATATTTCCATCTCACAATACGGCGCAAGCCAATGGCGTAAACGGTATGCCGCTCAATGGATCCATGCCCAGGAGTTGCCATTAGATGCTCGTACTGTCATGCCAGTGATTTGTTCCCCAGTAAGCCAACGACTGCTTCACCCTGTTCATAGTGTCAATTATGCCATTATTGGAACGGCAATGTTTGCGCCGTTAGAGGAGTTACGTAAACTGGTCACACTTTGTGAAGGTCGAAGCATTGCACATGGTGTTGCGGGTATTATTGTTTTTCAGTCCCGTTTGCTCATGGAACAAGCTCAAAATGAAGGATTGATAAAACGGTTTGAACTCGCTGGATTTCAATGGTGTATGCGTGATGAGTTACCGCTCTACTTTTATCAAGATTTGGCGTTTGGCTTTTGTGCGGCAAGTTTTGATATGGCAAGTGATGCGCTCTACACTGAGCAGACTTTCCTAATGAGTTCCACTCAAGTGATGCTTACAGCACTTAACGGAGATTTGTAAGCGTCTATCTCTATTGGATTATTTATAGGCCAGCCATACTCGCGCCCACAATCCAAGGGGGGACAAAATTCCAGACGATGCAAAGCGAATTTTATTTTTATAGACAATTAAGATACTTGGTGGCGAGGTAACTCGCCATTTATGGCTAATCTCATTGTTTTTATCGTTCACAATCCAATAGTGGAAAGGATGCTCGTCAAGGTAGCGACGCATCTCCTCATCATTGCCTGACATCATCGCAATACCGATAGTTGGGTAACTGTGGCTTAACCACTCAACCGATGGCGTTAGTAGCTTGCAGCTGTTACACCACGAGCCCCAAAAATAGAGAATCACCGGCTTTTGTTGGCTCAGCGCCGCGATATCTATGGTGGTTCCTTCCATATTTTTCATCACAATCGCATCGTTGTAATCGACTGGAATGGTTTTGTCATGCCATGTATCACAAAGCATAGTGATCAACATGATGCAGCACACGACGAGAAACCACTTACAGATTTTTTTCAAGAAGGAGTGGTGCTGAAGAAGTAGTCCTTTGATGATAAATATAATGAGTAGCAGGCAGATAGCGATGGCAGAAACCAACAGGCTGTTATGGTGAATGGTACTCAAAAAGGACATGGGGTTCTCTACTTCTTTTGGGGGCTGCATTGTACAAACTTGTGCGGCCAATGATCAATTCATTTGTCAGGCCATCTTTTTCGAGCTGAGTTAGATTGAAACATGTGAAAAAAATATGCGGTACGCTGACTGCACTATGACATGCATTGTTTTAGTGGCAGCTAGGCTAACCTTTTAAGTATAAAAAGAGGTCGTAACGCATGAAAGTAACGGTTTTGACATCCGCTCTCGGATTGTTACTTGTCGCTAGCCAAACCATAGCAGCAGAGACAAAAGATAAGGATGAATCAAAAAATGACCTAACAGGAAGTGCAAAGCTTGGTTTTATCTATTCCAAAACCACCTCTTCAAGTACGTCGCTCAATTCCGGAATAGGTCTCAAATACAATACCAAGCCCTATACTCACGAATTTAAAGGCAACACCTATTACACCAACGCCAAAGACGACGATGATGGTGTGAACAAATACTCATTAAACTACAAGTTTTCTTATGCCTTAGAGGGGAGTTATCAAGCCTATATTGATAACGAGTATAAACATGACCAGTATGAAACATATCGGCATGTTTATGACGTGACTGTCGGTATTGAGAAGGCGTTAATCGACACTAAAACCAGTGAGTTGAACATTGGTGGCGGTCCGGGTTATCGATACACCAAGCGTCAAGGTAGTGACGAAGACCACCCAAACAAAGTTGAAGAAGATGTAATTGTCAACGCGTTTATTAATGGTAAAACGACGCTATCGGAAAGCCTTTCTGTTGGAGGTAGCGCTGATGTTGATTATGGTGAATCGAATACAACCTATACTTTAGGCGGTAACTTAACTAATAAGTTGATTGATAACGTCGCACTCGTGTTAGATAGCCAATATATATACAACACTGAGGTGGCTGCGAGTAAGTCTCATGATGAAATCTATAGTACTGTGAGTATTACTTACGATTTTTAACTTTCTGCCAACATCGGCACTCGTTTTTAAGGTCGATTAATCACCACGTGATGCTCAGATGCTGAACAACTAATCCCTTTGCATCGGGTTATCAGCATCTTCACAACACTTGCCGCGACAGTTTGTTTAAGTGTTTCATGATTTATCTTGTCATCTTGCCACTCCAATTGGGCTAGTACATTGCTTGCGGGGGAAAATGTAGCGCTATCTGCACAATGATTTTGTTTGGATGGGCATAGTAATTCATCATTAACGCCAGCCGACAGAGTGTAAAATCTCACCCCTGAGTGATTTTGGGGCATTGAGCGTAAACTTTTGACCCCAGTGTCACTGGTCCATTCATTGTAGCCATCGAGACTCGCTTCACTAGGAAATAACCCAAAGTGGAATGCATTGTCCAAACTTTGCGCGCTACATAAGCTGGTCTTCTCTGCGTTATTTTTTGTGTTTATACAATTTGGTAAGCCTCGTAGTGGGCCAGCAATATTGATGACTTTACGTACTTGATTCCAGCTACCGCTCTGAACGAGGGTAGCGAGTGCCGCGACGACACCAACATCATAGCCAACAATGTCGACTTGTCTGGAATGAGTAAAGCGTTGAACACGTGTAATAAACTGATGAAGAAGCGTAAAGGTGTGCGGTTGCAAAGGGTTATAAGTGCTAGATGTGCGGCCTGAACGTGGAATGTAGGTGATGCCAAATAGCTCACAGGAATTGTAGCCAGCTGAAATAAGTAATTGATAAATCGATGGGGTATTGCTTTCTCCTATTAACCAATCATTAGCAGTGTCTTGACGTCCATGAATAAATATCACGGGAGTATGAGTGACCTTACAATCACCGCCACCAAAGCCGCCGAAGGTTACACCAGGATGAAAGGGCGCTTGGAAATGATCAACAGTACTGCTGTCTGTTTTTGCATGGGCTGTAACACCCAATAGACACAGCATTAAAAGAGGCCAACACCAAGAGGGTCTGCAATAAGAGTTACCGCGATGTTTCGGAGTCATATCTTTCTCTACTTAACGTATCATCCTGAAGCGATTAGCTTAGAGCATAATCCCTTTAACCGAATAAAACGTGTTGGTAGGTCAAAGTTGTACTCCCCACCACAAAAATCAGCGGCCTAGACGTAATGTCGTGGTCTATGAATGCTTATTTTTCGTGGTGCGTGTTTACTGCACTTTCTTTCACTATCGTTTTTACTCCATAGGCTCATTAGAAAGGTACTGTGCCTTATAATGACGAATGCTGGCTATGATTTGCCGAACTTGATGATTTAAATTATTTGGTTCCCAAGCCACCACGACTTGACTAATCAGGGGCATATCTTGAATCGAAGCGACGGTGGTTGAGTTATCTAAATGCTCCGCCAATGAACGCGGCACAATCGCAATACCAAAGCCGGCTTGCGCCATCGCGACGGCTGACCGTAACTGAGGAGCTGAATAAAGCGGATCACATACAATGCCTTTGTCACTAAAGATTGAGGTCATTTCATCATATAAGGCCGGGCCCGTTTCTCGAGGAAACTGCAAAATACGTTCACTACGTAATTGACTAAAGGTAAGAGTAGACTGGCTAGCAAGGGGAGTATTGGAAGGAATCACGGCGATAAAGGGTTCTTCAAACAACATGATTCTCTCCAGTTGCTCACAAGCGTAGCAGGGGAGGCGTTTGAAGGCGAGGTCGAGCTGTTTCTCCTTCAACTGTTCCACTAATTTATGCATGGGCAACTCAACACCAATAAAATTGACTTTGGGGAAGGTATCCCGAAGATGGCGCATAATCGCTAGCACTTCTTTACATATTGCAGTTGATGTCGCGAATCCAATTCTCACCTCGATGTTTTCGCCACGAGCCATTTGTTGAGCTCGCGCCTTAGCTTGCTCAACACTTTTGAGGATGTTCAACGCATCAACGTAGAGGGTTTCTCCCACTTTGGTCAGTTCCACTTTACGTGACGAACGATCAAATAGCGGGACGCCAATTTCTTGCTCCAACTTCTTGATTTGTTGGCTTAAAGGCGGCTGAGCGATCCCTAATTGTTCTGCTGCTCGCGTAAAGTGTTGCGTTTGCGCAACCATTACGAAATATTTTAGATACCGTAGTTCCATATTTTTTACATATCGAAATAAATGTTTTTTGTATTAGATTTTACGTGTTACACGACCCATGCTAATAGCATTCGTTCAGAACCGTAATGGTGTTTATATGTGTGAAATCTACAACTCTCTTTGTTCTTGTTCATTTGATGTAGCCAAAGAATTCGCTGAATATCACAAATTAACAGGTCAAGGAGAAATTTATCAGACTTCATTAATGAGCGCATTAATTGCTGGAGTCTATGATGGATCTACTACAGTTAAACAATTATTAGATCACGGTGATTTTGGGTTAGGTACCTTTGATCATCTTGATGGTGAATTAATTGCGTTTGATAAAGATGTATTTCAACTAAAAGAAGATGGTTCGGCAAATCAAGCAAAAATGGATCAAAAAACGCCATTTGCAGTGATGACCTACTTTAAACCACAAATCGAATTGCCTATTACCGAATCTATGGGGCGCGAACAAGTACACAAACTCATCGATCAACTGGTGCCATCCGATAACCTATTCTGTGCGGTAAGAATTGATGGGACTTACGAGTATGTACGTACTCGCACAGTGCCACGTCAAGACCCGCCGTATCGCCCAATGCTGGATGTTGTGAAAGAGCAACCTACTTTTAGTTTCCGCCAGATGCAAGGGGTTATTGCTGGGTTTAGAAGTCCACAGTACACCACTGGTATTAATGTGCCTGGATACCATGAGCATTTTATTAACAATGAAAGAACTGGAGGTGGTCATATTCAAGATTACCGTATCTCATCTGGTTTTTTGCAAATAGGTGTGGTGTCAAAACTTATTATTGATTTACCAACAACAGAACAATTTTTAGATGCAGATCTTGCTCGAAAAGATATTCGTCAGGCGATAGAAAAAACAGAAAAATAATATTTATTTCATATATTCCTGACCGTTAAAAGGACAACATGATGAAAACAGAATCTTCAAGATGTGGTGCGGATTTAATTTCTCAACAACTAGAACAATTGGGTACACAATATATTTTTGGTATTCCTGGAGCTAAAATTGACCGTTTATTTGATGCGATCAATGATACCCATATTCAGATGATCCCAGTGCGCCATGAAGCCAACGCGGCATTTATGGCTGGTGCTATGGGGCGCTTAACAGGAAGAGCGGGTGTCACTATGGCGACTTCCGGTCCTGGCTGTGGCAATTTGGTCACTGGGGTGGCGACTGCAAACTCTGAAGGTGACCCTATGTTAGCTTTGGGTGGTGCCGTAAAACGCACTGACCAACAGAGGGAAACGCACCAAAGTTTAGATACAGTGGGGATATTTCGTCCAATAACCAAGTACTGTGCTGAAATACAACATGTTGATGCCACGGCAGAAATAATCGCTAATGCAGTGCGATCTGCCGAAACTGGGCGCCCAGGAGCAAGCTTTGTCAGTTTACCCCAAGACGTATTAAACGATATGACGGAAAAGCCGCTGATTTTGCCTCAGCGCTACATTGCTCAGGGTACAGCAGATGTTACAGCTATTGAAGAAGCGGTCGCGCGAATCGAAAAAGCGCACAATGTGGTGGTTTTGGCTGGATTACATGCCAGTAAAGAAGAAAATGCATTGGCTATCACTCGCTTTTTACAAAAAACGCAATTGCCTGTTGTAGGTACTTATCAAGCCGCTGGAACGTTGGACATCAACCACTATAACCGCTTTGCTGGACGTGTTGGCCTATTCAATAACCAACCCGGTGATGTGCTGTTGCGTGAAGCGGATTTGATCCTCACCATCGGTTTTAACGTTATTGAATATGACCCTGACCTATGGAATCAAAAAGATTGCCCAGTGATTCATCTCGATATTGAACCTGCAGAATATCAACAGCACTATCAACCGGATATCGAATTGGTAGGCAACATTGCGACTACGGTTGAACAGATGACCAATCGCATGTCGTCTTACTCACGCTTGTCGCCTTTAAGCTTGTCAATTTTGGAAGAGGTCGCTCATCGTCGTCAGCTGATCAAAGCTTACCCAGCAGTTTGGAATAAAGGGGGCTTTCATCCACTGAGCATTATTAAAGCGATGCAATCTTTGATTACGCCGGATATGACCATGTGTTTGGATATGGGGAGTTTTCATATTTGGCTTGCTCGATACATGGGCTGTTTTCGTGCGCGTCAAATGATGATTTCAAATGGTCAGCAAACGATGGGCGTTGCACTGCCTTGGGCTATTAGTGCAAGTCTTTTAAACCCTGGCAGTAAAGTGATTTCTGTTTCTGGGGACGGTGGTTTTATGCAATCGAGTATGGAGTTGGAAACGGCGGTACGATTGGGATGTAATATTGTTCACATTATTTGGGTCGATAATGCGTACAACATGGTAGAGATTCAAGAAGTGAACAAGTATGGACGTCCTGCTGCCGTGAAATTTGGCCCTATCGACTTCAAAGCTTATGCCGAATCATTTGGTGCAAAAGCATTTGCGGTGAACGACCCGAAAGGATTGTCTAGTACCCTAAAACAAGCAATGGATACCCAAGGTCCAGCGGTGGTTGCAATCCCTGTTGATTACAGTGATAACTACAAATTGTTGCAAGCGCGCGGAGCGGATAACAAAGACCCTGTTTTTGTTGGCAATCAAACGGTATTGGCATAAATCACTCTGCCACAAAATAAAATGAAAGCGCCAATCGGCGCTTTCATTTTATTGATGGCGGTCCATCTAGCGAGGGATTTCGCCGATTTTTCCCCAATGAACTTTGTGCGCCATCCACATAAAGGCAGCGCTGGAAATTAAAGATATCACCACTACACAGAGCCAAGTAGCGGTGTAACCAATGCCTTCGACTAATAAGCCCATCACGACATAAGCTGGCACCATTCCGACATTTTTTAACGTATTCATCACGCTGCTAATTCTGCCACGATGGCTACGAGGTGATTGGTTAGCGATATAGACATTTTCGTTCGTAACTAACAGAACTTCAGCGGCTGCCAACACAAAAAAGGCGACAAAGAAAGCCGGTACCCATTGCGAAGCGATCATGATGACATAACCGAGCGCGAGTAAAGAGCCACACCACATCAGGCCTTTTAGCTCTCCATGACCGTGTGTTGCTTTCACCAAGATTGGGGTGAGAATTACCACGGCAATACAAGCTAATGTCATTAATTGACCGTAGAGCTCAGGTCCTTGTTTATCGAAAATATGTGTCACGTAAAGTGGTGACAGTACGGTCATTTGTGTCATGGAAACATAGAGTAAGGTACATGATAAGCCAAATGCGATAAGTTGCGGGCGCGCTTTGAGAACCTGCCAAACAGAACCTGTCATGTCTTCTTCTAAACCAGAAGCGCTTTCATCCTCTTCTTGGTGCTCTTGATGTTGCGCTGTTAGGTCGTTGTGAGGTTTTGGTTCTCGTACGTAATAAGCGACTAAGCTAATACCAACAATGACGGCAATACCGTTACACCAGTAGATAATTGAGCTATCAAACCAGAACAGATAGCCAGCGAGAAGAGATCCAATTCCCGAACCAATATTGTATGCGAGATAACTCATCGACATGACTGCAGAACGGTTTTTTGGGGTGGATAAATTGGCCGCTAACGCATTACCGCCCGGTACTGAGGTGCCTACCATCACATAAGCAATAATAATAAGAGCAGGAGCGATATAGTGATGATTGGCAAAAAAACCACAGATAATTAGGATGATACCGGCTAGCAATTCGCCACCGACCATCATGTTTTTGTGGCCTAAACTATCGGCGAGCTTGCCACCGAGCATACCGCCAACCATAAAAGCACACATGACGATCATCACCACTGTACTAGCGATAGCTTCCGAGTAGCCAAGTTTTTGAGTCAGTAACAGTACCAAAAATGGCATGATGAAGTTACCAAGACCAAGAATAAAGCGGGAGAGGGCGATAAAGTAAATATCTCGCGGAAGCCCCTGATAAATAGCAAGAGATTCCCTTACTCGTTTAAACATATTGCACATCCTTGAAACACGTTCATCAAGAGGCTGAATAGAAAATAGGGACATAATCTGTCCCTTGATGAGCGATAATGACGGTAAAAGGTACAGATTATTGGTGGAAATTAGTGAATTTCACACAAATTTAGTACATTGTTGCATAAGAACTATTGGTATACCGAATCATTATGAAAATTGCTAGCGCTAATTGTTTACTCCTTAAACATTCTTTCTTCTTACCGGGACACACACCTTAGTTTCTTCTCCTATTTTCCTTATGGAGGACACACACCCTTGAGTAAGGGACAAACACCCTTGAGTAGAGTGAGACTTAACGGTCTTGCGGTGTAACTTATTTATTTCACGGGAAAGTTCTGTTTTCGGTTAAGCATGAGCAAGGATAAATGAGGAGCGGTCGGGGAAATAGGAGTGTTAATGAAATGATTGAGGAGTTTGTTGGCAGTTAAATCTTAGGAAATATGCAGTGCGACCATTCTTTTTTTACCGAGTTTGTTCTTGGCGCGGTTAAGTTCTTCGGTTGAACCTATCCACACTCGGGGCTTTTTTTCTAACTCGGTACAAAGGGTTAAGCATTCTTGCTGCGACAGGGATAGTCGGTCGAGAATGGCAGGTATACGGCTATCAATGTGTCCTCGTTTATCGTTTCTTATTTGCTTTCCGCTCCAATCAACCAATTCAAGATAATCCATCAAGCGAAAAGGTATGGCAAAGTGTTTTTGTTGGTAGTCGTAACCGCTGAAATTGGCTAGCAATGGGGGAGATGTTTCGCCACGATTGAGACTATCTAAACGAGTTTTTATCGAGGTATGGTCTGATTGCTCTGGTGAGTCTGCTATTTTGGCTCTAATAGGATTGAGATCTACGTAAACCATGGCGGCAATCAGTGCTTTTTCATCCAGTAATGCTTGGGATTTGAATCGTCCTTCCCAAAAGCGTCCTGTGCATTGATCTTCTTTGTTGGCTTGAACTGCGATGCCATGATTTAGCTCTTTCATAAACCAACTTAAGGAATACAAACGCTGCCGCAATAGTTCAATAAGTCGGTGACAGGTATTTAATTCTGCTTTTGATGAGAGTTGTCCCGCTAGCCAACGTTGAATGATCGGCGGTGTTTTATGTTGAGAACACCAGCGTTCAACAACTTCACTATCTGTGAGTGACAGTGCTGCCTCTTTATCGATATAAGCCACAAGATGATAGTGATTACTCATAATGGCATAAGAGCATATCCGAATGCAGTACATCGATGCTAGTGACAACATGCGTTGTTCAACCCAAGTTCGGCGATGTTCATAAGATTTTCCTGTCATGGTGTCCTGACCACAGAGAAAAGAACGTCGAACACAACGAGAGACGCAGTGATAATAAGGTGTCACTTCTGGGCGGATTAGTTGGGTTCTCGCTGTGGCCATAACGCTATCTTATCGTGTGTTGATGATTAACGCAGCATGGTCAATTTATCGTTTGGGGGGAATGGCGGGGGCAATTATTTACGAGTCAGATCATGTAAATCTAACGTAAGTAGCACTCTTTGTTGGATGAAATAATGGTGTGTGTCCCGGTTATTCATGGTTTAATTCAAATTACTAAAGATCCAGCATTTGATGGTGAGGTTTGTTCAATGGAAGGAAATTTTAATTGAGTAAGAAAGTTGTTTATATTGGTCTAATTGTCATTTTAGTTGGGGTGGCCATCTACCATTGGAATCGTTCTTCCCAAAATGATACTCGAATCGTTATACCTAAAAGTAATAGTGCTACCAAAGCGGTTGTAAATAGTGATCTGGTGACGAAAGCCGATGTGGTTCTAAATGACTTTGATGATACGAATCATTCTGCGAATCTTGAAGTAAATAGTGATATTGCCAGCGTTGATACTTCTCATGCACGACAAAAAAGCAACAGTGAAGAATACAAGACTAACTTACACTATGCGCTAGAGCATGGTTGGAATGATTGGCTGGAGGCTGTTTCACAGCAGAAAATTCAAGTTTCTAGTCAGGCCCAGATGCAACGATTATTAAAGTTAGGAATTAGATTCTCTGGTGCTGATTTTATTCAAAATATTACTAACTATGGATTTACTATTCCTGACAATGCCTTTACAGCTGTGCTCAGTTCAGATTTTAGTGATGAAGATAATAATCTTAAGCTGGATGCTTTGATTCAATCTGGTTATGAAATGTCAGATGTGCGGTGGTATTATTTGTTTCAGGCATCACTTGCTTTTGGTCTTGATACTGTTGCTCAGCGTTCTATCAATCGTATCTCTGATTTTTCTAAATTAAATATCGACCGTGCCTCTTTAGAGAGTTTGGTTGATAATGGTTTTGCCAAAGATAATGAGAATTTAAAACGGTATATAGATGACCTGTCATCGAATAACACTAATTAAAATTAGCGACCGAAATAAAAAAGCTGTGAACACGGTTCACAGCTTTACCAATTCTTGCAGGTGGTAATTAAAGTAAATCGTTCATTAATGCTTCGTACTCTTCAGAGGCTTCAACCAAAAGCATGTTGAGATCGGTTGCATCCCGTTTGTGCAGTGCTAACCGTGTACAGTTGTCACCTTCGCAGTCTGACACTGTTTCTTCGATCATGCATACCAAGCATGGTCGACCACCGCTAAGTTGCACTTCTACACAGTCCAGCTCAGTGACGAAGTGTTCGTCTGTTTCCGGTATATCAATTGCGATAGTACCGCAACGGGTGACTTCTATCTGGGCATGAAAATGGTTGTTGTCCTGTAAAATGTACTCTTTCCGGGTAGACATCATAGTCGCCATCCTCCGACTGTCAGCAGGTTTCGACTATTAGTCTAGGAGAGATACAAGGAAAAAAATGGTCAATAAATCACGTAAAAAATTAACTGACTGAATGCTCGATAGTTATTTTTTACCCCTAAAGTGGCAGAATTGTCAGGTTGGATGCGCGATCACTAATATTAAGAAAAAACGCTGTTTTATTGCGTATTTTCTGTCGAGTGTCCTGCTTCTTATGTTGAGTGTCCCGCTTCTTGCCAGCGTAAACTGTACATTCGACACTCAGCAATCAAGGCTCGAATAGCTGGGTTGTGCTCACTTGCGCGGTTCATTAAGAGATAAATACCATGGGTTTCTCTCAGCTCTGGTGCCAGCGGGTAGGACTTTAAACCGATTTGTTCTGATATTTCAGATAAGCGCAAAGGCAAAAGTGCCGCATAAGCACCGGATTTAAGCGCAAAACTTAAACCAAAGATACTCGAAAATTCGGAGTGAATATCGACTTTACCATCTAATTTTGCCATCACTTTATCGAAGGTTTCCCGTAGGCCAAACCCTTGAGTTAGTGTCATGTAGGATTGCTGTTTTAAATAGTCGGCCTGAATAGGTATTTGATCTTCATTAGGTTGTTCACTGCTCTGTGCGACAGTGTAGCTCAGTTCATCGTCGAAGAGTTTCATGGCTGTGTGGTGAGTATTGGTTTCCAAATGATGGTCGCCGTAAATCATCAACACATCGAGTTCGGATCGTTTGAGTTTTTCCACCAATTCACAATTGGAACCTGAATGGAATTCAAGTTGCACGTCAGGCCGACGATCTTTATACGCTTTTAATAGATGGGGAACCAAGTCGATGGTCAAAGAGTTAACCGAGCCAACGCGAATTTTTTTAGGCGTGATGCCCGCGGAGATTTGGGTATTGTCGATAGCACGCGATAGGTCACTCAGTGCTGTTACACACTGTTGATAGAGAATTTGTGCCGCTTGCAGTGGCACTAGGCTGCGTCCGCGTTTTTCAAACAGCACACAGCCCAAGTCTTCTTCTAGAGCATGAATAGAGCGATATACCGAGAGGGTATTGATATTCATCGCTTCGGCTACTTGGTTCATGTTGGTCTGTTCCATGTAGTTGATGAAAATCTCTAACCGTTTGATAGTAGTAGGTATACGTCTATTCATAATGTCTCATTGATGTTTTTGGATGTTTAACCGTATCTCTGCTGCAGCGCAACGAGGTTATCGAGGCTTTCCGATTCCATTGCCACCGCGATAGTATCCGGCATACTTGCTTTACACAAGCCAGTGAGTACGCTGCCCGGCTTCATTTCGATCTCTAAGGTCACGCCCCGTTCTTTGAGCATAGCGACCGTTTCCCACCAATGCACTTGTCTAGCCATATTATGGGTTAAATCATCGCAAATTCGGTCAGTTGGATAGAGTACTCGTGCCGCATTGGCGCTCACAAAGGTCACTTTAGGTCGTGATAATTCAATGCCATCAAAAGCATGGCTAAACGTTTCTGCTTGAGGTGCAAGTAGTTCACAGTGAGAGGGTACATTCACTTTAAGCCGTTTCGCGCTGGTGGCTTGCTTAGCTAACGCCAGTTCACATACGTAATCCAGTGCCTCGATGCTGCCGGAGATCACCACTTGGGATTCGGTATTGATATTGGCAATAAATACTGGATAACCTTGTTGTTGAGCTTCCGTTAACAGTGTCTGTAATACCGTTAAATTTAAGCCAATTACGGCAGCCATGCCGTAGCCTTGTGGATAGGCTCCTGCCATTAACTCGCCACGACGTGCGACCAAATCAAGCCCTTGTTCAAAGGTGATAATGCCAGCGGTAATTGCTGCTGGAAATGCGCCGATGGATAAACCCAGTACGTAATCAGGTTTGATCGCTAACGACTGTAAAATTTGCGCGTAGGCATAGCTGCATACGGTTAGCGCCACTTGGGTATTACGGTTGTTCAATAGCGCCTCTTCGTTGTCGAGGCTCAGAATATCTTGGTTTAGGTGCTCACTGGCTTGTTGCAATATTTGTTGACCAATAGAGAAATTATTCAGTTCAGAGAGCATGCCTGCTTTTTGCGTTCCTTGGCCGGGGAAGGTAAATAGAGTTGCCATAAATTGCTCCTTAATCAGAGTCTGTTTGCCAAGGACTTACGCTTAAAAAAGGGCCTTGATTACTTTTGATCATCACGCTGCCAGAGGTGTGTGTCCACTCTGAGAGTGCAAAGGCGCCAAGCGGCGTTTCAATTTGCACATCGGGTCTTTGTTGGAGAGCTGCCAGCTCTTTAGCCAATTCACAGGCAGTCGTTTTATCGATTGGCGTTGGCGCTAAGACTCTAAGGTCGATGTCACTTTGTTGGTTCGCGGTTTCAACCGAGGTGGCCAGTTCAAAGGCCAAACTGCCGGTAATGCCCCAAGAAAGATCAAACGATCGGAAAATGCGATCGATTTGAGTGAGCGTTTGCCAATGTGGCAGTGGATGGGTTTGTTGCTGTGTATGCCAGCCTTGTTTTGCCACCAATTGTTCTGGAGTGATATGGCGAAAAACAGCGTGGGAATTAACAAAGCTCCCATGGCGTTGTGACCGATTAAAACCGCGAATGCCGACCGCAATGCGGTCGGCTTCGTATGGCGCTCGTCTCACCACCACTGGGCGGGTTATGAGATCTTTAAGATGAAACCAAGCGGGCGTTTGTTGATTATCTGCCAGTTGGTTCACCCAGAGTAAATCGTGGGGATGATAGGCGAGTTCCATAGTCACCTCTTACAGTAAGAAGTACATAAACAGTGGCATGGTCAGTGCGAATAGAATGGTCGACAGAAGCAGTGTACCTTCTGAATCTTCGTCTTGCACACCAAAGCCATTACCAAACATCACGCCAAAGAAACCTGTTGCCAATGCGATAAGGAATACCGATGCAGCCAGAAGTGTTGCAGGTAGGCCAAAGGCAACGGCAATCACGTAAGCAATCGCTGGTTGAACCAAGTTTTTCAGAATGAAACCAAAGATAACTGCGCCGTTGATTTTTAGTTTACGAGCTGAAACGATAAGGCCAGTTAAGAATAGCGCACCGCCGCCAGCGGCTCCTGCTAGTGGTTTTAATGCGTGAGTCAGAAGTTCAGGCATTGTGGTACCAAAGCAAGAGAAAATCGTACCCAAAATTGGCCACAGCACAATTGGGTTTTTCAGTGCTTTAATCAATAGAGGCACGATCAATGAACTCATCGGTGCATCTTTAAATTCAGCTTTGGTCTCTTTTTCCAATACCATCAGAGTCAGGGGAGAAAGGAAGATGGAACCACAGGCAATCGCGATGGCAACATTAAGTGCAATGTCACTACTGGTTGCGCCATTGATGGTTTCGCTCAAAATTGGCACACCGAGCGCTGCATAGTTAGGTAAGGAAATGGTGAGTGCGTACACCGCGGCTTGTGCGGGTTCTTTGTTAAACACTTTTCGTGCGATGTAGTAAGTGAATGCCCACAGGATCCACATCGCTAACACCAAAATAGCAATCAGTGGCAATTTGGCAATGAAGCCGGCAACCGGAGTGTGCCAAGTTGCGGTAAATAGGGCTGTTGGCAGCGCAAAGCGCATAACGAATACGTTGAGAACCGCTACGTTCTTGTTATCCGCAATTTTGCGGTAGCCACAAAAATAACCCAAACCTAAAACCACAAAGATAGGGGCGATGGCGTTAAGTACTGCGTGAAACATAATAATTATACCTTTTAGGGCAGCATAGCCCACAGTGGAGCTGGCAAGCTATGCTGTGTTTTAGACAATTACCAGGCTTTCGCCATTTGCTGACGAACTTCTAGTGATGCGCTGCGGTTATCGCTATTCAAACGACCAGAAAGATCACGCTTGGTGTCTGTTGCAATGTCGTTCAAAGCTTCTGCTAGAAGGGTCGTAATGCCATCGATATCCTGTGCTGTTGGCGCTTCTGCGTTGGTTACAGAAGCTTTCTTCCAAAGCAGACCTAACGTACTGTAGTTCTGAATATCGTAGGCCATCGGTGGGATGGTCGAGGCCAGTTTTTCTAGTTCTGCTACAGAGCGCAGAGTGATACGCGCAGCTGATGCTTTACCCATGGCGTGTACCATACAACCCTCATCATCTAGCGCGATAAGGCGGTTAGCTTGATAGCCGTGAGCGAGGAAACCACCTGACATTGCTTTACCGACGATAAGACCAATCACAGGGTGACCAGCGTTACGAGCGGTTGCGTAGGCATTTGCTGCCGCTGCAAGTGCTTGGTGAATACCGTAGGCCTCTTCACGACGACCATACGCTTGGGAAGGAACATCAATCACCGCTATGATAGCGGTTTTGGTGTCGCTCTCTTTGTCTTGAGCCACGATGTCGCTGATCGCTTTGGCAAGGTTCCAACCTTCAAGCAGGCCTACTTCGCCATTGCGAGCGCGAGGAAAAGCGTTGTTTTCATCGGTGACGACAGCGATAAAGCGCGCTTTTTGGTCGCCAATAGTGCCATCAACCACTTTGACTGATGGAGTAAAACCGTCGGCTGCAGTGCCGTTAGCGGTTAAGGCATTAAGCCAAGTCAGACCACGATTACTCATTGGATTCTCCTTTGGCAAAGTAGTGACGAACAAGTTCTGGAGTGGCTTGTTCTTGTTTGTCCATTGCGGCAAACACAGAAAGGAAGTGTTCTACCTGTTCACAACGTGCCGTTTCTGGCAGTGGTTGATTAATGATGTTGGTCACTTCACCGCGGATTTGCTCTGCGTCGTCTTCAACGAACACGTCAGCAAAATCTGTAGCAAAGCGAGGTGCACCGCCCGTAAATGACCAAATGAATGGGCGGTTACGTGAGTCGTACTCAGCAATGCCTGCTTCTTGTTCAATGACTTGAGGACCGTTTAGACCTAAACGTGCTTCTTGAGTCAAAATCAGTTTGCTACACAGACCTGCTGCTATAGACATACCGCCGAAACAGCCTACGGTGCCTGCAATCACACAAGTGACTGGCACGTATTGACGTAGAGCTATGATGCCTGCGTGAATATCAGCGATAGCTGCAAGACCTAAGTTGGCTTCTTGTAGACGTACACCACCGGTTTCTAGCAGTAGGACCACTTGAGTTGGGTGGCCAGCTTTGGCGTCTTCTAGCGCAAGCTCTAGCGCTGCTGCCATTTTCGCACCGGATATTTCACCGATAGCGCCGCCTTGGAATGTACCGTCGATGCCAATAACCACACTTAGTTTGCCATCGATAGTCCCTTTCGCTACCACACAACCATCATCGGTTTGAGGTACAACGCCTTGAGGAACGAGCCATGGCGAGAAAGAGTGGTATTCGTTACCCATTATTTCGCGGAACGTGCCGTTATCCAAGATGAATTTGGCACGGTCACGGGCGCCCATTTCGATAAAGGAAATATTGCCCAGTGGTGTGGCAGTTGCGGGTGTTGGTTCACTATTGAGTTGCTCTAACGCTTGGATAAGACGTAGACCAATCACCCCAGCTGTGGCACCAAAATCGTTGATGGTGACTTTCATTGCAGCGCTTTGCTCGTCGAATTGACGTTCAAAAATCGCTTGCCATAGTGCTTTACGGTTATCGACAGAGGTAATCAAGTCGATAGTGATGTCGTTATTGTCTGTTGGTTCAAGCAAGATCTCTAAATCGCCAGAACCGACGTTACCTACACGGACCATCTTGTTGATAGATTGTTGTCCCTGATAGGAAAAATGTAGTTGTTCCATAAGTGGAACCTCCCAGTTATTTGGATAGTTCTGAGTGTTCAACCCAGTCGACAAACAGAGTGGCTGCCAGTAAGTCGGCCGCGCCACCGGGTGAAGCATTGAGGGCAATCATCTCGCCATCTAGCTGCTCCAGTAGGGCGTAACCTTGCGGGTTACTGACGCCGCCGAGTGCCAAAATGTCGTTACTGCGTTGGTGCAGTAAGCTTTGTCCCTCAAGTCCCGCACGACTCAACACGCAGGTGTCGGTAAGGTGCGCGGTGAGAGAAAGCAAGGCATTTAGGCGAGCATCTGTTTCCGAATGGCCAAGTAAACGACTAAGACGCAAAGTTGGCAGAGCGTGTTCAGTAATGGCTGGAAAGCCGAGCTGAGCTTGTTGTTTCGCGCCATTCACCTGATAGTGATTGCTCGCTAACTTACCCTTACTAAAGGTGTTAGGAGCATGGCGATCCTCAAGACTTGCGATCTGTCCTGCGAGGACACACACCCTTTCGGCGGTGCGTTCTTCACTGTCCGCGACCATGGTTGCGGTACTGAGTAACCCCAATGCCCAGATGGCACCGCGATGGGTATTGACCCCTTGGGTCTCTGCCATCATCGCCACTTCGGCATTACGTCCAATTTCGCCAATCTGTTCGCGCAGCCAAACCGATATTGGTTGGCCGTGCGCCACTTGTGCCATGTCGACGAAAAAGGGCGCTAAACAGCTGGCAGAACGCAGCATTAGGTTCAAGGTCAGATCAGAGTGTGAGCCGTTATTACGACTATCGACTAACCCCGGTTTGGGCGTTAGGGTCACTTCCGCAATTAAGGCTTGTTTAGCGAGATCACCAATAACGGCACACTCGGTTAGAGATAAACGTTCTCTCTGACAACTTTGCATAGTGATCACCAGCTACGGTATTTTGCTGGTGGCTGATACAAGCCGTCTGACCATTTCACTAAGTCGGCAACACTTTTTGCAGCCAATAGTGAACGGTTTGCATCACTGCGTTTAATACCAAGATCTTCTGGTGTGGCAACTTTGCCTGCTGCACGCAGCTCTTTAACACATTCTTTTGTCACGCGTTTGCCAAATTCAGACACACCGGCAACCGCGGCAATCATCTCTTTACGCTCTTCGAGGTCTTTTGCCATGTAGAGGTAAGCGATGCCTTCTTCGGTCAGAAGGTGAGTGACGTCGTCACCGTAGATCATGATTGGTGCGATCGGCATACCGGCTTTTTTCGCAACGTCAACAGCATCTAGGCGGTCTACGAAAGTCGATTTTGAGCCATCTTGGTAAGTTTCAACCGATTGAACGACCAGTTTTTTACCTTTCACTACGTCGTGTTGTTTCTCTTCGTCGGTGATCATGTTAAGCCATGCGTCAGTCGCATGACGACGACCACGAGGATCATGACCCATGTTTGGCGCGCCACCAAAACCAGCGAGACGACCATGAGTTACGGTTGAAGAGTTACCTTCAGGGTCCATTTGCAGGGTTGAACCGATGAACATGTCAGCAGCGTATTGACCTGCCAATTGACACATGGTGCGGTTGGAACGCATTGAACCATCGGGACCAGTAAAGAACACATCAGAACGAGCACGAGCGTACTCTTCCATACCCAGTTCGCCACCGAAGGAGTGCACGGTTTCTACCCAGCCAGATTCAATCGCAGGTATGAGTGTCGGGTGTGGGTTCAGGGTCCAGTGTTTACAGATTTTGCCTTTCAGGCCAAGCTGTTCACCGTAGGTTGGTAGTAGCAATTCAATCGCGGCGGTATTAAAACCGATACCGTGGTTTAGGGTTTGTACGCCGTGTTTTGCGTAAATACCTTTGATGGCCATCATCGCCATTAAGATGTGAGTGTCCTTGATAAGACGAGGGTCACGAGTAAATAGCGGTTCGATATAGAAAGGTTTGTCCGCTTGCACAATGAAATCGACCCAGTCACCCGGGATATCAACACGTTCAAGGTCTTCAGTGTTGTCGACGATTTCGTTGACCTGAGCGATCACCAAACCATCTTTAAAGGCAGGAGCTTCAACCAATCCAGGAGTATCTTCGGTTGATGCACCGGTGTAGAGGTTACCTTTACGGTCGGCTTTGTAGCCAGCAACCATCGCGACGTTTGGAATAAGGTCTGCGTAGAGACGGGCATAAAGTTCGATGTACGTATGGATCGCACCGATTTCTAAAATGCCGTCTTCCAACATTTGCGCGACGCGCACACTCTGTGGGCCGGCAAAGGCGAAGTCCAATTTGCTGGCGATGCCTTTTTCAAAGATGTTCATATGCGATGGCAAGCTTACACTTGGCATGATCATATGAAGATGATGAATTTTATCCGGATTTACCTGCTCAAGAACGCGAGCAAGGAAGTCTGCTTGTTTTTGGTTATTGCCTTCAAGAACAACTCGGTCATTCGGCTTAATCAGCAGTTCCAGCGCTTCAACCATTTTATCGGTTGGTAGTACTTTCCCATCAGCCAAAGACGCTACCGCTTCAATACGCGCTAGCTTTTCTGTTCTCTTGGTTGTCCATTGTTTTGTAGACATTGAGACACCTTCTCTTTGAGATATGAATACACGTTACTGATCACAATGAACGTTTTGTCCAGCCTCAGTAACTCTGTATATCCATCATACGAGTATGGAAATTTAGAAAAATCAGCACGAATGAATGTTCTATATACAAAAAGTGATAATGTTGAACGATATGCGTCACATTTAATTGTCTATTTTAGAAAGTTATTGCACAAATATTGTGCGAACTATATCTTGAGCGGAGATTAAATAGGCGTTGGCGATATGAATCACTACATATGTGATATATGTAGCAAATAATTCTGTTGAAAGAGGGATAAAGGCACAATGCCAAAGAGAAACTGTTTGTGGGATCCTATCTATTACTGTAAATAACGCTATAACTGGCGGAAGAAATTGTAAGACACCGTGAGCCTCAAGGCTCACAGTGACACAGAGTGGGGGATTACAGATCGTTCATTAAGTTCTCATAATCCTCAGTTATGTCATCCACATCATGGTGGAGTTGTTTGGCGTCTTCTGGGCTCAATATTAGTTGCCATTCTTTTGTTTCATTGGTTTTGTCATCCTCTTGAATTCCAATGACTTTGATTTTATTTCCCACTTTCTCAAAGGCCACATGATCAAGGTCTGTGGTGAGATGAGTCTGAGTTTCGGTGATGTCGACCTCGATGGTTCCACACACTTTCACTTCAATGTGAGCGTGATTGTGTTCCTTATCCTCAAGTGTATAGTCACGTTGAACGGCTATCATCGTTAGTCCTCCTTGCGCGTCATCGACAAATACTATGTCAGTGTAGAGGAGCATTTTGAACTTGCTATACGGAAAAGTGTGTGCATTTATTAACTAATTGATAGTTTTGATAACAGAACTCATCGGATCAGTTTGCTGAGTATCTTTTAAATTAAGTGCTCTCTAGATTGGTCAAAAAGGCTAACCAGCCACTCAATAAATACACTCACACGTCGCGGTTGCTGACGACGAGATTCATACAGCACCGACATAGGCATGTTGGCGCAGTTAAAGCTTGGTAATACTTCAATTAATTCGCCCCGTTTAAGGTGATGTACCACGCCTTGACGGGGAACCTGAATGATCCCAAGTCCATTAAGACACGCCGCCAAATAGGCATCGGTGGTGCTCACCGAAATCAAACTGGGCATGGCGATATAACGTGGTGTCGCCCCCTCTTGATACTCGAACCCAAGCTGGGTTTGGCGCTCGTCGGGTGAGTAATCGACGACAAAATGACGATTAAGATCCGTGAGTGATGTTGGTGTACCATAGTTTGCGATGTAACTTGGACTTACACAGTTCACCATATCCAGTTGGCCTAATCCTTTGGCAATCAAGTTGCTATCGTTTAATTTCCCTCCGCGAATCACACAATCGACTCGTTCCTTGATTGGGTCAATCCTATGGTCGGCGCCAATCAGGCGAATTTGCGTTTGAGGATGCAAGGCAAACCAATCGGGCAAATTGGGCGCAATTAAGGTCGAAAAAAGTCGACTAGGCATATCGACTTTTATCAGTCCTGAGAGTTCTTGGCTTTCTTGCTGAAATTGCCTTTCTAACTCTTCGAACTCTTCAAGTAATTCACGACTTTGCAGCAAAAAGCGTTCGCCAGCTTCGGTTAAGGTTACCTGACGAGTACTGCGATGTAGCAAACGAGTCTTAAGATACTGTTCTAACTGACTTATCGAAGTTGATATAGCTGATTTCGGAAGGTTCAGTTGATCAGAGGCTTTGGTAAAGCTTCCAGCTTGCGACACCGCGATAAAGCGTCTGATGGTCTCGATTTTGTCCATGTGCTTATCCTCAGCGCAGCTTATGATGTTGAGTGATCTATTGTTCATATAATATGAACAGTGTCGTCATATTATGCCTATTTTTCATCCCAGTCATCTTGCTTAGGATGGTTATTACATTAACCAGAGGAGTTCGAGATGAATAAGATTGCATTAATAACCGGTGGAAGTCGTGGGCTTGGTCGAGCTGGTGCGATAGCGCTTGCTAAGCAAGGCGTAGATGTCATTTTTACCTATCAATCTAACCAACTGGCGGCGCAGCATGTGGTGCAAACCATTGAGGCGCTTGGGCAAAAAGCAGTGGCTTTGGCTTGTGACACACGCGATGT
The DNA here is from genome assembly GCF_001547935.1 of Vibrio tritonius. Lineage (NCBI taxonomy): Bacteria > Pseudomonadati > Pseudomonadota > Gammaproteobacteria > Vibrionales > Vibrionaceae > Vibrio > Vibrio tritonius. The sequence goes on from NZ_AP014635.1 coordinate 1,152,607, forward strand.
GGAGTCGTTTGCTTCATTTGCCCAAACGCTAAGTGAGGTGTTAACCAAGCAATTTGGTCGAGATAGCTTTGACTATTTACTGAACAACGCTGGCACTGGCCTGCATGGCAGTTTTGAACAAACAACCTTAGCCGAACTCGATGAGATGTTGACTATCCATATTAAAGGGCCGTTTTTTCTTACTCAAACCCTGCTGCCGATGATTGCAGCGGGTGGTCACATAGTGAATGTTTCAACCGGATTAACCCGATTTACCTTTCCTGGTTCGGCAGCGTATGCCATTGCAAAAGGGGCGGTGGAAGTGATGACGCGCTATATGGCAAAAGAACTCGCCGAGCGCCAAATTCGAGTTAACACCTTAGCACCAGGCGCCATCTTGACCGATTTTCGCCAAGGCGCGATTCGAAATAGTGAACAGGCTCAAGCAGGCGTTGCCTCCGTTACTGCGTTAGGGCGAGTTGGCGAAGCAGAGGACATTGGCAAAATTATTGCGGCGATGTTTAGCGATGGTTTTACATGGGTCACAGGACAACGAATTGAAGCTTCAGGTGGCATGATGTTGTAAGTGGGCTAAATCACTCAGAAGCTCTGCTCTTTGCTGCTTCTGAGTGAACAACGGTAGCTAATTCTCAGCGTTTTGTTACCAGCTAAATGACGTTGGAAAGGATAGATTACTGAATTATCAGTAAAACCTTGCTAATTTAAATTTATGTAATGATAATGATTCGTGTTTATTGTTGTGCTATGGTGTTGCGCATTATTCCTCACATGTAGAAAACATCATGCTAAAAACAGCTCCTAAACGCTCTTTAGCAGCGTTAGCCATCATGGCACTTTTTGCAGTTTCTTCTTCTGTCAGCGCAACTGAATTGGTTGACCAACAATCGCCGGTGAGTGCAGGTAAAAACGTGTATCAAACGGTTTATGGTCCTAAAAGTGATAGCGTTTATGTAGCAGCCGCTGGCGGCGAGCAGGGTGAAATTCATGTATTCCAAGGCCATTCGTTAACCGCTAAACCTATCATCACAATGCAAGATAAACCGTTAGGTTTGGCTATCGATGAGCAAGACAACATCTTGTTTACGGGAAATACGTTTAATGGTTCAGTCACTAAAATTGACCTGAACAGTGGTAAGGTTTTGGCCAATCTTGTGGTAAGTAAACCAGCCCCTAAAGGTACGCCTCGTGATCAAATGCCACCTATGGTGCATGGTGTTCTTTTCCAAGCAAAAGGGGATGTTATTTACGTCACCGGAGCGGCTAAAAATGGTGTGGTTTGGAAAGTGGATGCGAAGTCATTCAAAGTGGTCGATACCATTAAAGGCGTTGGTGCTGTACCTACAGGCATGGCGTTAGACGAATCGACAGGTTTATTGTATGTAACGGCTCACAGCTCAAATCAACTTACTGTGATTGATACCAACACGGATAAGATCGTGAAGACCATTTCTGTTGGTCAACATCCGCTTTCTATTGCCATCAATAGCCAGTCACATCAGGCTTATGTTGCGAACAGTAAAGACAATACCGTTTCGGTTATCAACCTAAGTAATGGCGACACGGTTCAGGTGATTTCTGTTGGTGAATTCCCTGTCGATGTGAACGTTGATCCTGCGATGAATCGTCTCTTTGTTGCCAACCGCAGCTCGGGTACGGTGCAAGTATTTAATACTAAGAATTTTGCCCTAGAAGAGACATTGCACCCGGGTCTACACCCCAATACTCTAGCGATTGATACCGTGCATCACCAAGCTTATGTCACCAGTAAAGGTTTAAGCCGTCATGAAAAAACCATGCCGGAAGGTATCGTAAATAATGCAGCGGATGTCATCACTCCACTGACCAAATAGGTGTGATTTAGCCATACACGAATGGGTGACACCGAACAAAAATGGGTTCTGCGTTAGACGCTAGAACCCATTTTTTATTTCCACTATCCACTTATCTGTTTATCCAATGATGACCTGACATTGCTGCTCGGCAAAATAGCGGGCGATAGAAGAATCACTATCAGTGCAAACCAAATAATCCAAATCTTGTGACTCCAAAAATGGATAGGAGGCGAGTGCTTCGATTTTATCTTCGGTACACAACACGGCGATCGCACCAGAACGTGCGCAAACAAGATGTTTGAAGTCACCGTCTTGATAGTGCAGAGCACTGAAACCCACCTCGGAAGACCATGCACAAACACCAACAAAGCAGAGGTCGAAGCGAAATTTACTGACCGCTTGAGCAGCTGTGATATCAATTGCACCACCCACGGCATAGTCCAGCACGCCACCGATTAAGATAGTTTTGATGGTTTGTCGTTCCAATAAGCGTGTTGCAATCGCAGGGCTGTTGGTGACAACCGTTAAATCAAGGTTGGTCGGTAACATACTTGCGAGCAACATGTTGGTACTACTTGCATCAAGAAAGATCAACTGCTTAGGTTTGATTAAACTCAATGCAGCAATCGCTAAGGCTTGTTTCTCACTGTTGCGATTGTTTAAGCGTTCTTCTGGCGTACCCGTTGGTGGAGCAAGAGACAGCGCACCGCCATGGATGCGTTTACACAGCCCTTCATCTGCTAGGTAACGAAGATCGCGGCGGATCGTCGCTTCGGTTGTGCAAAGTTGGCTGGCAAGATCGACCGCCATCACTTTTTGGTGTGATTGCAGCAGTTGAATAATCAACTGATGTCGTTCTTCTGGAGAGTACTTATCCATGGCGTGTTTCTCTATGGGTTCGTTTTGTGTTGAGCGATGAGCTACATGCGCTTCATTCTACTTGGATTTTTCCTGAAGTTGTAACATTTGTAGAATAGTGGTCATCACAGCTTCTTGGTCATTGGAGCCAGTGATGTATTTGGCGATGGCTTGCGTCTCTGGAAAAGCGTTACGCATGGCAAAACTAAAAGCACCTCGTTCCAATAGTTCAATATCATTAAAGCCATCCCCAAACACCATGGTCTCTTGTTCGGTCACGCCAAGCATCTCTTGCAATCGGGCCACGGTTGTTCCTTTATGCACACCTTGGTTAGCAATATCAATCCAGTTTGCTTCTGAAACGACGATATAGGCTTGCTCATCAAAATCCGTTAAATGAGTGCGCAGCTCTGGACATCCACCTCTGGGATCAAAGACCGTAATTTTGACAAAGTCCCCGTCTATTTGCTGATAGTTACGCACTTCAGTTAGCTTGGTGTAGGAGCGACGCATCAGCGCTTTTAATGGTTCTGCGGTGCTGTCTAGGAGGTATGCTCCATCCGGAGTACAGGCGACGATAATGTGTTCACCTTGCTCTGATTGCAATCTGTCGATGATCGCTTGCCCAAGAGAGTTAGGTAGCAATGACTGATAAACATACTCGCCTTGATGTTTAATCCGCGTAGCGCTGTCGCCTAAGATCCAAAAATCGCGACTGATATCGCCAAACAGCTCTTCCACACGTTCTACTTGCTTGCCTGTACAAGGGGAAAAATGCACCCCAGCTTGCTGCATTTTCTGGTTCACTTCTTGAAATAAGGTGCGATTGTAATCGCCAGCAGAATTTAAAAAAGTGCCGTCCATATCGGTAATGATCAGTTTAATCATGGTGTGTTCCATCTTGTATGTTGATGATGCAAACACGCTATCATGAGTTTTAAATGAACACAAATGAATATTTTAATGTTTATATTTGTTTTTATATGTTCATTTTGTGTTTGTTTGTGTATGCTTTGACTCATGTTGTCACCCTCTGTTTGATGATGAAACGAGTGACAATATGCTTGCTGATTAACCCCCAATCATGGCAAAGGGATGGCAACATCCCTTTTATTCGATGACTCGCTATTGAAAACAAAGCAGGTGGCAGATGGTCAAAATGGAAGATGTTGCAAGGTGCGCTGGTGTATCAAAATCGACCGTATCACGGGTGATTAATAACAAAACTGTGTCGAGGAATAACTACAACCGGATTATTGAGGCGATTGAGCAACTTGATTATCAGCCCAATAAATTGGCGCAATCTTTGGCGTCGCGCTCAACGGGGTTGATTGGAATGTTGCTTTATCGTCCATTAAGGTTTGACGTGGCAAAAACTGTGCAACAATTCGAACAAGCTGGGCTGTTAAGTGTGCTGGTTGTGGTCGAGAAAGACCGAGCAAGTTTGCATCAAGCAAGCAAAAAATTGCGCCACTATGGGTGTGATCTGATTGCGATTCAGTCACTGTTCCATAACGGGCTGTTTATTCATGGGCAAAAAAACAAGCTGAGCGAACTCACCAATCTATTGAGCTGCTCTGCTGTAAGATTACGTACTCACTATCTCTATTTGCCGTTTAATGAGAGGTTTAACGACTGAAACTAATCGAGTTTAGAACGCTTTAATTTTTAGGCGGTTTTTATTATCACGACTGGAAATAATCGTCTGATCATCATCGATAATTTGTGCCGATTTAGCTAATCTGTCATAGAGCAGCACGTTAACGGTGGCGGCTAAATTCATACAGCCGACTGTTGGTACATACACTACGTGATGCGCCTTATCGACTTCCTCTTGCGGGAGAGAGCCGTCTTCTGGGCCGAAAAGATAGATGGCCTTTTTCGGGTGAACGAAGCTTGGTAACGCGGTCGCGCCAATGGCAAATTCCACACACACGATTTCGACATCGTCTTCCAATTCTGCCGTTAAGTCTGGCATATCCACCAATTGAATACGTTCATGAACGTTCTTGGTGTCGGTCTGAAATTTCATTGCTCGGTTGTAACGAGTGCCGTTATAGCGCACTTGTGTTGCTTCATAACATCCTGCGGCACGCATCACTGCTCCAACGTTGGTTGGATTCTTCGGGTTATAAAGGCCGATAATGACCGTAGATTGGGTAGACATATTCACTCTTCGACAAAAAATTTGCGCAGAGTATATACCCAAACTCTTAGCGAATGCAGCATTGTGATGGTTTGTCGTGGTCAAACGATGAAGGAGCAAGGAGATAGCGCAGCCGATCAGAATGTTCAGGCTGTTGAGAAAAATCTTTATCCCAAACGCCTTGTGCGCGTTCGATGACTTTTCGCGAGGCGATATTATGTTGATCGCAAATCAAATAAGCGGGCGTATCGATCACGTGTGTTTTCACAAAATCTAATAAACTGCTGGCAACCCCTTTGCCTCGGGCGCTGGGCTTGGTGTCGTAACCAATATGACCAATGTCATTGACGATCACATCATTGGTGCCGTGACGAACACGAATCGATCCTAGAATCTCCCCATCTTGAATGGCAAAGTAGGTTGAGCAAGGTACCCAGCCTTCGGGTAATTGTTGCCCTTGGGCGTTCGCTACCAATTGCGCTAAAAAACGCTTGGGATTGCCTTCGGCCAATTCGTAGTAATCCAACTTCGCTGCCAAACAAATCTGCATGTAGCGAGTGAACATTTCTTGATGAGATGAATGAGCAAGTTGAATTTCCATGTTTGATATTCCAAATCGATATACCCAAATGACCTCAAGATGCAGACTTCAGAGCTTCATCAACGAGCACAGGTCAAGCTCAATGACGGCAGGAATGGTCATTCCCTTTCAACGTCATTGGGCGCAGAAATGGGCTTGTTGATGAGCTCCCAAAGGGCGAGTTGTATTCGCTTCTATGCTGCGTTACCGATTTTATACGTAGAATAACTATGTATTCAAATCGGTGCCTTGCCTATAAGCGAATACATTCTCGCTGAAACCGCATCTTGAGGTTACTTGGGTATACAATAACTTAGATGACATTATCAAAATAATGACGTATACCAAAACAAAAATTTGAGCATCCGTTAGGGTGGATAGAGCAAAGCGAAAAAAGAGTAGATGGAACCCCAGCATGAATCAATCGATTGAGAGTTTAGAACAAGAATTATTGGCGCAATTTGAGCAAGCACAACACTGGCGACGCGACCTGCATCGCCACCCACAACCAGGGTGGCTTGAGTTTTATGCCACGGCATTTGTGGCAGAAAAACTCGATCAATGGGGATACGAGATAGCGCAAGGGGCGGACATTATTGAGCCTTCAGCCCGTCTTTTTGTGCCAGATGACACCGAGCTACAGCAAGAGTATGACGCGGCGTTAACCTATGGTGCCAACCCGCGTTATCTTGAACCTGCACAGCATGGATTAACTGGGGTAGTGGCGACTCTTCGCGGTAAGCAAGACGGCCCAACCATCGCTTATCGTTTTGACCTCGATTGTTTGCGGATGCAAGAGAGCTTAGACAGTTCGCGCCGTGCGGTGATAGAAGAGTATGTTTCTTGTCATGCCGGTTTTGCCCATATGTGTGGTCATGATATCAATACCGTCACCGGTTTACTGTTAGCACGCTATTTTGCTAAGCATAGAGATGAGTTAAAGGGCACGATTAAGTTGATTTTTCAGCCCGATGAAGAAGGGCTTTCTGGTGCGAGAGCGATGATTCCCAAAGGTGTGGTTGACCAGGTTGATTATTTAATTGGTGGTCATTTAGCCTCGAACTTACCGACGCTCGGGCAGTTTGCTGCCAAGTCGACTCATATTTTGGCGGTGAAACGCTGGAAATTTCGTTTACTTGGTCAGGCTGCGCACTCAACAGGACAGCCGCATCTAGGCAAAAACGCGCTGCTGGGAGCGGCTGTCGCGACAGTTAATTTGCATGCGATTGCGCCGCACAGTAGCGGCGTGGGGCGAATTAATGTCGGACGAATAGAAGGCGGTGACAGCTGGAACATCATTGCTCCGAGCGCTGAACTGTGGGTAGAAATTCGCGCGTCAACGGATGAGGCTTTTGACTACCTAACTGAACGAGTCATCGCTATCATGCAAGCAGCAGCCGACATGTACGGTTTGGGGTTAGAAACCGAGCTGATGGTTGAGGCTTTGGCGGGGCGCAATTCACCAGATCTAGAAGCGTTAGCCGCTGATGTTGGGCAAGAGCTATCGCTTATCAAAGAGGTAGTGGCAGAACATGCGGTCAACGCTTCAGAAGATTTCACGTTATTGGCCGAGCACGTTCAATCACAGGGTGGTCAGTCGGTCTATGTGATTCACGGTACGCCCATTGCGGGCGGGTTACACAGCCACTCGCTTGAGGTGGATGAGCCGGTGATGATTAACGCCGCAGCGATTTATGCGCGAATGCAGCAAAAACTAACCCAAGATTAATCGCTTAAAGCACTCAGAGAGTATTGGAGCTACGCCAATACTCTTTTCTTTAAAATACCTCTTTATTTCCTCGCCGCTCTCTGTTCAATAGGCAACTCTGTGTCTATATTTTCTATTTATTATTTTATCTGATTTTATTTGCAACCAATTACATATATCTACCTGATGATTCGGAATAATAAAATCAGAATGGTGTTTGTAAAGTGGCCTTAAATTAAAATTACCCATATTTTTATGCAGTTATTTTGTCTATTTAATATTTTTTAAGTTGATTGTTGTTTTGTTATGCCAATAATTAGCCTGCTCAATTTATATCGTTATGCTTAATTAGAGATCGTGAGTCTATATGCAACTTAATTTAAATAAAAAATCATATGCTATTAAGTTAATAAGTGTTATTTCACTTACTGCCGTTAGCGGTTTGGTTCAAGCCAATGAGCCAGTTGATTGGAGTGGCCAGTATGCAGGTGTTGCGCTGGGTGTTGTTGCTGGCAAAGTAAACCCTGATGTTGAGGCGACCGATGGGAACTATTTCAATACGGAAAATTTAACTGATTTAAAGAGTACCTTTAGCCAAGGTTTTTCTGCTAATGATATGTCAGCTACCTTTATCTATGGTTATCAATGGCAGCAAGAAAATTGGGTCTATGGTGTGGAAACAAACCTGTTCGTTAGCAATTTTTCGTCCAAGAAGGGCGAAAATGCACATGTATACGAGAATACACCGACCATTAGTTACGGTTACAGTGAACGTGTAGAAAATAAATTTGGCATTAGTATTAAACCCAAAGTAGGTTATGCATTCGATAATATGCTAATTAACTTTTCTGTAGGGCCTGTACTCTCTAAGTTCAAATACACATTTAATTTCGATGATACGAATAGTAGTTATGATATCACTGGAAAACATACTGATTCTAAGTGGGCGTTAGGTGTCGCCACTGGATTAGATTTTAACTACAAAATGGATAACGATTACGTACTCTACGCAAGCTACCTATATACCTATTACCCTGATGTCGTTGATGGTAAAAGTGGATTGGATGAGCCTAACTCCTCTTGGACCGATGAGGTCAAACACGACGCAAGCTTCTCATCTCACACATTCTCCGTGGGCTTAGTGAAGTACTTCTAACTGCTGTGATTTAAGAGTGTGCTTAACGAGCGCAAGTGATAAAAAAGGACAGGGCGACCTGTCCTTTTTTACGTTGTTAACTTGTTATCGAGGCTTATTCTAAACGGCGATAATCTTGTGTATCTAAGTGACCCATTTGCACTAACACCCATTGCACCCGTTCTTGCACATAATCTGTCATCGGTGTGGGATGAATTTTATATGGGTTAGGTAGTACAACAGCCAATTGCGCCGCTTGATGACGAGTCACGCGATTGGCTGGAACGCCAAAGTAAGCTTCACTGGCTGCTTGAACACCATAAATCCCCGGACCAAACTCCACGATATTGATGTACATCTCCATAATGCGCTCTTTGCCCCAAATCAGCTCAAGTAACAGCGCGATATAAAGCTCATAGGCTTTACGAATATAGGTTTCACTAGGAAAGAGAAAGACGTTTTTGGCGGTTTGCTGCGTAATCGTACTTGCGCCCCGTTCCGGGCCATTAACTCCACTGGCTTCGATTACCGAAACTAACGCATCAATATCGATTCCCCAATGAAATGGAAAGCGTTGGTCTTCTGATGCCATTATCGCCAAAGGAATCGCAGGAGAAACCGTCGCAAGCGGAACCCATTGATGTTGGGCATGTTTGGGGTAACCTTCGGGTGGAAAAAGAGTGCGGTTTATTTCCCATGCCCAAAATGGCGGATTAATAAATTTAAGCAAAATGACCAGCACGAGAGGCAATCCCATGAGTAATGCCAGCGTGGCAATCAGCGCGCGTTTTATGCGGCGCTTGATTCGTCTCGTCAACAATTTCACATCATTTCCTTAGTAATGAACTGCCAACACTGTAGAGAGTCGTTTTATATAAATCAACTAAATGGAATTTGTGGCTGATAAGTGATTAAAACAAATCGCTGTGTGAGCCGATACGAGCAAGTTGTAGTTGTTGATTATAAATACGGTAAATAAGCACTAAATCGGGTTTGACGTGACAATCTCTAAAACCCACCCAATTGCCTGTGAGTGGATGGTCTACATTTTGTGGGGCAAGAGTTTCCCCTCGCTGAAGTTTGGATATGATATTGCCGACCTCAATAATATCGGGAATCGGCATTTTAGTTATCTTCTTAAAGTCTTTCTTAAATTGAGTTGAATACTCGAGACTATACATTTTTGACCTTACCATCAGTCAACTCATCGAACATGGCATCAAGCGATTCTGCTTGGTGACCCTTGCCCTCAACTAGCTCTTTTATTGCGGCAGCTGTGATTTCATTCGGTTGCGCGACGCGCAGTTCGAATGGAATACCGCCGTGATTGATGACTGCTTTGGCAAACAATTTAATGGCTTGTGAAGTACTTAAACCCATCCCATCACATATGCTAGTGAAAGCCACTTTCGTTTCATGATCAATACGAGTGCTCAACATTTCTGTTCTCATAATTACACCTTTTTGCGCACAATGTAATACATAGTTATACAGTAGTATATGGTTAGATGACAAAGTGTTCAACAAATCATCGACACGGAATACAATTATTGATTGTCTGTTTAGTCGCTATTGGCGCTGGTGGCTTATTGGCGCAGCTACCCAGTTGGTTTTTGGTGATGAAGTGCGTTGGGGGAGCTTACTTAATTTATCTTGGCATCAAGAGTCTTCGTTCAAAACCGAAAAACAGTATGACGTTACCCAACGGTGCGGATAGAGAAGAGCAAAAAGGACTGCTATCGTTATATCTCCAAGCGTTTTTGGTTTCGGCCAGTAATCCTAAGACATTGATTTTTCTATCCGCTTTCTTACCGCAATTTTTAGATGTGAACCACTCCCACTTTGAGCAGTTTTCTATCATGTACTTAACCATCGCCATGATTGTTACTTTAGTACATCTAAGTTATGCCATGATTGTTAGTCGCTTGGGGAAAATGCAGCGCACCCATCATGTTGAGCGCAAATTGGCTAAAGTCATCGGGGGGCTTTTTATCACTATGGGCGGTGGGGTGCTACTCAGTTCAAGGCCTTGATTCGTTTTATGGTTTAGAGGTTGGTGATAGGTTTTATTAGCCCATCAACCATGCAGTCAATAACTAAAAATTCACTTACCCCAAGCAATAGTAACAGGCCAACGGAAACGTTGGCTTTTTGTCGTTGGTAGTGATGCGATATGAACATTTTTAGGGAAAAGGCGCATTTGAACGCTGAAATGCCTGAAATGAATAAAAACTTATTTATATAGAACATCGCGTAATAATAATGTAAGGAATATAACAGTATTTCATTATTTTTTGATATGTAACAAAAGTTTTCCGTTGTGAATGATAATAGTTTGCGATAGCATTCGCGTGTTCAGGTTATTACAGGGATTTCACCATGTTAAAGCTCGCGAAGCTTTTCATCGTCATGTTATGTGCATTTGTGGCCGTTACTTCTCAAGCGGCAATTATTGATTATCAAGCAGCAGCAGACGACATCAACCAACGTCTCGATAAAACCGCAGAGCTTTATCAGTCTGGTCAAACCGCCGAAGCAAAAACAACCGTGCAAATGGCGTACTTTGAGGTATTTGAAGGCCTTGAAGGTCCAATTCGAATTAACTACTCACAAAAATACGCTTACGAGCTGGAAGCCAAATTTGGTGAAATACGCAAAATGATTGCTGCTCAAGGCGATGTAGAGCAGGTAACCCAACAGATTACTTGGCTTAAAACGCAAATTGCTTCCGTACCCGAAATCTTAGAATCCGGCACTCAATTGGTGGCGGAAACGACCGACGTGCACCAAGAGAGCATTCTTCCATATTGGCGTGAGCAAGTGCTCACCATTGAACGTTTGGTTAACCAAGGCTTAGCAAGTTATCGTTTATCGGCGCAAGGTACCGCAGCAGAACAGGCAGAAAAGCGCCAAGAAGCGACCCAATTAGTACAGCAAGCTCAGTTTGAAGCCTACAAAAACTCCGATTTGGAAACGGCGATTCGTTTGAATCGTTCTGGCAGTAAAGCAGCAGATTATAACGCTCGCTTCAAATCTCTTTTAGAAATCACTAAACAGCCATTCACCATGCCACATTTGGTTGACTTTGGTTATCAGGTATCGACCTTAACGCAAGATCTTAAAGACGATTTACCTGGGCTACCAGCAACGCGTGATTCACAAAAACAGACTCAAGATGACGCGCAAGCAGTAGTAAAACAAGATTGGCAAGCGGTGATTACTGGTATTGATGCTGCGATTACTCAAGCCATTGATACGTATCAAAAAGGCAATGTGTCTGACGCTATGATGGCCGTGCAAGATGCGTACTTTGATCGCTTCGAAGCCACCGGTATGGAAAATGCCATCGGCGCCCGTGATACTGCATTCAAGTCCGAGTTAGAAGGCTATTTCACTCGCATCGTCAGTATGGTGAAAGCCGGTTCGAAACTTGCTGATATCCAAGCACAGCAACAAGCACTAAGCCAAGCGCTAGATAAAGGTGCTGATATGCTGGGTGACGCTAACCAAGGTTTTTGGGCGATTTTCATTGCTAGTTTAACCATCATTTTGCGTGAAGGGTTGGAAGCGTTGCTGATAGTAGCGGCCATTACTGCTTACCTTGTGAAAAATGAGCATACCGACAAACTGCATATCATTAAAAACTCTGTGATTGTGGGCTTGATTTGTAGCTTGATTACTGCCGCACTGTTCCAGTGGTTATTTACCAATGCTGGCGCGAGCCGTGAAATGCTTGAAGGCATCACCATGCTGGTGGCGGTTGTCGTGCTGTTTATGATGAGTTACTGGTTGCTCTCCAAAGTCGAAGCGACTCAGTGGAAAAAATACTTGGAAAGCAAGTTGTCTCGCTCATTAACGGCGGGGTCAGTTGCTGGGCTTTGGTTTGCAAGCTTCCTTGCTGTTTACCGTGAGGGCGCTGAAACCGTGTTGTTCTACTACGCACTTGGTGCGGATGGTTCAGCCAGTTCACTAGGCGGTATTTTTGGCGGCTTAGCGCTAGGTATTGTCATTCTTGCGGTTGTTTTCGTCATCATGCGCTACAGCGTGGTGAAATTGCCGCTAAAACCTTTCTTTATGTTTACCGGTGGATTTATGTATCTGATGGCCTTTGTCTTTGCTGGCAAAGGGGTGTTGGAACTGATTGAAGCCAAATTGTTTAATCCAACACTGATGGACGCCGTTCCGCAAATCGGTTTGTTGGGTATTTACCCTTACGTCGAAACCTTGATTCCGCAAATCGTGTTGCTTGCCGCTGCCGTACTTGCGTTGGTTGTGATTCGTCGTCAGGGACAAAAATCAGCATAGCGACATTTTTATATTTATAACTGCGTGACTTTAGCGCGACAAACTCTTGTTAAAAGGAATAACGATAATGGCTAACAAAATTTTGGTTCCAGCTGCAATGGCAGCAATGCTGTTCTCAGCAACAACGATGGCTGGTGAACACCCAGCGGGCGAAACCATCGAAATGAATGGTATGGAATTGGCTGCGGTTTACCTAGAGCCAGTAACTATGGAACCTCAAGGTATGATGATGGCGGCTTCAAAAGCTGACGTTCACCTTGAAGCGGACATTCATGCCCTAAAAGGCAACAAAAACGGCTTTGCTGCAGGTGAGTGGATCCCTTACCTAACCATCAGCTACAAAATGAAAAACCTAGACACAGGCAAAACTCAAGAAGGCACTTTCATGCCAATGATTGCGTCTGATGGCCCTCACTACGGTTCAAACGTAAAAATGTTGGGTGTTGGTAACTACGAGCTGACTTTCCACATCGAATCTCCTGCTAAAGCTGGCCTACTACGTCATACCGACAAAGAAACAGGTGTTGGTCGTTGGTACAAACCTTTCGATGCAACTTACAACTTTAAATACGTTGGTTTGAACTAAGCCAATCAGCTGTTAGCAGTGATTTTGCACTGCTAGCACAAAAGGTGGCCGGTTCGTCATCGGCGAAACGGCCGCCTTCCATAATAATATGATGTGAGCAATATGAGTTTTTATCTCTCTCAGGTACTTTCTTATTTCCTCCTTCCCGCCGTCATGTTCGGACTGCTTTGGTCCGGTGCAACCTCTTCATTCTACAAACAGCGTTTTTGGTGGTCTGTACTGGCAAGCGTTGCTGGTGTTGCTGCGTATGCACTATTGCCTTACAGCCAAACATCACTGTTGATTATCGGCGCAGGAGATATGGCACTAACGGTATTGCTGTTGGTGTATGTCCTATGGGTAACCAAACCCAATCGATTTTTGCTGCTGTGGCAGTTTGTTATTGTCTCGCTGACCGCTTTTATGTGGGCGCGCGTGGCGAAACTCGATATGGTGACCGCCACCAGTGTGATTAATACGGAACTGATTTTGAACGTTGCAGCATTGCTGCTAGGTTGGATTTTGATCGGCTCAGTACACTATTTCACGGCACAAGTGATGGTGCAGCGCAGTGTGCTATTCAAGCGAGTGTTCTTTTTCGTCTTAATCTTACTGGCGTTACTTCCTCTCTCTGGAGAGGTGTTGTTGTCGGCAATGAAACTCCAGATCCTCGATCTCTATCAAGAGTTATTGAGTTATGTATCCCGAGTAACCAACTTCTTCTGGACATATGCCTACGTGGTGATGGCGATGTGTTTGCTGCCGGCTTTGGTCAAATACCGCCACGATATTGTGCCGATTAAAACTGCGATTAAGGGTGAACAAAACGCAATTTCACGCCGTAAATGGCAAGCCAAATTGATTGGCCAGCAGCGTATTGTGCGCGGGTTCTTAGGCTCTTTAGTGCTAATTTTTGCAGCGCTGCTTTACTGGGATGCTGTGGCTTCTCAGCCACCAACGCGCTCCCCGGCACAAAGCATCGAATTAAGCGCAGACGAGTCCGTGCATATTGCGATTACCGATGAGCTAAAAGATGGCAAGTTGCATCGTTATCAATGGATTGCCAGCGACGGTAAAGTAGTGCGCTTCTTTGTGATTGACCGCTACCCAGGTGAAATGAAATTTGGTGTGGTGTTTGACGCTTGTATGCTTTGTGGTGATGCTGGGTATATTCAAGATGGCGACCAAGTGATCTGTTTGGCTTGCGGCGTGCACATCTTCATTCCTTCGATTGGTAACCCGGGCGGCTGTAACCCGATACCGATCAAAGAGTGGTCATTGAAAAACAACGAAATCGTCATTAGCCAAGCGATGTTGGAATCGGGTTTACAGTACTTTAGTGATGTGGTGCAAATCACGGTGAAAGATCCGGTTAACGGCGATGCCTTAACCAATATCGACGCTCCGTTTAGCTATCAATTTGGCGGTAAGACCTATTTCTTCTCGAAACAAGCTTCTTACGATGCCTTCCGTGATAACCCTTGGCAGTACGTAAATAGCAGCTCAGCGTTGGGAGGTGACCAATAATGTTATGGACTATGTTGCGCCAATCTTGGCGTCATGACAGTGGTCGTAAATGGCTTGCGACTACGACTATCTTTTTGGCCGCGGGGTTAATTTCAGCGCTACTCGCCATCTCTATCACGATCGGTGACAAGATGTCAGTAGAAATGAAACGCTACGGGGCGAACATTGAAATTACTCCTGAAGGTCAGGTTCAATTACCTTATGCCTTGAAAAATGCCTTGGCATCGATGGACAAAGAGGACTTGATCCTTGAGTCAGAGCTGCCGAACATCAAGAACATTTTTTGGCGCAATAACATCATCGGTTTTGCTCCGTTTGTTCGTGGTTCGGTTGTGGTGCGCAATCATGAAAAACCGGCGGGCAGTGAATCACACAAGGTCGCGCTGGTTGGGACTTTCTTTGACCAGTCGTTAGCTGTTCCTGATGAGCCGGATTATCACACCGGCAACAAGATTATTGCCCAGTATTGGAAAGTGAATGGCCAGTGGCCAGACGATAGCCAAGCTCAAGCGTTGGTGGGGCAATCCATCGCAGCGCATATGGGCTGGAAAGTGGGAGACGCATTGACGCTAACCCACGGTGAGCAAACCTTCACTGTGCACGTGACGGGGATTTTAACCAATGGTGGCGCAGAAGAAGATGCGATTGTGGTACCGCTGCATATCGGGCAGGCGTTACTTAATCTGCAAGGTCGTGTAGAGAGTGTGAATGTCTCTGCGTTAACGGTACCGGAAAATGCGTTGTCGAAGAAAGCAAGAGAAAACTTGGAGTCGTTAGATTCCGATGAATATGATCTGTGGTTTTGTACGGCGTTTGTCTCTTCCATTTCGTTCCAGCTAGAAAAAGCATTAAGCAATGCGAGTGTTCACCCTGTGTGGCAAGTGGCCGCTTCGGAAGGCATTGTGATCGCCAAGATTCAGAGCTTACTGTTTATGGTGACCTTGGCCGCCTTTATTGCTGCTTCAATGGGGATAGCATCATTGATGACCAACGCGATATTGCAGCGCTCTAAAGAGATAGGTTTGATGAAATCGCTCGGCGCGCATAACTGGCAGGTTTACTTACTGTTTTATGCGGAATCTATGATTTGTGGTTTAGTGGGCGGTTCGCTAGGATGCCTTGCTGGCTGGGGGCTTGCTAAAGTAATGGGCTATGCACTGTTCGGTTCGAGCATTACGTTCCACTGGATTATCATCCCACTTATTTTAGTGATTTCTGTTGTGATGACGGTGTGTGGAACCTATTTCCCTTCACGTCGCATTGCTGCGCTTTACCCAATCGAGGTGTTGTATGGCCGTCAATAATCGTTCGATGAATACACTGCTGGTGGTTCGCTCTTTAAAATTGCGCCTGCGTCGAGTGTTTGTCGTATTGGCTGCGCTCACCATGGGGGCAGCAATAGTGACCGCTATGGCTGGTGTTTATTTCGATATCAACCAAAAAATGAGCCATGAGTTACGTAACTATGGCGCGAACTTCTATGTTGGTCCGGGCGCGAAAGAAAGCACTTTATCGACAGCGGATTATCGCACCATGGTGAACATGGCACCTCACGGTAAATTGGTCGCATCAAGTCCTTATCTGTATGGCATGGTGCAATCCGATCTAGAAAAAGTGGTCGCGATGGGCGTCGATTTCGCTCAACTGAAAAAGCTGGTGCCTTATTGGCAAGTTCAAGGTGAGTGGATTGGTGTTTCGTTTGATAAACGCAACGCCATGATCGGAGCAAGCCTTGCGAAGAAGCTTGAGCTGAAAGTTGGCTCGGATATCAGCATCATCAAGGGGCAAGAACGTCATACCTTTACTATTAAAGGGATTATTGATTCTGGTGCTGAAGAAGATAACTATCTCATTGTTAATTTGAGTATTTTACAAGAGTGGTTAGGGCAGGGCGACCAAGCAAATTATGCCATGTTCAGTATCGATAATGATAAAGATCAGGTTGATCAATTTGCCAAGCAACTGCAAGCAAAATTCCCTGAGCTAACCATTCGCCCGATCCTTAAAGTCTCCTCATCTGAGGGGAAAGTGCTCGATAAAATCAAGCTTTTGATGGGCGTGGTGGCTTTTGTCATTTTGGTTCTGTCCACTTTGTGTGTGAACACTACCTTAACGGCGATGATTGGCGAACGCCGCCATGAGTTTGCGCTGCAAAAAGCCTTAGGTGCTTCCCACAAAGCCATCACCAGACAAATCTTGGCAGAAACCCTAGTGATGACGGTGGCCTCAATCGTATTGGGATTGGGCATTGGTTATGTATTGGCGCAAATTTTAGGGCAAACCGTGTTTAGCTCTGCGATCGATTTACGTGCCCCTGTATTTGCCATTACGGCGGTTTTATCTATCGGTGCAGCGTTAGTGGCTGCAACGATTCCAACTTTGCGCGCGATGAATGTTGATCCCGCTAAAGTGTTGAAAGGAGAATAAGATGACTGCATTAGCTATGAAGAACGAATTAGCTATTGAAAGTGAATTTGCCATTGAAACGAAAGGTCTATGCAAACGCTTTGACCAAGTCAGCGCCCTCGACAACATCAATATTTCCATTCGCAAAGGGGAATTTGTGGCAATCATGGGGGCGTCCGGCTCTGGCAAAACCACGTTAATGAACATCCTTAGCTGTTTGGACACGGCAACAGAAGGGCAAGTGATTCTGGACGGCCAAGATGCGGCGGGTCTTGATGAAGACGCTCGTCGAGCTTTTCGTGCCGAAAAGATAGGCCTACTGTTTCAACAGTTCCACTTGATTCCATACCTTACTGCGCTGGAAAACGTGATGTTGGCGCAGCACTATCACAGCGTGACGGATAAAGAAGCGGCGGTAAAAGTATTGGAAGAAGTTGGGTTAGGTCATCGGATTGATCACTTGCCAAGTCAGCTCTCTGGTGGTGAGCAGCAGCGCGTTTGTATTGCGCGTGCCTTGGTCAACGAATGCCCGATTCTGTTTGCCGATGAACCGACCGGTAACCTTGATGAAGCGAATGAGCAGATTGTACTGGATATTTTTAAGCGGCTACATGAGCAAAATCGTACCATCATCATGGTGACCCATAACCCTGATTTGGGGCGCTACACCGATCGTATTATCCGTTTGCAGCATGGCAAATACATCGGTGAGGAGCGGATGAATGACGCTTAAGCGGCTGGGGTGGGCAAGCTTACTGGTCGCGATGTTAGCGATCAGTGGCTGCAAAGAACAAACGTTAGCGATTGGTCAACCTGCGCCAGATTTAGCCGTGCTGGATAACCAAAAAAACAAGATGACCTTGGACGAAGCTCAAGGTCAGCCGGTGGTGGTTGAGTTTTGGTCATCGACCTGTGGTGCTTGCTTGGTGATGATGAAGGCGTGGCAAGATTACGTGACAGCGCATCCAGGTAAGATTCGCTTTATTGGCGTAGGAATTCCCCCTTTTCCTGAAGACTTACCCGCATTTGCCGACAAGCTAGGCGTCTCTTTACCGTTAGGTTTAGATCAATTGGGGATTACTCAAGAGCGTTATCAAGTGGTAGCAACGCCCACCACCTTTTTTATTGATCGCCATGGTGTGTTACAAGCACAGCATCTCGGTTATTCGCCGGGAATGGATTTCGATCGTTATGTTAATGCGATTTTAAAGTAGGGGATAAAGAGTGCGAAGTGTGTTGTATCGCTTAGTGATTATGCTAATGATGATGGTGGCGCCGAATGTGGTGTTGGCACAAAGTATCCATGTAGAAGTTGGGCAAGCTGAGATTTTCATGCCGCAAAATGGTGCTTCTGCCACAGGCTCGAAAATGACCATTTATAACCGGACAGACAAACCTTTGATCATAACTAAGGTGGTGGGCAAATTGTTCAAGCACACCATGCTCCATGAAACGGTATTTGAAGGTGGTCAGCGTGTTATGCGTCCTATCGCTGAGTTGACCGTTAAGCCTCATCAGCAACTCGTATTAACGCCGAACACGGCGCATATCATGTTGATGGGCTTGCTCCGACCATTAAAACGAGGTGAGTTGGTGCCACTGACGTTGGTAACCAACCAAGGTCCAGTGAACGCTATTGCGCGCGTTGTCCCAATGCATCTTCACTAATTTGAAAAACCTTAGACGATTGTTTGAGAAGGGTTATGAAAAAAACGTATCTACTTGTGGCTCTGCTTTTGCCAAGTTCATTATTACTCAGTGGTTGTTTTGATAAAGAGATCCATTCGAGTCCCGCTGCACCCGATGCGAGTACAGCAATAAAACGTGTTGATGGAGATAACGCCGAAAACCACGTAGTGCTGAAAGATAAGAACCGCACCTTGCTTGAGGTCGCTGGATTAGATCAAATTCATGATAGCGCGAGCAAAATTATTGCATCGAATCTTGAGCCTATGCTGGTAGATTTTACGCAAGGTTCGGTGACTAATTCAGTCAGTGCGATCAGTCAATATCAGCAAGCATTGCAACAACACAAAGCAGAAACCACGCCGCTGAATGAAGCAAATAATTTGGCTGGGCTAACCAGTAAACCGAATCAAACACTGATTTATCGCGTACGCAACAGTGATGTCGTGGTTTTACCTATTGAAGGTAAAGGTTACCTTTCGTATCTAAAAGGGTATCTTGCGCTGCATTTGGTGACTGGGCAGCTTGAGAAAGTACGCTTTTATCAGCAAGGTGAAACTCCGGCGCTCGGCGGTCATATCATGACCGATATGAACTGGTTAAAGCAGTTTGAGGGTAAAGCGGTTGTGGTTAATGGGCAGCCTAGCTTGCAAATTATACAACCCAATAAAGCACAGCCAAATGTGCTAGATCAGCACACAATTGATGGCATTTCGGGTGCGACCAACACTAGTCAACGTGTGGAACATATTATTAATTACTGGTTAGGTGATCATGGCTATGGTCCGATACTAAAAGAGCTCACGGCTGTGAAATCTTAAGTCGAATTAGCAAAAGATAAAAAGGCAGCTTAGCTGCCTTTTTTGATGCGGTATTGTGTTTATATCGCAAGTGAATGATTTAGCACTGCTTAGCGGTTTTGAAACTCTGGCAATAGTGGTGGAATACTTGGTACGACTGGCGCGTTATCAATATCTTCCTGAGTGATTTTGAACTCTTCAGGATAGTGTTCACGACTGGTGCGACGCAAAGGTTCAGTTGAACGCCAAGTATAAAGACAGTGTTGGCATTGATACACTTCCCAAACATTCGCAACCGGTGAAGTGGCAAGTACTTCAATGTGGTCTTCTGCGCAACGTGGACAAATCATTATTTATTCTCCTGTTTTTGTTTGGCGATCATCTCAGTCAGTTTGCTGACCCAAGCTTTGGTTTCTGGCAAATCTTTCACCGGCTGGCTGTAATGGCCGCGGTTATCTGGAGCAACCGGTGTGGTTGCATCAATGATCAATTTATCCGTGATGCCTGCTGGTGATGAGCCGGGATCCAGTTCAAGAACCGACATATTAGGCAGCTGAACTAAGTCACCGGCTGGGTTCACTTTGGATGACATTGCCCACATCACCTGTTGCAAATCGAATGGGTCGACATCTTCATCCACCATGATAACCATTTTCACATAACCTAAGCCGTGTGGTGTGGTCATCGCGCGCATGCCGACTGCACGCGCAAAGCCGCCAAAGCGTTTTTTAGTTGAGATAATAGCTAGCAGGCCGTGGGTGTACATAGCGTTAACCGCTTGTACTTCTGGGAATTCTGCTTTGAGCTGTTGGTATAGAGGCACACAAGTGACCGGACCAATCAAGTAGTCAATTTCCGTCCAAGGCATACCTAAATAAAGCGATTCAAAAATCGGGTTAGTGCGGTAAGAGATTTTATCGATGCGCACTACGGTCATGTTACGACCACCAGAGTAGTGCCCAGTAAACTCACCAAATGGACCTTCGATTTCACGCACGCGACCTTCGATAACCCCTTCAAGAATCACTTCCGATCCCCATGGCACGTCAAAACCGGTGAGTGGTGCTTTTGCGATAGGATAGGCTTTTTGGCGCAGCGCGCCTGCCATCTCATATTCAGATTGGTCGTATTTTAAAGGCGTCGCTCCCATTAGGGTAATCATGGGTTCGTTACCCAGTGAGATCGCAATTGGTAAATCTTCACCACGCTCTTCCGCTTTGTTGAGGTGAATGGCGATGTCGTGCATCGGTATCGGTTGCAGCGCCAATTTGCGTTTGCCTTTCACTTCCATTCGGTAAATACCGACGTTTTGTTTACCAAAGTTATCTGGATCGGATGGATCGCGCGAAATCGTACACGCTTTATCTAGATAGAAGCCGCCATCGCCGTCGTTGAGGCGAAATAGAGGCAATACGTCAAACAGGTTAACATCGTCACCTTCTTGGGTGTTTTCCGCCCAAGGTGGGTTATCGCGATGCTCAGGGGCGATAGGAAACTTGTCCCAGCGACGAATCAGTTCAGCAATTTGCTCTTTCACGGGGGTATTGGGTGCCAAGCCTAGAGAAATCGCATGGTTTTGCCACGAGCCAATGGTGTTCATCGCCACTTGAGCGTTGTTGAACCCTTCAATGTTGTTGAACATTAATGCGGGAGCGCCATCGCCAATGCGCCCAGTCGCGTTGGCTGCTGCGGCGATATCAGGTTCTGCTTTCACTTGCTCAGTGATAGGTAACAGCTGACCGTGCTCATTCAGAGCGTGCAGAAAACTGCGTAAATCATCATATGCCATCGTTATTCTCCTTGGATGGTTAATCTAAATTATTGCCGTCGGATAGACCTTGCCAGCGTTTGGCTTTGGGAAAGTCCAAATGAAATTGGTCTAGCACGCGGGCAACAATATGGTTTTTGATGTCGTCAATGGTTTCAGGATGGTTGTACCAAGCGGGCATGGGAGGAATCATGGTGATGCCCTTTTGGGCTAATGCGAGCATGTTTTCAAGATGGATGGTGCTGAGAGGAGTTTCGCGAGGAACGAGGACTAATTTGCGATTTTCTTTGATAATGACATCGGCGGCTCTTCCTACTAATCCATCGGCGTATCCGGCCCTTATTCCCGCTAAGGTTTTCATACTGCAGGGGATGATGATCATCCCATCGGTGCGAAATGAACCTGAAGAGATGGCTGCGGCTTGGTCAGCTGAGCTGTAAGTCACATCCGCGAGGGCGGCAACATCTTTCGCCGTGTACGGAGTTTCTAGTTCAATCGTGGTTTTTGCCCAACGTGACATCACCAAATGGGTTTCGACATCCGGGATCGCCCGCAGCGCTTCAAGTAAAGCAACGCCCAATGGGGCACCGGTGGCGCCAGTCATTCCGACAATTAGTTTCATATTACCTCTCGCTAATTTAAAGTTCGTACACGAACGTTATAGATAAATGTACGCCGATTGAAACAAATGTTCAATGGTTCATAAAAGTTAAAGATCGTGCACGAATTATAATTTCAACTCATGTTTTCGTATTTGGTAACAAAATTTAATTACAACTTATGGTAAAGTGTCGAAAGTTATCAATCACGTATGAGTAGTAAGCGGATATGTATTCCAAATTAGATCATGTTGCATTTCACTTGATGCGTAAGCTGATGCAAGAGCACACAGCGACATGGCAGAGCGAAATGCCTAATTTGACTAAGCCTCAATACTCTGTACTGCGCGCTATCGCTTATCAACCGGGTATCGAGCAAGTGGAGTTAATGGGGGCTTCTGTTACCACTAAAGCGACGTTGGCGGAAATGCTTGGTCGTATGGAAAAGCGTGGATTGATCTATCGCGAGCAGGGGGAGGCGGATAAACGTCGTCGTTTTGTTTATCTAACAGAAGAGGGGCAAGCTTTATTAGATGCATCCATTTCGTTAGCCGATAAAGTGGACGATGTTTTCCTTGAGCGTATCGAGCCAGAGGAGCGCGAAATCTTTATTCGAATCCTTAAGGCAATGATTTACGGTCCTAAACAAGAAGATTAATGCTGTTTCAATTTAAGGATAAATTGGTCAAGTAGTTCTGTCACAAGGGATTGAATATTTTTGATTTGTTGCGCATCTGCATCATCCATGTGGATGCCGCAACTTACACTCACCACACAGTTGAGATGCGACGCGAGTGTTTGAGCCAAATGGTGCGCTAACATGTCTTCTTTATGGCCCAAAACACAGATCACCGACGTCGACGCACTGATCTTTTCTGGGTTTTGCAAACTTGGTCTGGGTTGAGCTACTGCTGTCGCACCAATGTGGGCTTTATCGCCGCCAGAGACGATGGTGACCAAGTCATTTCCCACCCAAATACCTTGAAAACGTACGCTAAACCCCGTACTTTCCCCTGATAACTCAATCATGCCTTTTGGTAACATGACATGTTCTCCTTAGTCGTATGCGAACAAATATATGCTATCACGTAACGAATTGAGCCGACTATCGATTTTTTGAGTGTCGGTGAACAGCAAACTAACCTAACCTTGGTGTGCATTGCGGTAGGCGAGTGGCGTACGATTTAGCGCCGTTTTAAAAAAGCGAGAAAAAACAGCTTGAGAGGAAAAACCAAGTTGATCGCTTATGTCTAATAGCGACAAATGCGTTTGGGTAAGCAGTTCACAAGCTTTGTTCACCCGCACCTTTTTCACCAATTCTGTAAAGCAAGTATGTTCTTCTTTTAAGCGTAAATTCAGAGTCCAACGACTTACCTTTAAATCAAAACAGACCTGATGCAGCAAATGGGTATCTTGGGTAGTAGTTTGTCGACTAAATTGTTTTTCTATTTGCTCTAACACGTTTTGTCGCCAAGATGTTTGTTCATCTAACGACGTATTAAGCTGTGCTACCCGCTCAAGTTGAAGTTCATATAGAGTGGCGTTCCAATACGGGTGTTTTGTCGCTAATGTGTTGCGTTCAATCACCATTTTGGTTGGACCTGCATGATAAACACATTGATCATCAAACGCTGTGGCGAGCTTGTTTTGATAGGTCGAACTGCTTAAAGGTAGAAAAATGGTGACTTGAGGTGTGGGTGTGTAGTTGCGTAATAGCTCATAAAGCATGATAAAGTAACCAATCGCCGCCAGCGTATTGCTCTCATCGCCGCGGTTGTTTGGCATCATGGCCAAATGCCATTCTTGAGGATAACAGCCAAGCTCAACTTGATTGGCGTTTTCAATCAGACTACGGTGGGCAAAAAAGTGGTGCAAGCAGTGCTCTACATCTGGACTATTTAAACACAGCCCGAGTAAATCGGGTGATTGGCTATAAATAAACTGAAGATATTCAGACCGCTGCTGCTTTACGACAAGGTAATCATAATACTGCGGAGTATAGCGCGATAAGGATGTGAGTAGTTTGGCGTATTGCTCTTGTGTGAGGCGACCATCGGGGCGGTCTAGTTCGCAGCGCACGATACCGGAATGGTGCAAAATAGGTTCTATCGCGATGCCTTTTTCATCGAAAAAACACAAAATGTCTCTCGCAATCCAATTGTTGCAACTTCCCACGATTCCCCCCCATTTCGCTGTAATCCATGCCCATAATCTACGATTGTTTGCCAGAAGGAACAATTGGATAACCGTGAAAGCTTGACTGAATCCACAAAATGCAACCGGTTTCACCTGGCTGATGTTATCGTGGTTATGTGATGAAAAAAGTGGGGACGTAAATCACCAAGATACAAAAGAACGAAAATCGACTCGATCTTCGTTCTTTATAAACTTATTTACCTATCACGTTATTTGGTGTGGTACATATCCTGATGTCGTGTTTGCGGATCCGACCAAAAGTTAATATTGAACAGCGCATCATCACTCATTTCAATACGATGCCAGTAACGGGGTGGACTGGTGGCAAAACTTCCCGCCGAAATGACGACCTTTACCTCAGGCTCAGTCGCATGTTCATCCGCGAAACCATAGTAGATAACGACGCCTTCCATCACACACAATTGTCCAAAAACACCTGCGGCTGTGTTGTGATGGGAAAGTAATGCGGCCGGAACGTTGTCTTTACTGAAAAAGGGCGTTGAACGTTGGATAGTCCAGTTTTGGGGTATTCTTTTGTGAGTCATGGTCACTCTCCTGATGTGGACTGTTGATTTGGTGTATTGAGCTGCACCTCTTTTAACAAGGCAAACGCCTGATTAACATGTTCTTTTGTCACCACGAAGCCTGTCATGTTTTGCTGGTTATCAAACGCCTTTGCCATTATCCCTTGGGTCGAAAAGTCGACTTGCCAGTGAGAATCGACCGTATGGTTTCCCCCTATTTGTATCGGGTACTGTGGGGTTTTTACTTTAACCATCATGGCAGGAAGCGAAAGCACTGATGGGGTAGACATTAATGCATTCGCCAATGTGTTTGCACTTAGGATGATAGGTTGCAAAAACGGCATGACTTTCCCGTAGACTTCCGCACAGTCACCTAAAGCATACACATTGTTAAGTGATGTTTTTAATTGATTATCAACGATAATTCCTCGATTTATCATCGCCCCCGCAGCCTTTGCCAACTCGGTATTGGGCACGATTCCCGCTGCGGCAATAATGCAATCGGCGTTGAAGGTGTTGCCTTTTCGGCTCGTTATCATCAATTCATTGTTGCGATGATTTACGGATGTTATCGCGTCGCGACATTCAATATTTACCCCAAGGTGGCGCAATTGGTGCTCTAAGGCATCAGCAATAAAATTAGGTATCAGATTAGCCATTAAATGGTCGCTTGGCTCCACTATTTGTACCTGTTTCCCACTGGTGGAGAGGTCCATCGCCAGCTCGGTGCCAATAATGCCACCACCCATAATCAAGATACGCTGTGCAGTGTGTATGCGTTGCTCAGACTTACGGTATTCCTGCAAGCTATTAAGAGTGACGATTTGGTGTGTGGCATCACCAGTTAGGTTTGGCAAAAATGGATGAGCGCCAGTCGCTAGCACCAGTTTAGAATAGGGAAAACTCCCATCCTTCGTCATGATGATTTGAGCTTCGGGGTCTATTCGCTCCACTGCCGTATTTGTGAAAAGATCAACATCATAGCGTTTGATGAATTCGTCTGCGGTTGTTGCTATGAGATCATCCGCCATTTGTTGCCTGGTAAATACATGACTCAAATCGGGTTTGTTATAATCTTCACCCTCATCCAAGGTAAACAATTGAATGCGAATATCGCTATTTTTTCGACGCAATGTTTTGACCAGTTGGTAGGCAGCAAAGCCGCTACCAATGATAATTAAAGGTGCACTCATCAATCACCCCTCTTAATTGTTGTATTCGATAAAGACATCTTTACCAAGATTACAATCTGGGCATAAGAAATCGTCCGGGACGTCATCCCAAGCTGTGCCGGGCATTACATCCTGATTCGGCTCTCCAATTGCGGGGTCATACACCCAATTGCAGACGGTACAGATCATGGATTGGGTATCTATTGTCTTCTCAGAGGAGCCACTGACTGAGGTAGTTTGAATGCTCACGGGACTCACACTTTCTTGGACAGGGGCGGTGTTCTCAACTGGCTGGGTCTGATGGTTTAACTGCCACTGTTTGGCAATTGTACGTCCATAATCTTGGCATTCTGCCAGCGCTTTATGATCTGGGCGCCATTTGGTTTTCAAGCTCAAACTGGTATCAAAACCGGCATCAGTCAAACGTGCGTGGATACGATCAACGGCTCCACCATTCCAGCCATAGCTACCAAATGCCGCTGCACTTTTGTTTTTAAATCGGAGTCCTGCAATTTCTTCCAGCATACCTGCGATTT
Source organism: Vibrio tritonius (assembly GCF_001547935.1). Taxonomy (NCBI): domain Bacteria; kingdom Pseudomonadati; phylum Pseudomonadota; class Gammaproteobacteria; order Vibrionales; family Vibrionaceae; genus Vibrio; species Vibrio tritonius. Next base: position 1,178,950 of record NZ_AP014635.1, read on the forward strand.
TTGGCATCATGACGTTATTCATGGTTGATGAGCCAACCAAAATTGCTTTAGAGCGAAAGACGCTGGATAGAATCTCGTTTTTGTCGTGTTTGGCGACATTGAAGACTTTAACCGCAACGTTTGCATCTACATCATGTATTCCTTGTGCAATGGCATCAGCCATCATTCGGGTATTGTTTGACATAGAATCGTAGAAAATAGTGATTCTATTTTCTTGATAGTGATTTGCCCATTCAAGGTATTGATGAATGATTTGAGTGGGATTGTCCCGCCACACGATCCCATGGGACGTCGCGATCATATCGACAGGAAGATTGAAGCTCAGTACTTCATTAATCTTGGCGGTAACCAAGTTACTAAACGGGGTTAAAATATTAGCGTAGTAACGCAAACACTGTTCATACAGTTCGTGTTGGTCAACTTCATCATTGAACAATCTTTCATCGCAGTAGTGTTGACCAAAAGCATCGTTGCTGAATAAAACAGCATCTCCAGTTAGGTATGTCATCATGCTGTCGGGCCAGTGCAACATTGGCGCCTCAACAAAAACAAGCTGCTTACCATGACCAATATCAAGCGTATCGCCGGTCTTAACGGTATTGAAATTCCATTCTGGGTGATGGTGATGACCGACGATCGAATCGATAGCCGCTTCTGTGCAGTAAATCGGCGTTTGTGGAATTTTATCCATCAATGCGGAGAGTGCACCTGAATGGTCCTCTTCTGCATGGTTGATGACGATAAAATCAATGTCGTTTAGATTGATTTCTTTTTCGAGGTTTTGCAGAAATTGGTAGCAAAAACGATGATCAACGGTATCGATAAGCACGACTTTTTCTTCACGAATGAGGTAGCTGTTATAGCTAGTGCCTTTGGTGATTTTGTACTCGGTGCCATGAAAGTCTTGTACTTCCCAGTCTCGCTGCCCCACCCAGTGAATGTTATTTTTTACATGAATCGTCATTTTCTCTTACCTTGTTAGTATTTATTTCTAAGAGTAAGAGCAGTATCCGTGCCAATAAAAATAAATGTTTATTTTCAATGTCTTATAAAGAAAATTTACTTGTTTATTATCAAAATGACAATGGCTTAATATTTTCATATTGATAATGTATTGTCATTTTGAGTATGATTCTCTCTTTAGCGATAACAACGAATGATTGGTGATGAGTTGCACGCTTGAGTGGTTGAAAATGAGGTCGCTTTCGCGACCCAAGCCACGCATCAAATCGTCGTTATAATAGTATGCGTCGCGAATCGAGATGCTGATGAGGAAAACATGGTAAAGCAGCAAGTAGGTAAGGCTTGGGTTCAAGTTGCACTTGATATTACGTCGGGTATTTCTGCTCAAGATCGATTTGAGCGGTTACTTTCGGCAATACGAGAAACGTTAAAATGCGACGCCTCAGCGTTACTGCTTTTTCGTCATCAGCAATTCGTTCCCTTGGCGACAAATGGGTTGAGTAATGATGTGCTTGGGCGACGATTCGATATTGCGCAGCACCCTAGATTAGAGGCAATCGCTCGTGCTGGAGATATTGTACGATTTCCCTCGGATAGTGACTTACCCGATCCCTATGATGGGTTAATCCCTAATCATGCAGATGAGCTGAAAGTGCATTCGTGCATCGGGTTGCCACTGCTTTTTGATGATCGCTTAATGGGCGCCGTCACCATTGATGCATTTGATCCTACTCAGTTTGATGATTTTAAAGATGAAGATCTAAGAATCATTTGTGCATTGGCAGCAAGTAGCCTTAACACTGCGTTAATGATGGAACAGTTGGAAAAAAATGCGGGTGTAGCAACCGTTGCTCCTAGACATTCAGGGCAATTGTATCAAGTGGGAGAGATTATTGGTCAATCATCCCCCATGCTAGATTTAAAATCGCAAATCGAAGCTGTGGCTGACACGGATTTATCTGTATTAATCATGGGAGAAACCGGGGTTGGTAAAGAGTTGGTCGCAAATGCTCTTCATGTTCAATCAAAACGTGCGAAGAACGCGTTGGTTTATTTGAATTGCGCGGCCTTACCTGAATCTGTCGCGGAAAGTGAATTATTTGGGCATGTAAAAGGGGCGTTTACTGGTGCGATTAGCCATCGAAAAGGCAAGTTTGAATTGGCTGATAAAGGCACGCTCTTTTTAGATGAGATAGGCGAGTTGTCGTTATCATTGCAAGCGAAGCTGCTTAGAGCGCTTCAATATGGTGACATACAACGGGTAGGGGATGACAAAAATATAAGGGTAAATGTACGTATTGTTGCTGCAACAAACAGAGTGATGCACGAAGAGGTAAAAAAAGGCAATTTCCGCGCAGATTTATATCATAGATTAAGTGTCTTTCCCGTTTTTGTCCCGCCACTAAGGGAAAGAGATAATGATGTTATTTTGTTATCAGGGTTCTTTGCTGAGCGATGTGCTCATCAGCTTGGAGTCACTAATATTCGCTTAGGTGCTGAGACATTAATTATGTTGCAACACTATCATTGGCCAGGCAATGTTAGGGAGTTAGAGCATGCAATCAATCGGGCATCGGTATTAGCGAAGTCAACCAGTAAATCAGAACAAATTACATTACTTCCACAGCATTTTAATTTGGTTACAGACGAAAATAATAATGAGATTTTTTTTGATACTCAGGAAACTATGTCTGATTCAATCTTTTCAGAATGTAAGAAATTAAGTCTAAAAGAAGCTGTGGATCTTTTTCAAACCCATTTCATACAAAATTGCTTTGCAGAAAATGGTGAAAATCTGACGGCAACTGCCAGACAATTAAATGTGAACCCTCCCAACTTACACCGACTGATGAAACGCCTCAATTTAAAATAGACTCAATGTCATAATGACAATAATATTGTCATTATGACACTATTATTGCTTGTTATTTTGATAATAAAGAAAAAGCGCCTTATTTAAAATCAATATAAATCATAATGTTAAATATTGGCACTGTTCCTGCAAAAGGCATACTGACATCGAGATGTGGTTCGTTTTCTATAACGAGACGGTTGGTGAGCTATTTTTAGTCACGCCATATTGTAATGAATAACACGACACTCTATACACGCTATAGGTGTGCGCTTTTTGGCTAATCTCAAGCAACCAATACAGCGTAAAGCGAGAGTCTTTATCGTATATTTTAAGGGGGCGGCGTCGCGAGTCTCACCGGAGCAAGCTTTAAGTGACGTGATTCATTCTGGCTTTGAGGTGCTCTCCTTTGATCGTAACAGCTGTCCTGATCACTACATTTGCTCTTTTAGATTAAGTGAACGCGCAGTAGACCAATAAAGACATGACTACCTGTGTTTTGGGTTAGCGTTATATCCCGCACGCATCCGCGTGCGGGATAGTCTATCTATCAAATAGACTAATTTAGTTCCACTCCACCTGTTGAATCCACTTCAAAGCCTTCAGGTAGCGCTAATGCGTTCGGAGTGGTGTGGGCCACAACAACCGTTTTTTTCACGGTGAACTTCACCGGTTCGATACCGGTAATGTCAGATGAAGGTGCGATATACGCTTGATATTGTCCCGGCTCGATAATCCATTGATTGGCTTTTGCATCAAAGCTAGCAAGCCATTTGGCTGGAATATCAAAAGAGAGAGACTCTTTTTCGCCCGGCTGCAAAGCGGTTGTTTTGGCAAAGGCTTTCAGCTCAATCGCAGGTTTTACCAATTTGCCTTGGGGCGCGCTGATATAAACCTCGGCGACCTCTTTCCCTGTCAATTTCCCGGTGTTCGCTATGGTGGTTTTCAGCGATACTTGGCCGTTTGCTCCTAATTTATCCAGCGTATTCAATGTGATCTGAGAATTATCGTATTGGAAGTTGGTGTAGGAAAGTCCATAACCGAAGGGGTAGGCAACGGGTTTGTTTTCCGTTGTGTAATAACGATAGCCGACCATGATTCCTTCGTTGTAATAGTTGGTGTCTATTTCACCATCACCATTGGTGTCACTACCAAAGAAGGATTGAGATGATGGCACATCGTTATAGTGGTTAGGGAAAGTTTGCGTCAGTTTGCCGCTTGGATTGGTTTTGCCAGAGAGAATATTTGCGACAGCATAACCTGCTTCCTCCCCAGGCATATACGCTAGCAGGATGCTGTCGACTTTTTCAGACCATGAGGTATCGATTACCCCTGGGATATTCAGTACTACAATGACTTTTTTACCCACTGCGTGGAAGGCGTTAGAGACATTGTTAATCAGCGCCGTTTCATCATCGGTAAGTAGATAGTCACCTTTCGTTACCGTACGGTCGCTGCCTTCACCAGCCATACGCGATAGGGTGACTACCGCAGCATCATTAGTTTTTGCCGCTTGAGCATATTGGGCAGCTGTAAGTGTAGGCTCTTCACAGGTGTAGGTTTTACTAATGCCAAATTGGTCGGTGTGTTCTACACGATGTGTGTTAAACCATGTTTGATAGGTGTTTCGCAGTGTTGCATCCACCTTAAATTGTTGAGAAAGCCCTTCAGTAATCGTTACTAAGTGATCAGGGTGAACGTCACCACTGCCGGTTCCCCCTTTTTGGGTGAGTTGCTGGGCAATACCAAACATCGCTACTGCTTGGTTGGCTTGGAGTGGTAATGCTTGCTGGTGGTTTTTCAGTAGGATCATACCTTGCTCTGCCGCATACCGCGATACGTTGGCGTTGGTGGACAAGTTGGGATGGTTAGTTAAAGGCTGATTTTGTGCCGCAGGAGTTTTGAGCATTTGCGTCACAATGCGCTCAGTGCTGAGGTTAATCTCTGCGTCTTTAAGTTTGCCATCTTTATAGCCTTGTTGCAGAGCTTGCAGCTGTTTCTCCTTGGTGACCATGTTGACGCCGCCCGGTTGAATGCTGTCATTCCCGGCATTGATCATTTCAACGGAATTATCACCAGCGAACCAGTCACTCATCACCAAGCCGTTAAAGCCCCATTCATTGCGTAGCACATCGGTCAACAAGTCATAGCGTTGCGCAGTGTACGTCCCATTAACCTTGTTGTAAGACGACATAATTGCCCATGGTTGCGCTGTTTCAACGGTATCTTCAAAACCACGCAGATAGATTTCACGCAGTGCACGAGGTGAGATAATGTTATTTACGGTACGACGGTTGGTTTCAGAGTTATTGGCAATAAAGTGCTTGATAGTGACACCAATACCTTCTTCTTGGACACCTTGTGTAATGGCTTCGGCGATTTTTGCGGTGACAAATGGATCTTCTGAATAGTATTCAAAGTTGCGACCATTGAGCGGGTTACGTTGAATGTTCATCCCTGGAGCAAGCCAAAAATCAACGCCGTAGGCCCGCGCTTCTTGACCAATGCTTTCGGCAACGGTTTGTGCCAGGTTGGTGTCCCAGCTAGACGCCAGCAATACGCCAATTGGAAAAGCAGTGGCATGGTAGGTATTAGGATCATTTTTACGGGTGGCATCTAAACGCACACCGGCCGGGCCGTCAGCTAATACGACTGCAGGAAGGTCGATGCCTTCTTCGGCGTTGTTCACCCCATTGATGTAACCAGCGGTTCCTTTTACGCTGTTTTTGGCATTGGTGCCATCATTGCCGTAGCCCGGGCCAACTAATATGTTGAGCTTCTCATCAACACTCATTTTACTGACCATTTCATGAGCGGCAGCTCGAGCAGCTTGGTCTGTCTCATCTTGGGTTGTACTGCAACCGACCAAACCCAGTCCAAGCGTTAGTGAGATAGCCACTGCAACTGTACTTAACCGATAGTGTTCACCGTATTTCATTCTAATGTCCTTTTGCTTTGCAACGTGACGCCAAAATGTGCGTACACAAATCCTCAGCACACCTACGAGTGCTGATTAACAGCGACTATGAAAACCTATTGTGGAACCGCTTTCTTTGCTTGGGGGAGTAATTTTTATCGTTTGGGTGAAAATTGAAAAAATGAGAATTGAGGCATGTTGATATACCCAAGTAACCTCAAGATGCTGTTTTAGTGAGAACGGATTCGCTCTTAGGTAAGGCGCCGATGTATTCTGCGTAGAAAATAAAGGCGCACACTGTGGAGTGTGCGCCTTTTCTGGGGTGAGGCGGGGGTTATTTGATAACGATTCCGCCAGCGTTATCTTCTTTGTAGCCTTTAGGCAGTGCCAAGGCATTTGGTGTCGTGTTTGCCACAATCACAGTTTTTTTCACGCTAAAGTTAAGCGGTTTGATTCCTGTAATATCAGAGGAAGGGGCGATATAGGCTTGATATTGTCCCGGTTCAATGACCCATTGATTGGCTTTGTCATCAAAGCTTGCTAGCCATTTGGCTGGAATAGTAAAAGAGAGTGTCTCTTTTTGTCCTGGTTCGAGTGCTTCCGTTTTGGCAAAGGCTTTGAGTTCAATCGCAGGTTTCACCAACTTGCCTTGTGGCGCTTTGATGTAAACTTCAGCGACTTCTTTACCTGTACTCCTCCCAGTGTTCTCGATGGTGGCAGAAAGCGATACAGTTCCACTGGCTCCCACATTATTTAAGGTATTGCTTTTAACGTGGGCGTTGTCGTAGTGGAATTGAGTGTAGGACAGTCCATATCCAAACGGATAAGCGACTGGTTTATTGGCGGTTGTGTAATAGCGATAGCCTACCATGATCCCTTCGTTATAGTAGTTGGTGTCAACTTCCTTATCGTTGTCAGTATCTTGGCCAAAGAAACTCTGAGCAGAAGGAACATCGCTGTAGTTAAGTGGGAAGGTTTGCGTTAGCTTGCCGCTTGGGTTGGTTTTGCCTGACAATACGTTGGCTACCGCGTAACCTGCTTCTTCGCCTGGCATGTAAGCCAGCACGATTCCATCGACATGTTTGCTCCAAGAGGTATCAATCACGCCTGGAATGTTGAGCACGACAATGACCTTTTTCCCAACTGCGTGGAATGCTTGAGAGACATTTTTAATTAAGCGGGTTTCATCATGAGTTAACAGGTAATCGGCTCTTCTTACCTGACGATCTGTTCCTTCTCCCGCCATACGAGAAATGGTAACGACCGCGCTCTGATTGTCTTTGGCGGCTTGGGTAAATTGTGCTGAGGTGAGCCGTGGTTCGTTACAGCTATATGTTGTACTGATACCAAATTTGCCAGTGTGTTTCACCCGTTTCTTCAGATACCAAGATTGGTATTCTTTCATTAAGTCCTGATCAAGATTAAATTCAGCCGACATTCCCTGGGTGATGGTGATCAAATGATCTGGGTGAACATCACCGCTACCCGTACCGCCTTTTTGAGTGAGTTGCTGAGCAATGCCAAACATAGCGACACTTTGTTTGGTTTGTAGAGGTAGCGCATTGTCTTGGTTTTTAAGCAGAATCATGCCTTCTTCTGCAGCCATACGAGAAATAATCGCGTGTTTGTCCAAGTTTGGTTGATTGGTTAAAGGCTGTTGTTCCGCGGCTGGGACTTTGAGCATTTGGGTTACGATGCGTTCAACACTTAAATTGATGTCTGATTCATTTAATGAGCCGTCTTTAACGCCTTTTTCTAGCGCAGCGCGGTGATCTTCTTTAGTGATGAGGTTGACGCCACCCGGTTGAATCGCATCGTTACCGGCATTGATCATATCGACGGAGTTGTCGCCAGCAAACCAATCACTCATGACCAAACCTCTAAAGCCCCACTCATTACGTAATACGTCGGTGAGTAGGTCGCGGCGTTGCGAGGTGAACTCTCCGTTTACCTTGTTATACGAAGACATGATCGCCCAAGGTTGAGCCGTTTCTACTGTATCTTCGAAACCACGTAGATAAATTTCGCGCAGTGCGCGTGGGGAAATAATGTTGTCTACGTTAAAACGGTTGGTTTCAGAGTTGTTGGCAACCAAGTGTTTGATCGTGACGCCAACGCCTTCTTTTTGTACTCCATCGGTAATGGCTTCAGCGATTTTCGCGGTCACTAGGGGATCTTCAGAATAGTATTCGAAGTTGCGACCATTTAGCGGGTTACGTTGAATGTTCATTCCCGGAGCAAGCCAAAAATCGACCCCATAGGCTTTGGCTTCTTGACCTACACTTTCCGCCACTTTCTCGGCGAGCTTGGTATCCCAAGTGGATGCAAGCAGTACCCCGACCGGAAATGCTGTCGCGTGGTAGGTGTTAGGGTCGTCTTTACGATTCGCATCAATTCGAATACCGGCAGGGCCATCTGCCAAGACGACCGCTGGCAAATCGATTTCTTCTGCTGGATTATTAACGCCATTAATGTAGCCAGCTGTACCTTGTACTTTATTTTTGGCGTTGATGCCATCTGCATGGTAGCCCGGACCAACGAGAATATTGAGTTTCTCATCCATGGTCATATTGCTCACCATTTTTTGGGCTGCTTCTCGTGCGGCTTGATCGGTTTCTGCTGGAGTTGAGCTGCAGCCACTCAATCCCATGACCAAGCCTAAACCGACCGCTAAAGCGACTGAATTCAGACGATAGTTATTGCGACATTCCATTCTAATATCCTTTCATTTTAATAGTATTTATACCTCCAGATGCGGTTTCAGCGAGAATGTACTCTGCATCTTTCGGTCATTTAGTTAGGGGCAAGATGATCACCAAAGCATCACCCATAGGAGGTGAGAACAGCTATTATCAAAACGGATTGTTGAACCTATTTCTTTGCATTTGGGGGCAATTTTTTGCGTTTGGGGGAATATGTAGGAAATGCGGAAAGGGTCATCTTTCCTTATCAAAAAAATGACCCAATTTATCAGTAAGTTAGTGTGATCTAACTCAGGTAATGTCCCATATTTATGGCACTAGAATACCACCTGTTGCATTGGTTTGAATGTCTGCTGGTAGATCTAAAGCCCCTTCGGTTGCTGGAATGATCACCGCTTTTTTAACGCGGAATGTCAGCGGTGCAATATCAGAGACATCGGACGATGGGCTGATATACGCCTTGTACATACCTGAGGCGACTACCCACTGGTGATTCGCCGCATCAAAGCTTGCTAACCAACGAGTTGGTATTGTGAAGTGCAAGGTTTGTTTGCCACCAGGACGCAAAGTGTGAGTTTTGGCGAACGCTTTAAGTTCATAGCGTGGTTTGGTGAGGCCATTTTGTGGTGCAGAAATGTAGACTTGCGCTACTTCTTGACCTGCGGTGTCGCCAGTGTTTGCTACGGTCACTTTCAGTTTTAGATGGCCTTTCTTACCCTTATCACCAACGCTATTGAGTTGAACCACTGGGTGACTGTAGGCAAATTTGGTGTAAGACAAGCCATAGCCAAATGGATAAGCGACTTCCACATCGTTGGTGGTGTAGTAGCGATAGCCGACTAAAATACCATCATCATAGTAGTTGGTATCGATAGTACCGTCACCATCGGTATCCACACCGGCAAATGAGCTGGCTGATGGGACATCTTGGTAATCCATAGGGAAGGTTTGAGCTAATTTACCGCTTGGATTGGTTTCGCCACTTAGGATATCGGCAATCGCATAACCTGCTTCTTGTCCAGGCATATAAGCCAACAAGATAGCATCCACATTGTCACGCCAAGACGCAGTATCAATGACACCCGGAATATTCAGAACCACCACCACTTTTTTGTCTTTTTCGTGGAAAGCAGTAGAGACTTGGCTGATCAAATTGGATTCATCTTCTGAGAGTAAGTAGTCACCTTCGGTGACCGTGCGGTCATTACCTTCACCTGCGACACGGGAAATACTGATAACGGCGATATCATCATCTTCAGCTGCTTGTGATATTTGCGCATCGGTTAAGCTCAATTCATCACAATAGTAGGTAGTGCTGACGCCAAGTGAGTCGCTTTCTGTTGTTCGATTGTTGGTGTACCAAGTGCTGTAGAGACTCTGCAACGTGCTGTCAACGGTGAATTGAGATGCTAAGCCGTCGGCGATATCAATCACATGAGCACTGTTGACATCGCCACTACCTGTACCGCCTTTACGTGTGGTGTATTGAGCAATACCGAATGAAGCAACGTTAGTACCGCTGGCAATCGGTAGGGCAGAACCGTTGTTTTTCAGCAGCACCATACCGGCTTCAGCCACTTCTTTAGACAGTGTTGCATGCGCATCTAAGTCAGGTGTGTTGCTTGGCGTAACGCGTGCGTAAGATGGGGTTTTGATCATTTGGGTGACAATGTGAATGGCGTTAGCCGTGATCACTTTTTCATCCAATTCCCCAGCTTCATAGGCGGCCTCTAGGGCACTAAGCTGAGCTTCACCACTAACTAAATTTGTCCCTCCGGGTTGAATCAAGTCATTGCCCGCTTTAGTTTGAGCAACGGCGCTATCGCCTGCATACCAGTCACTCATGACTAAACCACTAAAGCCCCATTCGCCACGCAGAATTTGTGTTATCAAATCATAACGTTGCGAAGTGTATGTGCCATTAACCTTGTTGTAACTGGTCATTAATGCCCAAGGGTCGGCATTTTCAACCACATCTTCAAAGCCACGCAGATAAATTTCGCGTAGTGCGCGTGGAGAAATAATGTTATCCACGTTCATACGATTGGTTTCGGAGTTATTAGCAACAAAGTGTTTAATGGTGACGCCCACTCCTTGTGATTGCACCCCGTCGATTTCCGCTTCCGCTATTTTGGCTGTCACTAGAGGATCTTCGGAGAAATATTCAAAATTACGTCCGTTAAGCGGGTCGCGTTGGATATTCATCCCCGGAGCAAGCCAAAAATCGACGCCATACGCGTAAGCCTCTTGACCCACGGCTTTACCAATTTTTTTAACTAATTTGGGATCCCAAGTGGAGGCGAGGAGCGTACCGACAGGAAAACCCGTTGCGTAATAGGTTGCAGAGTCGTCGTCGCGAGTTGGGTCGATACGAATCCCTGCAGGGCCATCGGACAGTACGGCAGCAGGTAAATCGATACCACTGTCGCTATTTAGCACCCCGTTGATGTACCCAGCGGTACCAGAGACACTTTTTAACGCGTTGGTCCCATCTACGCCATAACCGGGACCCACCAGCAGACTCAAACGTTCGTTGATGGTCATCTCTTTAACCAACTTTGTTGCCAGTTTTTCCGCGGTCATTTTGCTGTGCTGATTATGATGAGCCGTTTCTTTAGCGGTAACGTTGGTTGCCAAAGACAAGGCAGCAGCTATCGCACTCAACGTAAAAAGAGAATGAGTAACTTTCATGTTTTCTATCCTTCAGTTGCATTTTTATAATTGATTTAATTAGGTTTGATGAATGTTAAGAAGCACTAAAGATGCGGTAGGGAGAAGCATCAATACGTGTGAAAAAACGCACTTCTTAACGCAAATGTAGATGAGTCATTAACAAAAAATTTTGCTTTACGGAGTGGATTTTTTGCTTTTCGGGGAAATCGCAATATTTGGAATCAAGGGCAAATATTCCCTGTGATCTGGGTGGCATTCGCTGGCGTCGTCAGTCGTTGTTGGTGCGGCTGTAGCACATTAGCAAGTTATCAAGTAAAAACTTAATTGATAAAAGTTATCATTTCGATTGGGAAAAACGATTGGATTTTAAGCGCTGTTTTAACCGAAGATAAGGATGTTAACCAAGGTTAACTTATGTGAGGTGAGTTTAATGCTGCAATCTATTTCAAATTCTTCTATCCAATTTCAAGCAAGTCACGTATTGCAAGGTAAAGCTGCGCGCTTTAGTTGGCTCGTTATGTTTGGGCCAGCCTTGATTGCAGCGGTTGCGTATGTTGACCCAGGCAATTTTGCCACCAACATTGAAGCAGGTGCTCGTTATGGTTACGCCCTGCTGTGGGTGGTGTTAGCGGCGAACCTGATGGCGATGTTGATTCAAGGTATGTCGGCCCGTTTGGGTTTAGCAACTGGGCAGAACCTTGCGCAAGTGATTCGCGATCGGTATCCACGCCCAGTGGTTTGGTTTTACTGGGTTCAAGCTGAGATCGTTGCTATAGCGACCGATTTGGCTGAATTCTTAGGCGCGGCATTGGCGTTTCAATTGCTGTTTGATATCCCGATGATGTATGGAGCACTGCTCACCGGGCTAATCACCTATGCTGCGTTGCTGCTGCAAAAATACGGCTTCCGATTAATGGAAATCTTAATTGGTGCCATGATCATGGCAATCGCTTTGGGGTTTGGGGTAGAGCTGTTACTTAGTCGCCCAGATATGGCCGCATTAACACAAGGTTTGCTTATTCCTTCATTTCCTGATAGCTATGCCATTTATCTTGCTTCAGGTATTTTGGGCGCAACCATAATGCCGCACGTGATTTACCTTCATTCAGCGTTGGCGCAAAACCGAATCAAAGTACGTAATCAGTCTGAGAAAAATACTGTCGCTCGCTACTATCGTTGGGATGTGATCATCGGCATGGCGCTGGCAGGTTTAGTGAATATGGCACTGTTGGCGTTAGCAGCGTCTACATTCCATAACAGTGGTCATCAAGATGTGGCAACCATTTCTGAAAGTTACCAACTGTTATCTCCGCTTATGGGAGGGCAAGCGGCCAGTATTATCTTTGGTGTTGGTTTGTTATTGGCGGGGTTATCTTCATCGATTGTTGGCACGCTTTCTGGTCAGGTACTGATGCAAGGGTTTGTGCGCTTTACCATTCCGGTTGGGGTACGTCGCTTGATCACCATGATTCCTGCGTTAGCCGTGATTATGCTGGGGGTATCAGAGCAAAAAGCCTTGGTCGCAAGTCAAGTGGTACTGAGTTTTGGTATCCCATTTGCGCTGATTCCACTGCTGACCTTTACCTCGAAACGCTCTGTGATGGGCGAGATGGTCAATAAAAAATGGATTACTGCGCTTGGAGGCTTGATTTGTAGTTTAATCATAGGCTTAAATGTGTATGTCATTTTCTACACTGTAGCTTAATTATCATGCCGAAATCACAACAGAGCGCCTATTTTAATAAGACCAAAGAAGACCACCAAAGTGAGCTGGTGGAGGACTATGTTGAAGAAATTGCGGACCTTTTCCAAACCCATGGTGAGGTTCGCAGTGCCGATCTTGCCGCCCGTTTTGGTGTCAGTGCTGCCGCGGTATCTAAATTCATCACTCGCCTGAAAAAAGAAGGCTTAGTTGAGTCCATGCCATACCGCGGTGTGTTTCTCACCGACAAGGGGCGCGAACTCGCCGAGAAAGTTGCGCACCGCCATAACGTGGTGTTCGAAACCTTAATTGCTTTAGGCGTACCAGAGGCGAATGCCCGTGCCGATGCAGAAGGTATTGAGCACCATTGTAGCCAAGAAACCGTGGTAGCCATGGAAGCGTTTTTGAGTGCCCAAAAGAGCAACTAACTCATATGGCTAAATCGTTAATGATTCCCTGAAAGAGTAAGTTGACTGATTGACGTTTATGCTCTGCTATTGGCGAATGCAGCTCAGGTGCTGACAGGGCAGAGTAGTTCCTTTTCTTTCATGACTTGATGATCGCTTATGCGAGTGATGATATCGTTAAAATGTTAACGTTTTACCCATTATTCTCCTAACCCCTTTATCCATGATGAATATTGCACGGTTCGATTGTGATATTGATCGCGGTTCTTTTCTTTAAATCCATATTTTTTCTAATAAATACAGCGAGTAGAGTGAAAAAGTGTGAGCTGTTCCTCTTTCTGAGTACCTTGTGGAAACGTTTCCATTTGCTGGCGTTGGGATCACAGAATTTGCCTTGAGAGTTAAACATAATGTTTACATCATAAAAACATATAAAGGCTCTTACTCTATGAAACCTACCCATATCACTCTAAAAACTAAGGCGTCCTACGGCCTTGGTGCATTAGGTAAGGATCTTGCCTGTGCGCCTATCTACATTTTCTTGATGTTTTATTTTACCGATGTGGTCGGTCTTTCGGCTGCCTTTGTCGGTACAGTGTTCCTCGCTGCACGTATTGTTGATGCGATTACCGACCCGATGATGGGGATTGTGGTCGACAACACCCGTTCACGTTTTGGTAAGTTCCGTCCTTGGATTGTCATTGGTACGGTGATTAACGCATTTGTGCTGATCGCACTGTTTAGCACACATATGTTTACCGGTACGAGTGCCTATGTGTATGCCGCAGCCATTTATATTTTGTGGGGCTTGACTTACACCATCATGGATATTCCTTTCTGGTCAATGATTCCTGCGATCTCCGATTCTCGTCGTGAACGTGAAAAGCTGGTGGTATGGCCGCGTCTATTTGCCAGTATCGCGTGGTTTATTGTCGGTAGTTACGGCTTGCTGATCGTCAAAGATTTAGGTAACGGGGACCAAGGTCAAGGCTTCTTCAATGTCGCTTGTATCATTGCGGTATTGTTTATCTTGAGCGCATTACTCACCTTTAAAAACGTGAAAGAAAAAGTGGTGGTATCGACTAAAGCTGAAAAATTCAGCTTGAAAGATACGCTGCATATTATTGGTGGTAACGATCAGCTAAAAGCATTGATCGCGACCGTACTGAGCTTCCAAATTGCCAACTTGCTGGTGGGTGGTTTTGCGATTTACTACTTCACTTACGCCATGGGCAATGCCGAGTTGTTCCCAGTGTATATGATGATTGCCGGCGGCGCCGAAGTTGCTGGGGTATTCCTCTTCCCTCGTCTGGCTGCGATCTTGCCACGTAAGAACCTGTGGGTGGTTGCTTGTGGCTTACCTGTGGTTTCCTGTTTGTTGCTACTTGCAATGAGCTTACTTGCTCCGGGTAATACTCTGTTGATTGGTCTAGCTGGGGCGGCAATCAAGTTTGGGGTTGGGATTGCGAACGCATTGCAAACCGTTATGTTGGCCGATGTGGTGGACTATGGCGAATACAAAATTGGTCGTCGTACCGAAAGCGTTATTTTCTCAGTTCAAACCATGTTGGTGAAATTTGCTGGTGCAGCAGGTGCATTCATTGTAGGTGTAGGGCTATCTGCCATCGGTTATGTACCGAATGTCGCCCAAAGTGATAGCACAGTGTTTGGCTTAAACATGATGATGATTGGTTTGCCAACCATCATGATGGTGCTCAGTGCCATTATCTATAAACGCTACTACAAACTGCATGAAGGTTTTACTCGTCCAGAAGGTGAAGCAGAGGCTGAGTCTTCACTTCATCCCGCAACAGAAAAAACCGCGTAATCAGTGGCTAGGGATAAGCCTTAGTTAACATCATGATTATGCGAAAAGAGTTATACAAATTCCAAGTTATAAAAATAGTAAAAGGGGGAGGCGGTTCGTCCCCCCTTTATTCGTCGTTATGAGGTCTTCTACTATGCGAAATTTTCACGATATTATCGCAAGCCAAGAGTGGCAAAATCCATCCGTGGTGAAGTTGGGTACACTAGCCCCTCATGCACCGCTGCACAGTTATCGCAGTGCGGACGATGCGCTAAATAAAAGGCACTCTTCTCGTCATTACCTCAATGGAAAGTGGCAATTTAAACTCTACTCTGCTCCGGAGAAGGTGGAAGCAGCGTTTATTGAACCTGATACTGATCTCAGCGCATGGGATGCGATTAAGGTGCCGGGTAACTGGCAAATGCAAGGGTTTGATAAGCCGATTTACACCAACGTTAAATACCCGTTTCCAGATAAAGCGCCTTATGTCCCAGAGGAAAACCCAACGGGCTGCTACGCATGTGACTTCGAGGTCGATTCTCTTGGTGTAGAGCAAAGCCGCTTAGTGTTTGAAGGGGTCAATTCAGCGTTTCACCTATGGTGTAACGGAAAGTGGGTCGGCTACTCTCAAGACAGTCGTTTACCCGCAGAATTTGATGTGTCACAACATCTGCAATTGGGTCGCAACCGAATTGCCGTAATGGTGCTGCGTTGGTCCGACGGTTCTTATCTTGAAGACCAAGACATGTGGTGGCTTAGTGGGATTTTCCGTGACGTTTTTTGGTATCAAAAACCGCAACTCGCCATCAAGGATGTGTTTATTCGCCCCAGCCTAAGTCCAGAATATCGCGATGGCATATTGGACATTACCACCACCTTAACCGCTGCAACCAGTGACCATTGTGTTGAGGTTGCCCTATATGATGCACAAGGGGAACAAGTCACCCTGCAAGGGGCTAACCTTACGGGGACACACACCTTTGATGTGGATGAAAAAGGTGGTTGGCACGATAAGGTTGAGCAGCACTTTATTGTCGAAGCTCCGGCTAAGTGGACAGCGGAAACGCCCAATTTGTATCGCTGTGTCGTGAGCCTATTAGACAAACAAGGCGAACCTGTTGAAAGTGAGGTGTTTACCATCGGTTTTCGCTCAGTATGCATTGAAGATGGCTTGCTCAAAGTGAACGGTCAGCCTTTGCTGATTCGTGGGGTAAACCGCCATGAACATCATCCAGAAACCGGTCATTTCGTTGATGAAGAGACCATGATTCAAGACATTGTGCTGATGAAACAGCACAACTTTAATGCGGTGCGTACTTCCCATTACCCAAATCATCCCCGTTGGTATGAGTTGTGTGACCAATATGGTTTGTATGTCGTGGACGAAGCCAACGTGGAAACCCATGGGCAATTCCCAATGTGTCGTTTGTCGAACGATGTTCAGTGGAACCACGCTTATATGCAGCGCATGATGGGCATGATTGAACGAGACAAAAACCATCCGTCCATCATCATTTGGTCGCTAGGCAATGAATCGGGGATTGGTTTTAACCACCACGCTATGTATCAGTGGACAAAACAGCGCGATCCTTCACGTCCTATTCAATATGAAGGTGGTGGTGCGAACAGTGCTGCGACCGATATCATCTGTCCGATGTACGCGCGAGTAAATCAACACCAAGGAGGGGTCAACCCGAAATACGCCATAAAAGATTGGATTGGTCATCCCGGTGAGCAGCGTCCTTTGATTTTGTGTGAATACGCTCACGCGATGGGTAACAGTCTTGGCAGTTACAGTGATTACTGGCAAGCATTTCGCGATTTCCCACGCCTACAAGGCGGATTCATTTGGGATTGGGTTGACCAAGGCATTTCAAAATGGGATGACCAAGGGAAACACTACTGGGCTTATGGTGGCGATTTTGGCGACGAAATTAATGACCGTCAATTCTGCATCAATGGCTTGATTTGGCCTGATAGAACACCGCATCCAACTTTGCTCGAAGCGAAACGCGCTCAGCAGTTTTACCAAATGGCCTACGATGGGCAAAAAGCGTTGAAGATAACCAGTGAGCATCTCTTTGCCAGCGAAGCCTTGCTGTGCCGTTGGTCATTGTTAGAAGATGGCGTAGAGATTGGGTTTGGTGAGTCACCACTTGAGATTGCACCGCAAAGCTCAGTGGAAATTCCATTGACGTTTGATAAAACAGGGTGGAAAGAGGCAAGTGCTTATCATCTGAATGTCGACATTATGTTGGCACGTGAAACGGCCTGGGCGAGTGCTGGCCACAGTGTGGCTGAGTTCCAACAGTGTGTGAAAGTTGCCTATCCTAAAACACGAATTCCATGTATTGATGGGCAGTTGAATGTGACCGAAAGTGAGCAATCACTTCTTATTAGCACTTTGCAAAATCAATGGCATTTCGACCGTCACTCCGGTTATTTGACCCAATGGATGGCCCATGACCAAGCCCTTTTAGTTGCGCCATTAACCGATAGTTTTTATCGTGCGCCGTTGGATAATGATATCGGCACAAGTGAAGTAGATAGGCCCGATCCTAATAGCTGGATGGCGCGCTGGAAAAAGGCCGGGCTTGATCACCTTGAAGCGCACTGCAGCGAGTTTACTTATCAAACACTGGCTCATGAAGTGCAAGTGGTGGCTAAGTTTGACCACTACGCCATTGGACATAAGGTATTGGGTAGCGTGTGGCAATACACCATCGATGCACAAGGGGTTATGACGGTAGATGTGAACGTTACCCGTTATGCTGATTTGCCAAGTTTAGCGAGAGTCGGTATGACTTGCGCCATTCCTTTAACTGACCATGTTAGTTGGTTTGGCCGTGGGCCGCACGAAAACTACCCAGACCGCCAACTAGCGGCGCGAGTAGGTCGCTACCATCGTCCATTAGCAGAGCTTCACACTGACTATATCTTCCCAAGTGACAATGGGTTACGCTGCGATACTAAAGAGCTGACGATTGGTGCATTAACCATGAAAGGCCATTTTCATTTTGCTGCCAGTCGTTACAGTATGGCGAATTTGGAACAAGCAAAACACACCAATGAACTTCATGCTGAGCCACATATTTATCTTTCTTTGGATGGCTTCCATATGGGCATCGGCGGGGATGATTCATGGACACCGAGTGTCCACCAAGCATTTTTACTTGAAGCACCGCACTACCATTACCAAGTGAGCTTTGTTGCCGAGCCTAACGCAGGAGAAAAATAATGAGTCAAGAAGTGTATCAACTGTGTGGTACTCGCAGTCAGTTGATCGTGCAAGTGAGTGATGTCGCGGAGATTGTTTATTATGGTAAGCGTCTGCAACACAAAGTATCACTGACCGAATTAGCAGCCATTGCTCGGGCGATTCCTTATGGTCGTTTGGACGTCGATGTGCCAGTCTCCCTTAACCCGCAGCTGGCGAGAGGGGCATTTGGCTCTCCAGGATTAGAAGGGCATCGAAACGGGCTGGCGTGGGCGCCAGCGTTTACTCTGCAAGAGGTAAAGCAAGAAGACACTAAGCTGATCTTGGCCAGTCGTGACGAAACCGCCCAGTTAAGTCTGGTGGTTGAACTTGAACTTGATAGTGATGATGTGTTGCAGATGCGTCAAACGCTCACCAATGACGGTGAGCAAGGTTACAGTGTGACACGGTTAACCAATACTCTGCCGCTACCTGCCAGAGCCAATGAAGTGCTCTCTTACTTTGGTCGTTGGGTAAAAGAGTTTCAACAAACTCGCACCTTGATTGAGGCGGGCGGGTATATCCAAGAAAACCGCCGCGGTCGTACTTCTCATGAGCATTACCCTGCCTTAATGGTGGGGCCGCAAGGCTTTGGCGAGCAAAATGGGGAAGTGTGGGGCGCTCATTTAGCATGGAGTGGTAACCACCGCATGCGGGTTGACGTGAAAGCGGATGGGCGACGTGTGCTGCAAGCAGAAGCGCTGTATCTGCCGGGGGAAATTTACCTTCAGCCGGCTCAAAGCATCAGCACGCCGACCTTATATGTCAGTTACAGCGCTGGTGGCTTAAATGGTATGAGCCAGCAATTTCACGAGCATGTACGTCACGCTATTTTGGGCGAACGCCTTACTAAGCCGCGCCCAGTTCATCTTAATACATGGGAAGGGATCTACTTTAAACATGATCCTGAGTACATTAAAAAGATGGCGACTGCCGCTGCTGAAATCGGAGTGGAACGATTTATTGTTGATGATGGATGGTTTAAGGGGCGCGATGATGATACGTCATCCTTAGGCGATTGGTTTATTGACAAACAAAAGTACCCTGAAGGCATCCATGGGTTAATCGAACATGTTCATGGGTTAGGAATGGAGTTTGGCTTGTGGTTTGAGCCAGAAATGATCAATAAACAGTCCGACTTATATCGCGCTCACCCCGACTGGCTGTTAGCGGTTGAAGGCTACGATGCGCCGACGGGGCGTCATCAGTATGTACTCGATTTACAGCAACAAGAGGTATTTGATTATCTCTTCGAGCGTTTGGATAGCTTTTTAACCAATTATCCGATTGATTACATTAAGTGGGATATGAACCGCGAAATCGTCCAGCCTGCACATCGAGATATGGCTTCAGGTATCGGCCAAGTGGAGCAATACTATCGTTTGGTCGATAAACTGGTAGAAAAACACCCTGATGTGGATATTGAATCGTGCGCAGCTGGTGGCGGTCGAATTGATTTTGAAGTGCTGAAACGGACCCACCGTTTTTGGGCGTCGGATAATAACGATGCACTGGAGCGGCAACAAATTCAACGTGGTATGAGCTACTTCTTCCCACCGGAAGTGATGGGGTCACATATTGGCGCAGAACACAGCCATACCACCAGACGCACTCATGCGCTTGGTATTCGCGGTTTAACGGCTATGCTCGGTCACATGGGGCTTGAGCTTGATCCTGTCACCTTAAACGATGAGCAAAAAGCCGATTATCGACGTTATGTTGAGCTACATAAAACCTGGCGTGGCTTGTTGCATTCCGGTATCACTTATCGGCTATCCCTTGAAGACGGTAAAGCGCAACAAGGCGTGATGGTACTCAGTGAAGACCAAGAGTTAGGCTTAGTTAATATCACCCAAACGGCAATGGGCACTTATTCCCTCTCTGGTGTATTGCGTCTACCGGGACTTGACCCGCAAGCAAGTTATCGAATTTGTGTGGTTGATGAGCCAGTTGGCCTTCATCAAATTGTCAATCGACAACCGACGTGGATGAAAGAATCGACAGTGCTGACGGGGGAGTGGCTAGCTGAAGTTGGGCTGGCTATGCCGTTAATGGACCCAGAAACCGCGCTGCTGTTTTCACTAGAAAAAGAGTAGTGATTGTATCTGGCTGCTTCGATTCAAAGTAAGTTAAGAGATTCATAGCAAGATAAGCGATTCAGTTCAAAATAAGTAAAGAGGACGCGATGGCGTCCTCTCTGTTTTTGCAGCTTTATCGACGCAGTGCTGATTAAATCTTATCTACCACTTGCAATATTGCCGCAAGCGTATCTGCACCAAAGGCGCTACTGCGTTCTGGTGACCAACCATACAGCTCGTCAGGGTGGTTGTCGTTATCTTTAAACGGCATTTCAATGGTATAGGAAAGCACGTTAAATTGTTCGGCAACCCATTTTGAGCCAATCAGCAGGTTTGCCTCGCCCGGCGCATTTTTCGGGTAACCGTGCTCATCTTGAAACTCTGGGGTGATTGTTAATAACGCTTGTTTAAACAGCTGCTCTAAATTGGCAATACGTTGGTTGTAGCTAGGAACACCTTCGCTTCCCGCAACGAAGTTGTAGGGAAGGGCTTCATCACCATGAATATCAAGGAACATGTCTAAGCCGGTTTGCAGCATACGTTCGCGAACGTAATAGACTTCAGGGCTTCGTTCGAGCGATGGGGTTTGCCATTCTCGGTTAAGGTTAACGCCAATCGCGTTGCAACGAAGGTGGCCACGAATACTGCCATCAGGATTCATGTTCGGCACAATATAGAACACGGCTTTGTCGAGCAGCGCTCGCGCTACGGTATCGGATTCATCTAATAAACGCTCGATTAAGCCTTCCATAAACCATTCGGCCATGGTTTCACCGGGGTGCTGGCGGGCGGTAATCCAAATACGTTTTTTATCATCATCAGGTTCACCAATGGTCAGCAGCGACATGTCATTACCTTCAAGAGTTTGTCCGAGTGTCTCTAATTGACATAGGTAGCTCATTTGGGCTTGATGAATTAAATCTAAATGGCGTGAATAACTGTAAGGCGCAAAGTAGGCAAAATAGATTGACCCAAATTCGGGGATGAAGGTGGTGGTTAGTGTATCGCCATCAAATTCACAAGGAATTCGGAACCACTCTTGACGGTCATAGGAGGCGACCATGTCGTAGTTTTCCCACCCTTCAGGATAAGCCGATTGGGACAGGTTAAGCAGTTGAATACGATGTTGGACCTGTGCCGTTGTTTCTAAACGAAAGTGAAACCATTGGGCAAATTCAGATTGATTGTCTTTGGGTATGGTGAGTTGAATATTAAGTGGTTCTTCGGCGTGTACCACCTCGATATTACCACTTTCAAAATTGCTAAATATCTTCATGGACGTGACTCAAAAATAAAAATTACCTCAAACTAACAAGATATCACGCACTTGAAAAGCGAATTCAAAGCGAAATTAGTTTGGCGTATTTTTAATCGAAAAATCTATTGTTTTCTTTGTAACCACCTCAGTACAATAGGAAATACGATTACCAATGTGGACCTTGTCTATGCCCGTTCTGGAGCTTGGAAGTTCATCACATTAAGGGGAGTGTGTGTTCAAGGAACGTATTTACTGGAAATTTATCACCAGCTTTTTTCTATTTGCTGTTTGCATTCTTTCTGTTTCTCTATATTTGCTTAGCCGACATGCAGAGTCATTTATTCAGAATTCAATAGATGAAAGTACGCAGTTCCAACAAAATCGAGTGGACATGGTGGCTCGTTATTTTATGGAAGCGGGCACCATGCCAGTACAGAGTGTTGCTGGAAGTATTGAGTTGCATCGTTATTTCATGCATCACAATAATGATGATTTGTTAACGGTCAGTCATTGGATGGCAACGTCGGTTTCTTCATCAACCAGTCAATATCGCGCTGAACTTTACGATCCAAAAGGTAATGTCTTAGTTGCTTACTATACCAACCGATTTAATCATGTTCGCCAAGATACACTTTCGGTTGGCCATTCACGTTTCGAACCAAATTCTTTGCACTGGGCAAAAGGACAGCGTGAGTATTACTCTCCAGTTACTCCGTCACAGGACTACTCGTTTCCGGATCACCCCAACAATCATGTCATGTTAGTGCTTTCTCCTGTAAAAAAGGCTGGATTTGGCGAAGTGATAGGGTATGTCGGGTTGTTTCTTGATATGGACATGTTGCTGCGAGTTATGACAACCAATAATGCGTTAGATCTTTTTGTGGTTGATAAGCAGGGTTTTTTGATTGCTTCATCTACGGGTGATAATCAACATAACTCAAAATCACTACGCTTTACTACTGCGGTTGGTTTGCCTGCATCTATCTCAAATAAACAACTACATGATATAGGATGGGCGAGTCATTCAGTTGCGGCAATTAACAACAACCAAGGAATCACGCTTTATAGTCGTGCTGCTCAGTCTTTTCTCGACGAGCGTAACGAAGAAATCCACGATTACATCATTGATATTTCTTTGGTCGTCTTGCTCTTTTCTGCGGTGTTTGGATCGTTATTGGCTATCAGTCCATCCCGCATGGTGTCGAGTTTAAAACGAGTATCAAAAGAGCGGAATCAATATTTAAAGATTATGGACCAGTATGTCCCGGTGATAGAAACCGATCTATTGGGTGTGGTTACTAATTGTAATACGGCGTTTTCTATTTTGAGCGAATACCCGCGTGAAGACTTAATTGGTCAGCGAGCAAGTATTTTGAGTTTTGGGCAGAACACTCACCAAAGTTCAGATATGTGGGATACCTTGAGTCGGCGCCTGTCGTGGCAGGGAGAGTTTCATAACGTTACTCGAAGTGGCCGTGAATTCTGGCTATTTAGCACCGTCATTCCTATTTATAAAAACGGTAAGTTAACAGGATATATGTCGGTTTCAACCGATAAAACCGAGAAAAAGCGTCTCGAACTGCTCGCAGAAATGGACTCTCTAACCGAAATTTATAATCGTGCCAAATTAGATAAATGTTTAGCTCAAGAGCAGGCTCGCTCGCGGCGCTATGGTACATTTTTTTCCGTTATCATGCTGGATGTCGACTTTTTTAAGCGTGTGAATGACACCTATGGGCATTTAACGGGGGATAAGGTATTACATCAATTGGCGATTATGCTTAACAACAGCACGAGAGTGGTTGATGAAGTCGGGCGTTGGGGTGGCGAGGAGTTTATGATCGTATGCCCTGAAACTACACTGCAAGATGCTGAAATTTTAGCGGAGAAAGTGCGAGCATCGGTTGAAAGCTTTACCTTCCCCGAAGTAGGAAGAATTACCGTAAGCCTTGGAGTGGCAATGTATGAAGCGCCTCTTGAGTTAGAGAGAACCATCGCTGAAGCGGACTTCTATCTTTATGAAGCTAAAAAGCTTGGGCGCAATCGTGTCGCTAGCCGGTTATCAAAAATAACTTCACTTAAAACTGTAGGAAACGTAATACAAAAGTAAGACTATTTTCCTATAAAAATGGCAGTGGTAATCACTGCCTCATTTCTTATTACATGTTAACGCATTTGCAGTCGACCACCACGAGCGTTAGAGGGCATCGGAAATGCCTCTTCTAAGAGCTGAAGGTCTTGGTGAGAAAGGGTCAAATTGGCTGCATCTAAATTCGCTTTCACTCTTTCTTCATGAGTTGATTTCGGAATAGCAATCACGCCTTGTTGAGCCAGTAACCAAGCTAATGCTATTTGAGCCGTTGTGGCATTATGGCGTTCAGCTAGCTGGCTTAGTACCGGATGTTGTAGCAAGTGGCCTTGGTCGAGTGGGCAATAGGCCATCAACGAAATGTGTTTACTCTCCATAAAAGGCTTCAGTGCATAATCTGCTTCGCGACGTTTCAGGTTATAAAGAACTTGGTTGGTTGCTGTCATTCCAAGGTGGTCTTCATCACACCACTCTTGCATGTCGTCAAGGTCAAGGTTGCTGACACCATAATCGATGATTTTGCCCTGTTCTCGCAGTTGATAGAGCGCTTCTAAGGTTTCGGTAAAAGGCACCGAGCCGCGCCAGTGCAACAGATACAAATCCAAGTGATCGGTGTTTAAGCGGCGTAGTGAGCGTTCACAAGCTGCAATCACCTGTTTGCGACCGGCATGATGAGGATAGAACTTGCTGACCAGATAAATGTTGTCACGATAACCACGCATGGCTTCACCGGTAATCAGTTCGGCTTCGCCTTCACCATACATTTCCGCAGTATCAATAAGCTTGGCGCCGTACTCAATGCCAAAACGTAATGCGGCGACTTCTTGCTGGCGTTGGGATTTGTTTTCACCCATATACCAAGTGCCTAGCCCTAAGCTTGGAATCCGTTTTTGTGAGGGGAGTTGAATGTCTGCCATGGGATCTCCTGTGTCGTAACGTTCGATATCTACGTCCGCGATGTGCGTAACCGTGTCAATAAGACGCGATGGTCCTATTGTATCGGTTACTGTTTCTATTTTGCTATGGGGCTTGCAACAATTCGTACTTCTTTCAACCTAGGCATTTTTGTGCTGATGAACAAATAGCCCTAGTAAACAAATAGCGCTGGTTCACGTTTGGTGCAGATTGACAAATAGGTGACTAACCAGACTTTGCACATGTCTCTTGCGTTTTAGGGGAGCGACTCAATAAAAAAAGCACCGCTGTGTGCGGTGCCTTTCTTGTTGAACCAACGGTAGTCTTTATTGAGATTAACCGAAATGACCACCTACGTAATCGGCTGTCATGGTTTGATCTGGTGAGTTAAAGATCTTCTCTGTAGGAGCAAACTCAATCAACTTACCAAGATGCATAAACGCAGTGTAGTCTGAGATACGTTTTGCTTGTTGCATGTTGTGCGTCACGATAACAATGGTGAAGTCACGACGTAGCTTAGTAATCAGCTCTTCAATACCTTGCGTGGCAATCGGGTCAAGAGCGGAAGTGGGTTCATCCATCAGTAATACTTCTGGTTTCAGTGCGATAGCACGCGCGATACACAGACGTTGTTGCTGACCGCCAGAAAGACCCGCCGCATCAGTGTGCAACTTGTCTTTTACCTCTTTCCACAAACGACCTTGCTCTAACGCTTGTTGCACGCGTTCGTCCATTTCTTTCTTCGATAAGCTCTCTTTTAGACGCAAACCAAAGGCGATGTTTTCATAGATGCTCATCGGAAATGGGGTCGGTTTTTGGAAAATCATACCGACTTCGCCGCGTAGCTGGTTAAGGTCGTAGTTACCATCAAGAATGTTAGTGTCATCTAACATGATGGTGCCCTTAGCAGACTGTTTCGGGTAGAGCTTATAAATACGGTTTAGTGTGCGAAGCAAGGTCGATTTACCACAACCAGACGGACCAATAATAGCGGTAACGCGGTTTTTATAAATCGGCATATTGATGTCGAACAAGGCTTGTTTGCCTTCACCGTAGAAGAAGTTCAGACCTTCAACACTCATACGTTTTTCTGATGCAACAGTGCTGTTTGTTTCTGCTGCATTTTCACGAATTGCTTGAGGTTCAATAAACGAGGTCATCATAGTTACCGCCTGTTAATTAATGCTGGGATGGAACGTGAAAGAATGTTGAGCGCTAGGATTGTCGTTGTAATGATCAGTGCACCTGTCCACGCCAAGTTATTCCACGTTTCATATGGGCTCATCGCCAAGTTGTAAATCGTTACTGGTAGGTTTGCCATTGGGCCAGCCATATCCAGAGACATAAATGAGTTACTTAATGAGGTAAACAGCAAAGGTGCTGTTTCACCCGAGATACGCGCAAAAGAGAGCAGAATACCGGTCACGATACCTGCGCCCACGCTGCGATAGCTCAGTGCTGTGGTCACTTTCCACATCGGAGCACCGATACCTGCGCCAGCTTCGCGTAAGCTAGGTGGCACCAATTTCAGCATCTCTTCTGTGGTTGAAATGATCATTGGCAAAGCAATGATCGCGAGTGCAATTGCACCTGCCCAACCAGAGAAGTGATGAAATGGCGCTACAAACAATAAGTAAACAAACAGACCAATCAGAATCGATGGTGATGACATCAACATGCCGTTCATAAAACGAATGGTGTCAGCAACTTTAGATTCTTTACCGAATTCCGCTAACCATGTACCGGCAAGAACACCGATTGGTATCGCGATAAGGATGCCAAGCACGCTGATCATCAAAGAGCCAACAATCGCATTCGCTAGGCCACCATCGGTATCGCCTGGAGCAGGCAGGGACTTAGTGAAGACGTCTAGGTTAAGTGCGGCGGTGCCTTTACTGATCAAGCTGTACATGATGGCAGCAAGAATAAATAGGCCGATTGTGGTTGCGGCAAAACATGCAGCTTTGAATAGCCAGTTTTTGAATTTACGTGCTTTCATTATGCCACCTTACTTTTGCGTAATTGCAAACGGGCATAGCCCATCACAAGGAATGTCACGATAAACAGCACAAGGCCTAGTGCCATTAGCGATGCCATTTTGATGCCATCTGCTTCGTTGAACTGGTTTGCAATGGTCGCGGAGATCGACGTTGCTGGCATAAACAGTGACGAGTTGATGTCTTGCGAGTTACCAATGACAAACGTCACTGCCATGGTTTCGCCAAGCGCACGACCAAGGGCCAGAATAAACGCACCAAAAACCGAGCTTTTGATAGATGGCAATAGAATGTGGCTAATCACTTCGTAGGTGTTTGCGCCTATGCCGTATGACGATTCACGCAGTACATTAGGTACTGTGCTCAATGCATCTTTAATTAGCGATGTCATGATTGGCAGAATCATGAACGAAAGAATAATACCTGCTGTTAATAAGCCTTGTCCGAGTGGTGCACCGCTAAACAGCGGGCCAATCACAGGAATAACACTCATGTGCTCAATCATCCACATTTGTGGACCTTCAGCAAACCAAGGTGCAAATACAAATAGGCCCCACATACCGTAGATGATACTTGGAACAGCAGAGAGCAACTCAATCGCTAAACCAACCGGATAAGAGATCCATTTTGGAAGTAGCTCAGAGAGTGTAATCGCAATCGCAATACCAATCGGTGTTGCAATAATGACTGCGATGATCGAAGAAACTAAAGTGCCATAAAGGGCGTTACCCGCGCCGAAGACAAAATTAATAGGATCCCATTCTGTACTGAAGATAAAACTAAGACCGAATTCCTGTACTGCTGGCATTGCTCCGCCTACTAACGTAGCGAAGATAGCGGCCATCATTACAGTGATCAGCAAGGCGGTACTGAAACTACCTTGTTTAAAACAACGATCATAAATAGCGTGAGAAGCATTCACAGATTCATACCGTTTAAAATAAAAAGGAAATACGACCTCTGATGTCATCACCAGAGGCCATTTAAAAATTTACTACTTTAGACTCTGGCGATTAGTAAACTGCTTTACCGTTCGCTTTGATGTCTTTTGACCACATGTCATTAACCATGCTTACTACTGATTTAGGCATTGGTACATAACCTAGGCCAGTCGCTAGTTCACCGTGTTTGTAACCCCATTCGAAGAACTTCAACACTTCTTTCGCGTTGTCAGCATTCGCTTGGTCTTTGTACATCAAGATGAAAGTAGCAGCCGTCATTGGCCATGATTTAGCGCCTGGTTGGTTGTTTAGGTCAACAGCAAAACCAGGTGCTGAGTTCCAATCTGCGTTTGCTGCAGCGGCTTGGAATGTTTCTAGGCTTGGCTCAACAAATTTACCTGCACTGTTTTTCATTGCAGTGTACACAAGTTTGTTTTGTTCAGCGTATGCGTATTCAACGTAGCCGATTGCACCAGGAGTACGTTTTACAAGGTTTGCAACGCCAGCGTTACCTTTACCACCTAGGTTAGTTGCCGCTTTTGGCCATACAACTTCTTTACCTTGACCTACTTTTTCTTTCCAGTCGGTGCTTACTTTTGCTAGGTAACCTGTGTAGTTGAATGACGTGCCTGAAGCATCAGAACGGTGAACAGTCACAATCGCTTGGTGAGGAAGAGTTAAAGATGCGTTGTCGACTTTAACTGCTTTATCGTCCCAGTATTTAACTTTGCCTAGGTAGATATCTGCTAGCAACTCGCCAGAGATTTTAAGCTCGCCTGCTTTAATTCCTTTTACGTTCACAACTGGAACGATAGAGCCCATAACGGCAGGGAATTGTACCAAGCCGATTTTCTTCAGTTGCGTTTCGCTTAGCGGAGCATCAGAAGCACCAAAATCAACAGTTTTTGCAGAGATTTGTTTGATACCACCGCCAGAACCGATTGCTTGATAGTTCAGTTTCACACCAGTTGCTGATTGGTATTCTTTCGCCCATTTCATGTAAACAGGGTATGGGAATGTTGCGCCTGCACCGTTGATAGTTGTATCTGCAAATGCACCTGCAGATAACATGGTTAGTGAAGCAGCTAATACCGCAAGTTTTTTCATTTTTTGAATCCCTAAAAGATGACTTGTTGGTTCGGGAATGGATGTTAGGGCCATATTTTTAAGAGATAAAGTTTCATTTTTAAAAATAACTTTCCGTATATGAGGGGCTAAAAAAGTCATTTTGAAATATTACTGACACAATTCTGAGGTAATACGAAAGTGGTATTGATAGGTAAAATCTTGCAAAGTTATGCGATTAATAGATAGGTGGCTATTCGTGTAATCTTTCTGTCACATTGGTGACATTTAAAGTTCTTATTTAAATTGGGGATAAAAACACCAAGTGCCGAGGGTATATAGTCATCGGTGATTAACCGCTTATTTTATATGCTTAGGAGCTATATTAGTCGTTTGTAGTCGCTTGAGCAGGGCACAAGTTTTGACAGTGAACCGATAGCAATGATGAATAGTCAAGATGACCTTATCGGTTTTGTCAATAAAGAATAAGGTGAGTTTAGATATGGGTTCCGCTACAAGCGTCAATGGCGTGCTTGTAGCGGAAATATTACGAAGAGTGGTGGTTAGTGAATGTCGTATGTCACGACAATATTAAATTCTCGCTGCCGCCAGTCGACGTTCCCCGGCGCGGCTGGAAATGGACTGGCTTTGGCCAGCATTTTCACCGCCGCCTTATTGAATGCGCGAATGCGTGATGCGTTAGCAATTTCCGCTTTAAGTATCTTGCCTTGCCTGTCTAACGTAAACACTAAGGTGACTTCTCCCCGCACACGACTGGAACTTAACAGGTTTGGTGCCATTTTTTTCGCTAAAAGATGTTGGCGTACTAAATAGTCATATTGTTCATTGGCACTTGCCGCCGTTTGATTCGCTACGCCAGTCTCCGTTTTTTGTTGAGTATTTTGGGTTGAACCATTGACACCTTGTTCCCCAGCATTGCTATCAATCGACTGAGCTTGAGCAATAGTCGCTTTACTGACTTTTTGCGGTTGCTCTTTCTTTTCTCGCTTCGGTTCTGGTTCCTTTTTTGCCACTTTTTTAGGTGGTGTGTCCTTAGGCTCAACAACCTTAGGTTTCGGCGCCGCTTTAGCGATTGCCTTGGGTGGTTCGATTGGTGGTGTCTTTTTAACTGGCTCTGGCTTCTCTTCTGGTTCGGTACGAGCTTGAATCTCTTTCGCTTGGTTTTGTGCCTGTTTTGCCTTACTTGTTGCCGCCCCAGCCAAAGCTGCTTGCAGACCAACGGATATAGCCTGTTTATCGTTACTTTTCACTGGCGCTGGTGGTAACTGTTTTAACTGCCAAAAGACCACCGCCACCAGCACAATATGCACAGCGACAGATACCACCAGACTCAGGGAAAAGCGAGATTGAGTCGGGATGTTCATTTAATGCCCCGTTTCTTTCAGCGCCAGTTGAGTAACATCCAGAGGTACCGATTGTAACAAGGTAAATAGTTGCACCATGCGCTCCATTGGTACTTGCTTGTCACTATTGACGATGACCTGTAGATCGGGATGGGCGAGTTTGCGCTGTTTTAATGTGGTTACGAGCGTTTCGCTGTTCATCGGCTGATCATCGACATACCAGTTGTCATCTTGATTGATGATCGACAAGGTTAAGCTCTCTTTTTTTACTGTCACTGTCTGTGAGTTGGCCTCGGTCGTTGGTAAAGTGACTTCCATAGTCGACAAAGGCGTATTGATCATCAGCATCATAAACGCGATCAGCGTGAAGATAACGTCGATCATCGCCGTCAACGGTTCAGATGCTCCTTGTTCTTCTTCTAAGGCACTATTGTTAATCATGTTTAGCCTCTGCAACTAAGTGAGTTAAGCAGCAGCGGTTAAGAAGGTCAGTCACATCGCTTAAGTGGTAACGAATACGGGACTGAAACAGTGCATGGCACATAACACATAGGACAGCGATAATCATCCCAGCGGCGGTGGTCGATAGGGCTTGCCATAGACCGTCTGCGACTAACGCAGGTTCAACAGGGCCATTACTTAAACCGATATTGTGAAAGGAACGCATTAGGCCGACGATAGTACCGAGTAATCCCAGCATTGGCGCTAAAGTGGCGATGGTGGTTAGGGCAGATAAACGACGACGCAAGGTTTTGGTGTAACGCGCTAACCAAAGACCTAGCGCTTCTTCGCGCAGTTCTTTGTCCAAAGAAGTTGTGTTGGCGAATTCGCTCATTGCGGCTTGGTAGCCAGCACCCGAAGAAGCGATAGCGTTGCTTACTTCATTCCAGCTTCCTTGGTTAAGCAAGGTACTAATGTCTTGTTGCTGCTTGTGGGTTAACACCTTGCAGCGCAATGCAGCAAGGCTGCGATCGAGAATCAGCGCTATTGCAATTAAGGAACACAATAGTAGTGGAATAGCGGTGGCTATAGACCAGATATCTTGATTTAAAATGACATTGCTCATCGATTGTTGCCTCTATTATTTAAGGTCATTTAGGTATATTTTTAATTGGTCGTGTTTTCTAGCGGTAGGTCAATTTGAGTTTGGCTTACCGGTTGCGGAAAAATCTTATTTGCCCATTGAGTGAGTGAAGCTGCGCTGATATTGCTATCTAGCGTCAGCATGTTCGTCAGATACTCAGGAGACTGATAGCGTTCAAAACTCAACTGCAGGCGACGCAGCCATGTATTTGGGCTTTGCAAACGGACTTGTTCGGCAAAGGCGATATCGTTTTTGATTAGTTCAATATTCTCTCGGGCAATTTGCTTATCAAGATGGTTAAGTACCTTTTTGGCTTCGGCTAAAAGTTCATCGACACGCAGCGGATCAGAAGTGAAGCTCAGTGTGGATTCCACCTGGTTGTCTTTATTCAAGTTCATCTCAAAATTCATGCGGTAAACCCCACCTAGCTGGTGACGTAGGCGATTTTTTAGCGCACGTTGTGCAATAGGGTTAAGCGCAGATATCTCGAAACTTGCTTCCGGTGACCAAGTCATCGGTGTTTGTGATTTGACGGTTACCGTGGCTTTGTTGTCGTGGTAAATGTGCTTCACCGTTTTGGTGGAACTATCGTGCTTAAGGTGTGTGTCCTGCTTAGCCGCGTCATTTATAACGCGACTGTCCCGCTTAATGCCAGCAAGATAGGGCAGTACATTCTCTTCAATGGTTTGGTTTGATAGTTTACCCACGATATAGAGGTCAATTGGTTGACGAGAAAACACGCTAACGGTCTGCTCCAATTGTGATTGGCTAAACTGTTCAATTTGTGCCTGAGCGGTTTTATCGGTTAGTTGTGCAGCCAGATCCTTTTTTAAATCTGAAATAGACAGATCGTGCCACTCTGGTGTTTGTTGCATCACAGCGTAACTTTGTAGCGCTTGCTTAAGGTGTGTGTCCTCTTTAGCGCTTATCATCAGGCCAAGGTCAAGCTGTTGTTGGTGGGGGGCCCATTGCCAATCAACGTTGTTGGCTTTGCGCCAGTCTTTAAAGTCAGTTTGAGTTGCAAAGGCGTAATCGGCTTGCTCCCAAAGTTGATATGCCGTTTGGTTTAACCAATCCGGTTGATTTAAGGTAGCAGCCGTTGATTGAGAAAGTAGACGAAGATAAATTTTGCCCTGTGCGCTTTGATCTAACCAAGTCACAGTATCGCCATTTTTTAAAGTCCAACGCGTTACATGATCACTTGACCACGTTTGTTTGCTGGCGATGTTTAGCTCCGATTGTTTAAGATCTGGCACAGTAGGTAATTGTTTCGCCTGTTTTGGCGCCGCCTTTTTTGTCACCACAGTTAACGCTGGCGCTTTTGCTAATTTCGTGTTGCTCAACGCTCGCTGTTGGTGACGAACTTGCTCTTTGCTTGGTAGCTCTGCGTTGCGATTTCCTGGAACTTGATAAAACAAAAACTGATCTTGGCTTGCAAGTAGCTCACGCATACGAGTGTTTAAGCTTTCAACTGTTTGTTCGGAAATGATTTTGCGTAGTAACGGTTCGTTATCTTCATAGCTGGTCAGTACGCCATTTTGCATCACCGCAGAGGTAATTTTATCTTCCCATTGGGTGTATGTACGATGAGCACTGGCAATGCGATTGTTATCCAGCTTGCGTAATAAAGAGTGTTTGAGTTTGGCTAACTCTTGTTCATCTACGCCATTTTGCATTAAACGTTGCCATTCGGTTAGAGCAATAGTTAATCCACGTTGATGATCAGACGTACGCACTTGGAACGCAATAATTCCACGTTCAGGGGTCGGCTCTTTTGAGGTCACCAAAATCGATTTGATGTTCGTTTCATTTTTATACAGTTCTTTTGCGCGTGACAGTTCTGCTTTCATTAACTTACGTAGCATGTTCTGTTGTAATCGCTGTTCGATGCCTGCATCGGTTGCTCGACTTAATAGGGGAAATCTTAGGCCAAATGTGGTGAATGATGAGGTGCCTTGTGGGTCTTGTACTTTACCAATATAAAGATCGTTAACTAGCGGAAAATTTACATAATCTCGCTTGGCTACCTGAGTTTCTTTACCTTGACCAAATGTCTTTTTAATCGCAGCTTTGACGTTTTCTGCAGTAATGTTGCCACTCACAATCAAGGTCATATTGGCCGGGACATAATAGGTATCATGAAATGCGCGAATATCGTTAGCGGTAGTTTTTTTTATGGTTTGGGCGAAACCAATCGTAGGTCCATTGGTATATTGAGAGTCGTGACGAATAATGGCTTTCTTTTGATCGTTGATGCGGCTTGCCACACCTTCACCAAGGCGTAACTCTTCTAAAATAACTTTTTTCTCAATGTTCCATTCATCTGGTTGAATACTTGGATGCAACGTCAAATTTGCTAATAGCGCAATCGATTGTTCCAAATTTAATACATCATTAGGGCGGGTTCGCACCATAAATTGCGTTTCAGTTTGGCGAGTTAATGCATTTATTTGCAGACCGGATTTCCAACCAATCTGATTTAAAAATTGATGGATACTCATGTCATAAATGTCATTATGACGAAACACCATATGTTCAACAATATGCGCAATCCCAGGAATAGTGTCGTCAATTGAACCTGCGTGAACAATCAGGCGTAAATTAAAGGGTTCGCTGCTGTTTTTACTCGGATAAATAATATAGTTGAAACCGTTAGGCAGTTCGCCGACGGTTAATTTTTCATCCCATTGTTGGGCTGAAAACACGGTAGCAGAGAAAAAGTAGCAGATGCTAATCAAGCATATCGATAGAGTGCGCATTATTTTAACCGATTAAAAAAAGAGTATTACAAAATGTAACTATGAATTGCTGATGAGAATTAATTTCATTATCATTGCTGTTTACTTCATGTGAATAATACAGAGTTCTTGCTCTGAAGAAAACAAAGAAATAATCACAAATTATGAAATTCACTCATTTTAGTTTGGCAGTGGTAGCCATAACTCCTTGTTCTAATATGGTTTATGCAGAACCAATTGATTTAGGAGAGTTAGAAATTGTTGAATCAACAGTGCAGGATGAGCCGGCAGTACAACAGCACAAAGCGGCCGACATTTATAAAAGTTATGACCCGATAGACTCTGGCAAGTCTGTCATTGGCAAAGAGATGATCAGTCAAAGTCAAGCGGGGGATAATGATACAACGCGACTTATTCAAGATTTGCCTAATGTGCAAATTGATATTGACCAAGAAGAAGTCAGTCTGCAACGAATTCAGTCGGTAAGACCATCGGATTTTTCTATTTCTGGTGGTGCTACGTTTGAAAACAATATCATGATTGATGGAATAGGCGTCAATTCAGTTCAAGATACATTGAGTAACTCCTTTTCTGATGATGACCAATTAGAGTTTAATGCGGGCGTGACTGCTCAATCCGTCTATGTTGACCCATCTTTACTTGAATCAGCGGAAGTAATGGACTCGAACGTTTCTGCAAAATATGGGCAGTTTTTAGGTGGGGCGGTGAACTATAAAATTCGCACCCCTTCCAAACAGTTTCATATGAATATGAGTGGTGGTTATCAAGCCGATGAAATGGTTCATTACAAACGTGATAACTCTGATATGGAAGAGGGGGAAGAGCCAAGTAGCAAACCTAACTTTTATAAATACAATGGTTCAATTAGTTTTGACTTGCCACTCACTGAAAATCTATTGACATTAGTTTCATACAGTCGCTCCGCTTCTAAAGTGACTTACACTAATGATGAAACCTATGGTGGCGATAATGTTCCTAATCGCGATATCTCAGAAAATTACCTTATTAAAGGGGTTTATACCTATAGTGATAATCTCTCCTTTATTGGTCAGTTAATCTATAGTCCTTATATTCATCAATATACGTCGAGTAATGTAATCAATAGTTTTCAGGAAACCAGCTCATCAGGTATGCAGGGATATATTGCTGCCGAGGGCTATCAAGGCTTAACTACATGGAATTCTAAGTTTTCTATCACCACAAATGATTCAAGCAGAGATGCTGCAGACACTAAGGTTCGCTATGTAGGTTCTTCGGTTGATTGGTGTTCTAAGTCTAACTGTTATGAAGGTTCATTGGGTGATTTAGACTTTTTGCAAAAGGATTATCGTTGGTCATTTGATATGACCACGCCACTATGGTCTGGGGATTTTCGTTGGGGGGCGGATCTAAGTTATACCCAAGCTGAGCGTAATCGTCCTAATGACGTATATTCATACACCACTAGTAAGAAATGGACAGGAACCTGTGAAGATGGGGATATTACATGTAACGGCGGGAGTATAGGGACCGGTTATACATACTATCCAGCCAATTTTGCCGAGGTCACCTATTCTAGCCAAGCACTTTGGTTAGAATATGAACGCCAGATTGCGAACGTGAATATTCGTGCTGGTTTGCGTGGTGAACACAATGAATTTCTCAATAATTACAACGTTGCACCAAGGCTAACTGTGAACTGGGAGTTTTTGACAGATACCTATCTCACTATAGGGGCGAACCGTTATTACGCGAATAATATGGTGAGTTATGCGCTACGTTCTCAAGATGCCAGCACCTATGCTTATAAACGTACTGTCAATTCATCCACCGGTGAGGTCAGTGACTGGGCACTCAAGAAAACGACATCTGCCTATTTGTTTGATACTGATACATTAAAGACACCTTATAGTGATGAATTGACTGCAGCGTTGACGTTCCCTACGCCGTTGCAAGGAAATTTGAGGCTTAAAACTGTATATCGTCAAAATCGTGACCGATTTTCTGTTTCTGATACCAATACTGGGACTGATTATTACCGTAACATGGAAAACGAAGGGAAGTCAGATTACTTGGCTTATACCTTGGAATGGAGTGGCGGGTTTGAGCATCATCGATTTAATGCTAATGTGACTTGGTCAGAAACGCATTATTTTGGTCAGAAAACATATACTGGTTACGAAGATACTTCTGATGAGGTTTATTACAAAGGCTCAGTGATGACAACGGATGAAATCAATGAGTTGAGTGACATTGACAACTACGCAGCCCCTATCAAAGCTTCTATCGGATGGAGTGCAGATTGGTTTAATCGCCGTTTGGTTACGAATACTAAAGTGAACTATCGCGGTAGTTATAGCTATATCGGAGATTCTCAAGAGAATATTGAAATCGATAGTTCAACCTACGATGTGTATGAAGATTTGAAAAAAGAGTCATTTCTTACCATGGATTTGAACTTGCTATACAAGCTAATTAATAGTGAAAAACAGCAGCTCAATCTAAAAGCCAGTGTTAAGAACGTATTTGATAGTTCTCCTAATGCGACCACATCGGAAGGTAAACGTTATCAGACTGGACGAACATTATGGTTAGGATTTAACTACGCTATGTGAGCAGAATTGATGACACACATATAGGAATAAATATAACCGCCCGACACCCCATCGGGCGGTTTTTATTTGGTTTGAACAAACTTACTGTAGGTACTGACTTGGTCGTTAATGTATTCAATACCGCAGTGAATACTCTCTTGCGCATTGCCGACAATTTGGTATTCGACAATAAACTCGCCGCTGACCACTTTAATAAAGAGAAAACCGTCGATGACTTTCCAAAC
Organism: Vibrio tritonius; assembly: GCF_001547935.1. Lineage (NCBI taxonomy): Bacteria > Pseudomonadati > Pseudomonadota > Gammaproteobacteria > Vibrionales > Vibrionaceae > Vibrio > Vibrio tritonius. The sequence goes on from NZ_AP014635.1 coordinate 1,215,597, forward strand.
GCCTTGCAGCGAACTGGCGCTAAATAGGTCAGATTCCGTTACCTTGCCATTGGGCAAGAGTCGCAAACACGACGAACCGCCCTCGATATTGACTTTGACCCAAGGATGCTGATGCACTTCAAAGTTAAGAATTTTGCGGCGTCCTTTGACCCAATTGGCTAACTCTTCATGCTGCGCAGGCGAAAGCTCTGGAAGGTCTTCCATTTCCAATAAAGTGTGGTGCTTTTCATACCAGAACAGTTGTAGATGGAGTAATTTCATTGTCAGTCATGGAGTTAAGGTGGATTGTAGGGTTAGTTAATGTGCGCCTTGCCATCGGTAAAGTCAATCTAGAACGGGATACCCTATCGAATGCTAATAGGTAAGAAAGCATGTGATGTCCTCGGGGGAAGACACCACACGTCCCAAAGGGAGTAAATCCACGGCATGAGAAGCATGCGGGATAGAGGAGATTCATCGTATTTATTATGGTTGAAAGGAGTACTTATGCTGCAAACAACCGTGGCAACTGCGCATTATCACACGCTTGGTTGAGCCTGCTTTTTGCCAACTTAATGTTCTCTTTCCAGTTTTTATCTTGGGCCCACATTTCAATCACCATGGGGACCACACAATCCGTCTCTTTGAGGGTTTGGAAAATCGCATCAAAATTCACCTCACCATCACCAATGACTAAGTCACGAAATTGCCCTTGATAACCGGGGCTCACTTTGTGTGTGTCCTTTAAATGGATTTGGGTAATATGCGCTTTACTCAGCGCCAGTTCGGTACACACATCGTAATTCCAACCAGAGATATTGCCCACATCCGGATAGGCGGTGAAGTAAGGGGAATTGATTGCCCGATTGAGAATTTCAAACTTACTCAATGAGTTGAGATAGTTCGTATCCATGATCTCAACCGCTAACATCACGCCAGCACGTTCTGCCATTTTCGCCGCTTGACGCATACCCTCAATAAAGCGCTCATGGGTCTCTTTATTCGCGGGCTCATAATAGACATCGTAGCCAGCGAGTTGAATGGTGCGAATGCCCAGTTTAAAGGCGAGGGTAATCGCTTTTTCCATGTGCAACACGGCTTGATGGCGAATTTCTGGGTCAGCAGAACCAAACGGATATTTGCGATGCGCACTTAAGCACAACGATTGCAAAGGTAACCCTACTTTTTCACACAGGTGGCGCAGTGAATAGATGGTTTCATCGTCCCAATCTAAACGGCTACGGCGCTCATCGGATTCATCTACCGAGATTTCCAGAAAATCAAAACCCAGCTGTTTGGTGGTGGTGAGTTTCTCTTCCCAACTCAGGTCGTTAGGAAGGGCTTTTTCATAAAGCCCGATCCGTTGACGTTGCAGAGGCTGATACATAGGCGCTCCTTATTCGTTCCAGTAGCGGTCGATTTGTGCACGTAGCGCCGCGGCGACTTCTGCGCCTTTGTCACCGGCGAGTGCGCGCCCAGCGATAAAGGTTTTGGCTTGAATGCCTTCAAATAAGTGAATGTCTTCAGGAACAATGCCACCAGTAATAGAGAGTTCGATGCCCATGTCAGACAGCTCGCGCATTTTGGCAATATCGGCATCGGTCCAACTCACACCAGCCAATTCAGCGTCGCGTGAGCGGTGATAAATGGCTTGTTTGATGCCTAAATCGACCCAAGCTTGCGCATCTTCCATGGTCCAACGACCGTAAATTTCGATCTGAATTTCGCCACCGAATTCATCGGCTACTTTTTTACACGCGGTGATGGTGGCAATGTGGGCTGCGGCGGAAACGGTAATCCAGTTTGCACCTGCTTCAAATGCCATACGGGCAAGGATGGCACCGCCATCGGTGGTCTTCATATCACACACCAAAATATGGTTAGGGTGATTGTGGCGCAGAGTGCGAACCGCGTTCATCCCTTCGGCGAAGGCCAAAATGGTGCCCACTTCAATCACGTCGACAAAGCCTTGCACGTTATGTGCAACATCAATAGCAGGAGCAAGAGAAGTTTGATCTAGGGCGATTTGAATAAGAGGTTTAGTCATGATGTTATCCTTGAATTTTTTCACGTATAAGGCGGGCAAGACCGTCTTGGTTATTATTGGTTGAGCAAACGAGGTTAGCGCCTTGTTTAACAAGGTCAGATGCGTTCGCCATCGCAACGCCAAGGCCGGCAAAACGAATCATGGAGAGATCGTTTTCGTTATCGCCGACTGCCATCACATGGTTGGCGTCGTAACCCAGTTCACTCACATATTCGGCAAGGCGTTTGCCTTTGCTGTTGCCTTGAGCAGAGAAATCGATGCGATTGGACCATGAACGCTCGCCATTGAAGGTCTTTTGAATCCACTCTTGCTGAGCAAAGCGTTCGACAGAATGGGGCTGTCCTTCAACGACAAATTTCCAGATATAGTCGGTTTGGCGAGCCAGTTCAGCAAAGGAGGCAATTCGTTCAATGCGCGGCTGTTGCTCTGGAGGAAATTGCTGTGCCCAATGTTCGAGCGCTTGCATGTAGGCGATGGGGTTACATTTGGAGTAAGTCATGGCGTTAGTGACGTACATGACTAACTTCATCTGGTATTGTTGCGCCAAGTCGATAAAGTCGAGCGCATCGTCTTTTGCAATCGCGTTGTGTTTCAGCACTTGTTGGTGAGCATAATCATACACATAGGTCCCATTGCAGCAGATGATTGGGGTAGTCAGCCCTAGTTCATCATAATAAGGCTTGGCTGCGGTATGATGGCGACCCGTAACAATCACCACATGACACACTTCTTGTGCGTCGTGGATGGCTTGCTTCACGGCAGGATGGATGGTTTGTTGGTCATTAAGAACCGTACCATCTAGATCAAGTGCTAATACTTTGTACATAGAGATTACCTTTGTCCGTAATAGGCATTAGCGCCATGTTTTCTTAAGTAGTGTTTGTCTGACAATTCACGCTGAATGTGTACACCGCTATTGATGGTACGAGTGGCAATTGCCATTGAAGCGACTTCTTCTAACACCACGGCGTTGTGTACTGCATCCATGCCATTTTTACCCCAAGAGAAAGGTCCATGGCCTGCGACAACCACGCTGGGTACAGCAAGAGGATCGAGATCGCGACGTTGAAACTCTTCAATGATCACTGCGCCTGTGTTCTTTTCGTACTGCTCGGCAATTTCTTGTTTTGACAGCAGTCGCGTACAAGGAATGTCGCCGTAGAAGTAGTCGGCGTGAGTGGTGCCGAGTGCTGGAATGTCACTTTCTGCTTGGGCCCAAACGGTCGCAAAATGAGAGTGGGTATGAACGATGCCACCTAATTGTGGAAACGCACGGTACAACTCTAAATGCGTCGGCGTATCACTAGAGGGATTGAGTGTGCCTTCAATAATGTTGCCATTAAGATCTAGTACTACGATGTCGTTGACCGTCATCACATCGTACTCAACGCCTGATGGTTTAATCGCAATCACACCGCGTTCGCGGTCAATTTCAGACACATTACCCCAAGTGAAAGTAACTAAGCCGTAATCGGGCAGTTTGAGGTTAGCTGCGAGCACGCGTTCTTTTAATGCTTTATACATGATGAACTCCTACGCCGTAGCTTCTTCTAGAGCGGCATCAATAACTTGATAAACCTCTTGCGCGCTCTGGCAGCGACGTAGCTTGTCCAAATCGACCCCCGTTTCACTCTCATCGTCATCCAACACTTGAGTCACTTCCATCAGGCCTTCCATGTGTTGGTCAGAAGTGCTACCGGCTAAGGTAATCAAGACGTCTATTGGGCTATCTTCGCCTTCAAAGAACACCGGTTCTTTTAAGGTGACTAAAGCAAAAGCGGTGCGTACCACGCCATTTTCTGGGCGAGCATGAGGCATAGCTAAACTTGGGGCGATAACGATATAAGGCCCTAATTTTTCGACACTGCTAATGATGGCGTCGTGATAAGAAGGCTTAATTGCGCCTGATTTGATCAACATGTCGGTGCCAATTTTGATCGCGGCTTTCCAGTCACTGGCTTCTGCTTGCAGGCAGATAGAGTTGTTTTCGATAAGAGATTGTTTTAATGCCATGATGTGTCTCTCCTATGGGGCCGGTAATTCCGGCCCTTTTTAATTACATTGCTTACGTTATGAAAATTTGGAAGATTATTTGGTTGGAATAAAATTCTTGTTGATGATGTCGAGGAGCTCATCGCCAAAGGAGTTTGGATTGAGCATGTTTTGTACCCCAAGCACAAACTTACCTTCGCCAGCGTCCATTTCACCGGACAAGTGTTTAGATGAAACAATGATGTCGGTCGTGGCCAACTTGGCTTTGTAATCGGATAGGGCACAAGAATCCATCACATGAGGGATGCCTTTTTTCTCAAGATATTTACCAATTTTCATCTTCATCATCATCGATGATCCTTGGCCATTACCACACACGGCCAAGATGCTAACTGGGCGAACACCATCGCTTGCTGCGATAGCTTGTTCAACGGCTTGAATCACTTCAGGTTCTTCTGCAATATCAACAAGACCTGCCGCATCTTCTTCTGCGCGCAATTTTTTAGAGGCGAAGAACATGTAGACACAAGCCAAGGCGATCAGGACAAAGAAGAACAACTTAGAAATGGAGATACCTTGCATGACAACAGGGAAGACTAATGCCCAGTCCGCCATACCCATCCAGCCGTTAAATGATGTTCCGTACACAGAGAACAGATGAATTGCCCAAGCGGAACCAAGCACTTCGATAATACCCATCACGAAACAGATTTTCATCACAGCGCGCCAACCACCAAAGTGATTTGAGAACACGCCGATAGTTGCGTTGGAGAAGAACATTGGAATAAATCCAGGGATGATCATAATTGGAGCATTAAAGGCAAGCAGCGCAAGTACCGCTGCAAATTGACCTAATGCGCCCCACATAAAACCAAATACCATCGCGTTAGGCGAGAAGGCATAAATAGCCGCACAGTCAATCGCCAATACCGCATTAGGAATCACACGTTCGGAGATGCCTTTAAACGCTTCAGACAGCTCGGCAACGAACATGCGTACACCAACGACGATTACTTGCACAGCAACAGCAAATTTCAAACCGGTTTCTAAGATATAGATAGACCAATGGGTTGAACCTGCCATGGTTTGTAAGTTGTCCAGACCAAACGACAACAAAATAATGCCAAAGAACAGGGTCATAACGATGGCTGTCGAAGCAATGCTGTCGTGAAAAATATGCAGCCATTTAGGTAAGTTTAAGTGATCTACGCTTTCGTTTTTGTCGCCCAGCTTCGGCGCAACTTTGGTCGCAATCCAAGACGCTACTTGCTGTTGGTGACCGATAGAGAAGCCGGCACCACCAGTCACTTCTTCTGTGGCCTTGAACATGATATTGGAAGAGATCCCCCAATACAGCGCCATGATCACGGCAGAATAGATGATGGTTTGCCACATGCCAACGCCCATCACGTAATAGAACACCGCAATCAAACCTGCTTGCTGGAACATAATGTGCCCAGTCAGCATGATGGTGCGAATCCCGGTGATACGGCGAAAGAGTACCAAAAGAATGTTGATGGCAAGTGCCAATAATACGGTGTATCCCACCCATGAATAGTCGTCACCCATGGCATCCATGGTCGCCATCATAGTGGTGTAAGGGTCGATGACCGAACCGGTCAATTGATGGTATTCCGCCAGTTTTTCAATGACGGGTTTAAAACCTGCAGTTAGTGTTCCAGCGCCGACTTGTACCAGCATAAAACCAACAATGGTTTTAATGGTGCCTTTTAAAATGGTGGTGCCGTCTCGTCTCAGTAGCCAGTAGCCTATTAGTGTAACTAGCCCCAAAAGTAGCGGCGCTTTGGTCATCACTTGGCTGTAAAAAATATAGAAGATGTTATACAAGGTCTCCATATCTTTACCCCTGAATAAGTTGTCGTTGTAATCGTTGTAGGTCAGAGAGGTTCTCGTAAGATGCAGCGAGAAAGACTCGTTAAGTGCTCACGCAATAAACAATACCAATCAAAAGTAATCATTCAATGCGCATTTGTGATTACTTTGAGCTGCATCAAATTTGTCCTTTATTTGGCCGCTATTTTGATAACCAGATCACTTGTGTGGTTTTAAAATTCAATAAAAACAGTTACTTAATTTTATTTGTGATCGAGGTTTTGTTTTTCTTTGTTGATTGTTTGACAATCATTTTTGAGATTAATACAATCAAATTAAATCAAAACTAATCAAAAATAATCATGCGAAATCATGAGGGTGATAAAATGAATGAAGTTCAGAGACATAATGGCATTCTGTCGTTGTTGGAAGAGAAGCAAGCCATCAACGTCAACCACATTATTGAGCAGTTCCATGTCTCTCCTGCAACTGCCCGTCGTGATATCGCAAAGCTCGATGAACTTGGCAAGTTAAAGAAAGTGCGTAATGGGGCTGAGCGTATTGAAGGGAAAAAGCGCACTTGGTCACCGCTTAATATCGATAGCACTGAGCATTATGAAGAGAAAGAACGCATTGCCGTACAAGCTGCGCAGCTGTGCCAGCCTGGTGATAGTGTGGTGATTAACTGCGGTTCAACCGCGTTTTTGCTCGGGCAGCAGCTTTGCGGTCAGGATGTGCAAATAGTGACCAACTATTTTCCGCTGGCAAGCTATTTGATTAACGAAGATCACGATGATGTCATCATCATTGGTGGTCAATACAACAAAGCGCAGCATATCTTTCTTAATCCAGCTCCAGATTCACTGGGCAGTTACGCTGGTAACTGGATGTTTACCAGTGGTAAAGGATTAACAGAAACCGGTTTGTATAAAGCGGATATGTTAACCGCTGTGGCTGAACAGCAAATGCTCGAGCAAATCGATAAGCTGGTGGTGGTCGTTGACAGTTCAAAAGTGGGGCAGCGAACGGGCATGCTGTTCTGTTCTGCAGAGAAAATCGACATAGTTATCACAGGTAAAGAGGCTGAACCAAGCGTGGTCGCCGCACTGGAGGCGCAAGGAACGCAAGTGATCTTAGTCTAAATCGCACCACCGTAATTCAACACTAACTTAATCACCTTAAATTTAGCCGCCTTGTGTAAAACAAGGCGTCGACTCCCTACATCTTAAATTTAATAAAACGCGGTTATTCGCGGTGAAACAAAAAGGTATATGGTTATGAGCAAAGTAGATGAAATTACACGTGAATCTTGGATCTTAAACACGTTTCCTGAATGGGGAACTTGGTTAAACGAAGAGATTGAGAAAACCGAAGTACAACCTAATACCTTTGCCATGTGGTGGCTCGGTTGTACAGGTATTTGGTTGAAATCTGAAGGTAACACCAACCTCACTATCGATTTCTGGTGTGGTACAGGTAAGAAAACGCAGAAAAACCCATTGATGAAACATCAACACCAAATGATGCGTATGGGCGGTGTGCGTGCATTACAACCTAACTTACGAACTTCACCATTTGTGTTGGACCCATTTGGTATCAAACAAATCGATGCAGTCATGGCAACCCATGATCATGCAGACCATATTGACCCTAACGTCGCCGCTGCCGTTCTGCAAAATTGCGATAACCATGTGAAATTTATCGGTCCACAAGCTTGTGTCGATTTGTGGTTAGGCTGGGGCGTGCCTAAAGAACGTTGTGTTGTAGCGAAAGTTGGCGATGTGATTGAAGTCGGTGACATGAAAATTCATGTGTTGGATTCTTTCGACCGTACTGCGTTGGTGACTCTGCCCGAAGGTGTCTCTTCTTATAATAAAGAGATTTTGGATGGTATGGACAAACGTGCTGTGAACTATCTGATTGAAACGACAGGCGGTAACCTTTACCACTCAGGTGACTCACACTATTCAAACTACTATGCCAAACACGGTAACGACTACAAAATCGATGTGGCCTTGCTCTCTTATGGGGAAAACCCACGTGGTGTTACCGATAAAATGACCTCATCTGATATTTTGCGTGCCGGTGAATCGCTAGATTGTAATGTCGTGATTCCATTCCACCATGATATTTGGGCTAACTTCCAAAGTGACCCACGTGAAATCGAAGTGTTGTGGAATATGAAGAAAGATCGTCTCAACTATCATTTCAGCCCATTCTTCTGGCAAGTGGGTGGCAAATATACGTATCCAACCGATAAAGATACGATGCATTACCAACACTTCCGTGGTTTTGCTGATATTTTCACCGATGAGCCAGAGCTACCTTACAAAGCATTCTTGTAATGTTCGCTATTTGACTAGGCAAATCTGCTCACATTTGCTCAGTCTCTAGGGGGATGCGCTCCCATACCGATACAGCCCAACAGTTCGTTGGGCTTTTTTGGTGCAGTCTTGTTTATTGGGTCGCAAAGTTGCTATTCTGTTTCGCGTTATACTGCAGTTTAGATCGACAATGAGGTAGGAGATTTACCTTGAGTGAGCGACGAATTAATAGACAGCTTGGAGAGTTGTATTCGGCGATGGATCCCGAATTACGACGCTTACAATTCAAAGCCAAAGAGAGAACGTATCAATACAATCAGACCTTGCCAGGTCAATCATTACAGAGACAGCTTTTATTGGCGGAGCTGCTTGGCGATTGTGATGAGCAAACCCAAATTAAGCCAAATTTCGAATGTGACTATGGTTTTAATGTGCATTTTAAAGGATCTGCTGTGGTGGAGTCGGGCTGTGTGATGCTCGACAGTGCTGAGATCATGATCGGCAATAATGTCTATTTTGCAGAGCATGTCTGTCTTGCTTGTGCTAGCCACCCATTGGTGGTGGAAGAGCGGCAGAATGCCTTAGCGTATGCGCAAAATATCACCATTCAAGAGGATGTTTGGGTAGGTGAACATTGCACCATTTTGGGTGGGGTGACGATTGGCCGAGGAGCCATTATTCAAGCCGGTTCTGTAGTAACTGAGGACATACCCAGTGGTATGGTGGCGAAAGGGAATCCATGTAAAGCGATACGTGTGGTAACTCAATCTGATCGCGATACGTTTAGGTTGCCAGAGAGCAACATCCTTGCAGACTCTCCGGCAGTGGATATTCATCAATGATCTAACGCGATGTGGGTCGCTAAACGGTGTTTCTCTTGTTCAAAACGTTTGAGCAGTTGGCGTAATGCTAGTAGCTGCTCAGACAAGCGATTTTTTTTACGTACCATGAGTACTAATTTGGCAATCCAACTAAAGCGATTTAAAACCGTTTCTGTTAAACGAAATGCCTTTTCGGTGCCTTGACCAAATTCTTGATACCAGTGTAAAAGCGCACGTAAACGAGTCTCATCGCTTACTTGTTTTAGACGATAAGAATCAAGCAAAAATAAAAGGAAGTCGCGCGTACGCAGAGTGGGGTTGCTTGAAATTCTTGCTTCTTCTAAATCTAAAAATGTCACTTTCCCTTCTTCATTGACCACGATATCACGCATCGCTGGGCGTCCATGAATCATGTTATGACGATGGAAGTCACACAAAACGTCGGTCGCTTTCATAAAAAGGCCAGTGTGGCGTTTCTCATCTTGGCGATGAATCGGCTCACCTGCATTTTTGGTAATAAAAAATGAACGACCTTTAAAAATGAGATCGGGTGTCGATAAGCCATGTTTATTGGCGTAGTCCAGTAGAGTCACTTCTTTTTTAAAGCGCTCTTTTGGGCTTAAACCGCTGGTTAAAACAAGGTGAGACCGATTTTTCTTGTGTCTCAAATAAAAATTGATTAGCCGATTAATGGCATTACGCTTGTCTTCGCCACACTTTTTTAGCCAGTACGTTGAATTGTACTGTTCAAGCATGTAAACGAACACTTTGCGATGGTTATTACTCATACATTCCTCAAAGCCGATTACGAGTGCTTTATTTTATAAAAATATTAATTGCACACTGTTCATCATTATTCTGTCATCATACTCTGAAACACATTGAAACATATGTCAGGTTTTTGTCAGGATTTATGCAATCCAGTTGATACATAGCTCTCATCAATAAGTTGCATTCGTTTATATATCGAACGGTCAATCATTTAGCGGATGATTAGGATGCGTGTCCTTTTAACGGTGTTGATGATGAAGGTATTGATAAAGGTGTGTGTCCTTTTCCCGAGTGATTTTTCTAGCCAAATAGGGTTAGCGTATTGAAAAGTGATAACGAGTGTCGTCTAATCAAACAATACATAAGAACCGCGTTATAAAGGATATGGGCGGTGTCGTTCCTCAGGATGTACAGGAAAAGAATCTATGAGCTCTTATCAAATCGACGAATACGATATTAAAATGCTAACTCTTCTGCAGGAGAACGGGCGTTTAACCAGTCAGGAACTCAGCGAACTCGTGGGTTTATCACCATCACAATGTTCTCGTCGTCGTATTCAATTAGAACAGCATCAATTGATTTTGGGCTATCAGGCTCGTTTGTCCCCACAAGCGTTGAAACAAGAAGTGGTGGCAATGGTGGAAGTGAAATTACTTAGTCATGAAGAAGAGAACGCGGAGCGTTTTCTTGATTACATCCATACCGAAACTGCAATTTTCGACGCCTATAAAACCACGGGGGATGGTGATTATTCCCTGCGTTGTGTGGTATCGGATTTGGCCAATTTGAATGATTTGATTAATCGGATTTTTAGTACTCGCACAATTGCTCACATTAAAACGTCTGTAGTGCTTGATCGTGTGAAAGAAAATGGCATTGTGATTAGTTAGCTTTTATTTTGCTCATTTCATGCAAGATATTTTTAATAATGCATTTATTTTGCATGAATGAGCAAATAATCCTTGATTTTGCCTGTGTGCAGTGTTTAATGAACTGCAATGGAGAATTAACTAAGGATTGTTATTATGACTCAAGCGTCCGACGCTCAGAGCCTCTCTGCAGATGTTCCTGCTATCAAAATAGATCACCGCTGGTTTGAAGATGTTATTGCGATCATGATCGGTTCAAGCATGGTGGCATTTGGGGTGTTGTTCTTAAAACAGATTGGCATGATTACTGGTGGTACCGCAGGGTTATCACTGTTTCTGCATTACAAATTTAATATTGAATTTGGCACCATTTTTTTCCTCATCAATTTGCCATTTTATTATCTTGCTATCCGCCGCATGGGCTGGCAGTTCACCTTGAAAACCTTCCTCGCTGTGGGATTGGTTTCTTTCTTCACCAATATCCAGGGTCAGTTCATCGAGATATCGTCACTACAGCCGCTTTACGCCGCGCTGTTTGGTGGCGCGATTTTTGGCGTAGGATTTATTGTTCTATTTCGTCACAAGGCAAGTTTAGGTGGCTTTAATATTCTGGCTCTTTACATACAAGAGCGCACAGGATTGCGCGCAGGCTGGCTATTAATGGGGTGTGATGTGGTCATCATGCTAATTTCTCTATCGGTAATTGGGACCTACGCATTGCTCTTATCCATTGTTTGTGGCTTACTGCTCAACCTTATTATTGCGTTAAATCACCGTAAAGACCGTTACCAAGCTTAGTCAACAAGGAGTATGACTGTGTTAAACCATGTGAAGCCATATGCTGGCGACCCAATTTTGTCTTTGATGGAAAAATTCTTCGCCGATGAGCGCGAAGAGAAAGTCAATCTGAGTATTGGTCTTTATTACGACGCGGATGGTACGATCCCAACATTGGAGTCAGTACATGCTGCAAAAGAGCAGTACAACCAACAGCCTGAACAACCTTGTTTATACCTTCCGATGGATGGTATTCCAGCTTATCGCAGTGCCGTTCAGTCTTTGGTGTTTGGTGATGATCATCCTGCCTTAGTAGAAGGTCGTATTGCGACGATTCAAAGCCTTGGCGGCTCTGGCGCTTTGATGGTTGGTGGTGATTTTCTTCACCATTATTTTCCTCAATCAAAAGTGTATGTGAGCGACCCTACTTGGGAAAACCACCATGCCATTTTCCAAGGTGCAGGTTTTGAAACCTCAACATACCCTTATTACGACCCTGAAACCAATATGCTCAATTTTGAGGGCATGATGACGGCTTTACGCCAATTACCAGCAAAGGCAATTATTTTATTGCACCCATGTTGTCATAACCCAACAGGGGTTGATTTGAATAATCAACAATGGGATGAAGTGATTGATGTCGTGGTTGAGCGTCAACTGATTCCTTTCTTTGATATGGCATATCAAGGCTTTGCTGACGGTGTCGCTGAAGATGCATACGTGATTCGTGCTTTGGCTGAACGTACGAATGCGACTTTTTTGGTCAGTAACTCGTTCTCTAAAACCTTCTCTCTCTATGGTGAGCGTGTCGGCGGTTTATCCATCGTATGTGAAAATGCCGCTGTAGCTGCCAACGTTCAAGGCCAGCTAAAAGCAACGGTACGCCGTAACTACTCAAGCCCAGCGAAATATGGCGCGGTATTAGTCTCAAATGTTTTAAATAGTGATTTAAAAACAACGTGGTTGGCGGAAGTTGACACCATGCGCGTTCGTATGAGTGAAGTGCGTAAAGGTCTTTATGAGGCATTAAAAACCTTGTGTCCTGAAAAAGACTTTAGTTTCTTGATTAAGCAAAATGGCATGTTTAGCTATACGGGTTTTAGCGTAGAGCAGGTGACTGCGCTGCGTGAAGAACACGGTATTTATCTGATCAACAGCGGCCGCATGTGTGTGGCGGGCCTAAATGCTGCGAATATCGACAAAGTAGCGAAAGCGTTTGCTGCGGTAGCGTAAATACAGATTTCTCTCTTCTTATAAAGTGTTATCAATTTGATAAGTGTTATAAGTTTTGGCGACTCGTGGTAAGTCGCCTTTTTTCTTTTTAAGCGGGACACACACCGTTATTTTTGTTTTTAAACGGGACACACACCTTCGTTTTGACCTATTGGGTATGTTGGCAAGACCAAATAGCTTCATGCTTTTGATAAAAGAAAATGATAGGCGTGATGAATGGGTATTGCTATCGAAAAAGAGTGTTTATCTGGTTGATGGTAGGGATGGTAGGGATGGTAGGGATGGTAGGGAGTGAGGTGACTAAAGGTTGATGCTTTGGAAATTAGGCAATAACCAATGCAACCATACGTTTTCGTCTCAATGTTTCTTTTGCGTTCACTATCTTGCTTAAAGTGCCAATCCAAAGGCGTGGTTTGCTCTCTAGCGAAGTACATACGGAATAATATTCATTGTCCGACAAGGCCAATCTTTGCAATATTTTCGGCTGTTCTTTTTCAATATACCCTTGTTTATCATCTCGAATCTGTCGTCCTATCCAATCAACCAGCTCCAGATAATCAGGAAAAGTAAAAGGGATAGAATCGGATGGTTCTGAATGAATATCATCTAAGAAAGGACGCAGCTTACTTGCATGCTTTGACGAAGTTTTCAGGGAATCTAACCGGTATTTTAGTGATGTATGCTCAGAAGTTTCAGGCAGCTCTGACACTTTAGCTCGAACAGGATTAAGATCGACGTAAGCCATTGCAGCTAAGAGCGCCTTTTCATCAAGCAATGCTTGTGATTTAAATCTTCCTTCCCAAAATCGTCCTGTGCATTTATCTTCTTTGTTGGCTTGTACTGCTATGCCATGATTTAACTCTTTCATAAACCAGCTAATGGAAGATAATCTTTCCCTCCAAGCTGTAATGAGCTTAGAGAAAATGCGCTTTTCAGTGTCTGTATTTAATTGATTTAATTTAAACTTCTTGACAATTGCTGGAGTGTTATGTTCAGAACACCAGCGGTCAACCACTTCTTCATCTGTTAGAGAATGAGCTTGATTTTCATCGATATAAACCACGATATGATAATGATTACTCATCACCGCATAAGCACATACATCAATACAATACACCGCACTGAGAGTAAGTATCCTCTCTTCAATCCATGCTCTTCGATGTTCATACGATTGGCCCGTAAAGCTATCTTCGCCACATAGAAATGAGCGACGCACACAGCGAGAAACACAGTGATAATAAGGCGTAATGTCAGGATGAATTTGCTGTGAGCGGGCGGTTGTCACGTGATGTACTCCTATCAAGAAAACATCAGAATCATGCCGGATACTGTATAAAATGCCAGTGTGTCGAGCATTTGTTTGGAGCTGATTAGCACCCCGCTGTAAAATCGGTGTTGAGTGAGTATTAAGACTTGTGAATCAATAAACAGCAATAAACGGGACACACACCATTATTGTGGGTGTGTGTCCCGTTTAAAAAAGCTTATGTGTCGGTGTGTGTCCCGCTAAGGGGAATCTACTCAACCTCCTGCTCTAGGTTACGATTCATCTCATTAATCATGAAATCACAAAACGATGCGACAGCTTTAGGCAGGGTGCGCCCTGCTAACACTTGCACTTCTAAGTTTCTGATGCCCATGCCTTTATCGCTGATTGGGATTGATTTAAACCAATGTTGGCGAATCATTCTACGTACTGAAATTTCCCCAGAGAGCGAAATTCCTGCGCCGGAAATGGTGTATTGATTCAGTGCCGACATGTAGTTACTCACCAGAGCTGGCTCGTAGCTCAAGCCTTGCTGACTGGCGCAAATATCGAACAGTTGGCGCACCGTGGTGTCTGGATAAGGCAGAGCCAACGGATAAGCGCAAATTTGGCGAAGTGAAACACGCTTTTTATTGGCAAGAGGATGCCCGATGGGAATAAGGGCGCGAATAGGCGCTTGCTGAGAGTGCACCACGCGAATGTTTGGAGTGGGGCTAAAACTAAACGCCAGCCCAATATCGGCATCGCCGTTTTGTACCGCTTTGGAGACTTCTTTGGGTGGGAAAACATCAACTTGAAAGTGAATGCCTGGAAATTGCTGTTGGAAGTCTTTGATACAAAAAGGCAGAAATTCCATGCTAAACCCTTCGGTTGAGGCAACGATCACTTTGCCTTTTTGCAATCCCTCTAATGCATCGATTTCGCCAATGACACGGTGTGTGTCCAGTTGAATTTTACGGGCGTAGGCGGCGAGCAGTTCTCCGGCGGCGCTTAAGGTCATTCCGCGAGGTTTTCGCTCAAATAATGGGGTGCCAATTTGGCCTTCCAGCGCGGATATTTGTCGGCTGATGGCACTGCTTGCCACATTTAGGTGCGTGGACGCTTCGCTGATCGAACCGAACTTAGCAACGGCGAGAAAGTAGCGTATCGCAGGTGCTGTGAGTTGATAGAGAGATGCCATGGCTTTGATTCCTTTCCTTCACCAATTTGGTGCCCAAAAATGAAGCAATTGCGTTGCTGGTTTGGCAATGCTTTGTTGCTGATTTACTAATTGTGGCAAGGTTTTTAATAACATAGTATGAAATCAAAGTGAATGATTTTTGGTCAACGCTTGCTTGCATCAACTGACTGTTTTGTCGCAAATTTTTCGGCCCAGTCATTCACTTTTACGCTCCCGGTTAGCGTAGTCTTATTCAAGAAGTGCACTGCTATACACGGCTTGAATATGTGCAGAAAGGGATGGATTAACGAGTACTCAAGTATAAGGAAATGCTTATGACTCTGGTTAAACATGGACTCTCTCTTGTTATCGCTTCAACTCTTGCAGTGGCATCGGCCAGCGCGTTTGCTGGTAAATCAGATGACACATTGACTTACGCCTCAAACAGTTGGCCAGAAAATATCAGTCCTTATCACAACAACTTACGTGAAGGGGTAATTCTGGGACACTTAGCGTGGGACACCCTAATTTACCGCGATCCAGCATCGGGCAAATATGAACCAATGCTGGCGACAGAGTGGGAATGGAAAGACCCAACGCATTTAGTGGTCAAACTGCGTAACGATGTGAAGTTCCAAAATGGCGACCCGTTTAGTGCTGATGATGTGGCTTTCACCTTTAATTATGCCCTCGACCCAAGTTCAAAAGTGGTCACACTGCAAAACATCAACTGGATTGATCACGTCAATAAAATCGATGATTACACCGCTGAGTTTGTACTAAAACAACCTTTCCCTGCTGCAATCGAGTACCTCTCTGGTCCGCTACCTATCTATCCTGAAAAGTACTTTAAAAAGGTCGGTCTTGCTGGCTTTGATAAAGCGCCAATTGGCACTGGGCCGTACAAAATTGTCAAAGTCATCAGTGGTCAAGAAGTAGAAATGGTAAAAAACCCAGATTACTTCAAAGAGAGCCCAATTGGTCAGCCTAAGATCGGCAAAATTAACTTTGTGATGGTTCCCGACCCAGACACCCGCGTTGCTCAGCTCATGACGGGCCAAGTAGATTGGATTTGGCGTGTTCCTTCCGACCAAGCCGACCAATTGAAACAGATGCCAAACGTTTCTGTGCTCAGCAGTGAAACTATGCGTGTGGGCTTTTTGACATTGAACAGCCGTGGCACTGACCAAGCTGATTCACCATTTAAAGATTTGAAAGTGCGTGAAGCGGTTAACTATGCAATCAAGCGTGATGCACTCGCTAATGCCTTGGTTCGTGGTGGTAGTCGCCCATTAGATGCCCCATGTTTCCCTGACCAATTTGGTTGCGCCGTCGATAAAGCCGTGTCGTACAAATATGATCCTAACAAAGCCAAAGCGTTACTCGCAGAAGCTGGCTATCCCAAAGGGTTTGATACCGATATCTACGCCTATCGCGACCGCGATTATGTGGAAGCGGTTATTGGTGACCTGCGCAAAATTGGCATTCGCGCCAAATTGCATTACCTCAGCTACGCCGCACTCCGTGACCAACAACGTTCAGGCAAAGTGCCAATGGCTTTCCAAACTTGGGGCTCTTATTCCATCAACGATGCTTCGGCTATCGTGAGTGTCTACTTTAAAGGTGGTGCAGACGATGAAGATAAAGATCCACAAGTGATCAAATGGTTAGAGCAGGCTGATACCTCGGTTGATCCAACTGAACGTAAGAAGCTCTATGGCGAGGCGATTGAGAAAATCACCAAAAACGCCTATTGGGCACCGATGTTTACTTACTCAAGTAACTATGCCTTTACCTCAGACCTGAACTTTAAAGCCTATCCAGACGAGCTGCCACGTTTTTGGGAAGCTAGCTGGAAGTAATCACTCGTTATCTCAGGGAAGGGAGGAACACTATGCTTAAATATCTATTGCGTCGATTGTGCATGGCCATTGGAGTGGCCTTCACTGTCTCCATCGTCTGTTTCATGTTGCTGCACTTATCCGGCGATTTAGCTACCGCCATTGCTGGGCCAGAAGCAACAGCAGAGCAGGTTGAGCAGGTACGGATTCAATTTGGATTAAACGATCCGATCATGATTCAGTATCTGCATTGGTTATGGGGAGCGTTGCATTTTGATTTTGGCAACTCCTATTACTTCCCCGAGTCGGTCAGTGATTTGATCAGCACACGTTTACCGATCACCATGACGCTTGGTGGTATTGCATTAGCGGTTGCTACGCTGATTGCCATTCCACTGGGAGTGATTGCGGCGATCAAACAGGACACATGGATTGACCGTTTGGCACTGATGATTGCGGTGTTCGGTCAAGCCATGCCAAGTTTCTTCTTTAGCTTAGTGCTGATCATCATCTTTGCGGTGACGCTGCACTGGCTACCGGTTGCGGGTAACCAAACATGGCAACACTTTGTTTTGCCAGCTATTGCTTTGGGCTACTACGCAACCCCTTCGATTATGCGCTTAACCCGCACAGGGATGCTGGAAGTGCTTGGTTCTGACTATATTCGTACCGCGCGCGCCAAAGGCATCAGTGAAACCCAAGTGGTGCTCAAACATGCGCTGCGTAATGCGGTAATTCCGGTCGTTGCACTGCTGGCTGTGGAATTGGGCTTTATGTTGGGTGGCTCAGTGGTCGTGGAATCGATTTTTTCACTACAAGGGCTAGGGCAGCTGGCGTGGGATTCTATCTCCCGTAACGATTATCCAGTGGTGCAAGCGATTGTTCTGCTTATCGCGCTGTTTTATATCGTATTGACCTTTCTTGCCGACATGCTGAATGCGGCGCTTGACCCTAAATTGCGCATCGCTTGATAAGGAGATTGACTATGAACGCAACCGTGATGAGTTCTGCTCATGCTGCATTACCGGAAGTTCCTGCGTGGCGTAAAGGGTTAAATCAAATCCTTGGTCATCACAGCTTAACGCTGGGTGCGGCAGTATTACTGGTGGTGGTGCTCGGTGCTCTGCTCGCCCCCATTATCGCCCCGCATGACCCTTATGCCCAAGATGTTACCCAACGTATGATCCCGCCGGTATGGCAGGACAAAGGTTCGTGGGTCCACGTTCTTGGCACCGATAAACTCGGGCGCGATTACCTAAGCCGCCTACTGTATGGCGCACAAATCTCCATGACGATTGGCCTGGCAACAGCGATGCTGTCAGGGTTAATTGGTACCACACTTGGCATTTTAGCTGGTTACTTTGGTGGCAAAACCGATGCGATCATCAGCTATTTGATTACCACTCGTCTCTCTATGCCGGTGATTTTGGTCGCGTTGGCCATGGCTTCTTTGGTTGGGGGCTCGTTGCAGATGGTGATCATATTGTTGGGGGTGTTGCTTTGGGACCGCTTTGCGGTGGTCGCGCGCGCAACCACTCAGCAGTTGCGCGATGCCGAATTTATTGCCTCTGCCAAAGTGCTAGGCGCTTCCACACCTTACATCTTAGTTAAAGAGTTATTACCCAATATTTTAAGCCCTTTGATTGTGGTGGTGACCTTGGAAATGGCGCACGCCATCTTATTGGAGGCGACCTTGTCTTTCTTGGGTCTTGGCGTTCAACCTCCTTTGCCATCATGGGGATTGATGGTGGCGGAAGGCAAAGCGTACATGTTTTTCCAACCTTGGGTGATTGCGATTCCTGGGATTGCCCTGATGGTGTTGGTGATGGCGATTAACTTGGTTGGTGATGGTTTACGTGACCTTAACGCGCCACAAAACCGTAGCTAAGGCTCAAGGAGGAGTTATGCAAGAAGAATATGCGCAAGAGACCTTACTGGAAGTCAAACAGCTCAAAGTCTCCTTACCAACAGCAAACGGCCCTTTAAATGCGGTGCGTGGTATCGATTTTTCGGTCAAACGAGGGGAAATGCTGTGCATCGTTGGGGAATCGGGTTGTGGTAAATCGATGACATCAATGGCGCTCATGGATCTCCTACCGAAAAAGGCCAAGTGCCAAGCGGAGAAAATCGAGTTCTTGGGTCATGACCTGCTCACCATGTCGAAAAAAGATCGCAATAAGTTACGTGGTCTTAATATGTCGATGATTTTCCAAGAGCCTATGACCTCGCTAAATCCCTCTTATAAATTGGGTGACCAGCTAACTGAAGGGATCATCAACCACAAAAAAGTGTCACGTAAAGAGGCCAATGAACGGGCACTTTATCTGCTCAAGAGGGCGGGTGTCCCGTTCCCAGAAGAGCGTCTTAATCAATATCCCCATGAATTATCAGGTGGGTTAAGACAGCGCATAATTATTGCGATGGCCTTGATGTGTGAACCGGATTTGATCATCGCCGATGAACCGACCACGGCATTGGATGTGACCATTCAAGCGCAGATACTCACTCTGATTCGTGAGTTGCAACAAGAGTTTGGTACGGCGGTTATTTTCATTACCCACGATCTTGGTGTAGTGGCGCGCATTGCTGACCGAGTTGCTGTGATGTATGCCGGACAAATTGTCGAAACGGCAACCGTCAAAGAAATCTTCGCTCAACCTAAACACCCTTACACTCGTGGCTTATTAAATTGCATTCCGGTTCCGGGCAAAACCAAACCGGGTGAAGCGTTAGCCACCATTGATGGCGTTGTGCCAAGTTTGGTCGGTGAGACCTTAGGTTGTGCATTTGCCAATCGCTGTGAACAAGCGAACAGTCGCTGCCAAGAGTGTCAGCCACAACTTGAAAAACGTGGGCAACAACATTGGGTTCGTTGTCCTATCACTGTTTACCCAGTACAGGAGGCGTCGTAATGGAATATGCGTTAGAACTGTGCGATCTCACTCGCCACTTTGAAGTGAGTAAAGGCTTGTGGAAAGAGAAAAAACGCTTCACTGCGGTCAATAAAGTCAATTTGCGTCTGCGTCCGGGAGAAGTGCTTGGGCTAGTGGGGGAATCCGGTTGTGGCAAAAGTACCTTATCGAAAATGATTTTGGGCTTATTGGCACCCAGTGAAGGGAACGTATTGATTCACGATAAAGAGATGGATCTCAGCGATCGCATGGCGCTGGCAAAAGTGATTCAGCCTGTGTTTCAAGACCCTTACTCATCGCTCAATCCGCGTAAACGAGTCAAAGATATCATTCGTTTACCTTTGGTTTTGCATGGCGTCGGTAACCGTGCGGAGCAGGAACGTATGGTGGTGGACATTGCGCGCAAAGTCGGCTTGCCAGATCGACTGTTAGAGCAGTTTCCTGGGCAGCTTTCTGGTGGGCAGCGGCAACGTGTTGCGATTGCTCGCGCCTTGATTCTTAAACCCAGCATTCTGATTTGTGATGAACCGACGTCCGCATTGGATGTGTCGGTGCAGGCACAGATTCTTAATTTGCTGATGGAGCTGAAGCAGGAGCTTGGTTTGACCTATCTGTTCATCAGCCACAACTTAGCCGTGGTGGAGTATCTCTCTGACCGAGTGGCGGTGATGCATCAAGGGCGAATTGTCGAGCAAGGGGAGCGGAAGCAGATTTTCCACGATCCGCAGCATCCTTATACCAAAACCTTATTGGCATCGATTTTAACGCCCGACCCAGATCTCGGACTGCCCAATCCCCAAGATTTGGTCTGGTCGAAAGCCAGCTAGTGCGATAAGCCAAACCCCATAATTAGCCAAAATAATAAGTAGAGACGCCTTGCATCAAAGCCAAGGACGGCGTCTCTCGTCTCAAAAAAGGAGATTACCCATGACTCGTCAACTTGCCATCGACAGTGTGACTGAATATTTTGAATCAGGAGCGTTTTTGCGCCTGCTGACTGAACGTGTTGCAGTGCACAGTGAAAGCCAAACCCCAGCGGGTTACCCAGCGCTAACCGATTATCTTAAGTCGCAAATGATCCCTTATTTGCAGCAGATGGGCTTTGCGTGCGAGATATTGCCCAACCCAGGGGCGGATGACCCGATGGCATGGCCACTGTTACTTGCTGAACGGATTGAAGACCCCGAAAAAATCACGCTACTCACCTACGGTCATGGTGATGTGGTGCGCGGCTATGATGAGCAGTGGCGGGAGGGTTTAAAACCTTGGCAACTGACTGTGGATGGTGATTTCTGGTATGGCCGCGGCACAGCGGATAACAAAGGCCAACACAGCGTGAATTTAGCCGCGCTGAAAAATCTGCTCGATGTGAAAGGTGAGCTGGGCTTTAACGTCAAAGTGTTGCTAGAGATGGGGGAAGAAGCCGGCTCTCCGGGGCTCGACCTTTTTTGTCAGCAATACAAAGATCGCCTAGCAGCGGATCTCTTCATCGCCTCGGATGGCCCGCGGGTAGGCGCTGATTATCCCACTCTCTTTTTGGGCTCACGTGGCTCGCTCAATTTTGATTTGACCGTCAAAGCTCGGGAAGGCTCGCACCATTCAGGTAACTGGGGTGGATTGCTCTCGAATTCGGCAACGCGATTGATGAACGCGTGGAGTTCCATGGTCGATGCCAACGGACGTATCTTAGTGCAAGATCTTTTACCAAGCTCTCTGCCTGACGCGGTGCGTGAGGCAGTGAAACACATTCCTGTTGGCGCTGGTGCCAATGACCCTGAATTATCAGCCCATTGGGGCGAACCTGGCTTAACACCTGCCGAGCGTGTGTTTGGTTGGAATACGCTGGAAATCTTGGCCTGTCATGCCGGTAACCCAGAGGCGCCAGCCAATGCGATTCCGGGCAAAGCCAGTTTGCATGGTCAGTTGCGTTATGTGGTGGGCAGCCAAGCGGATCGCTTTATTGATATTATCCGCGAACATTTAGTGACACACGGTTTTGACGATGTCGCAGTGACCACCAGTGGTGTGGTGCAGATGGAGGCGACCCGTCTTGATCCTACCGACCCATGGGTTGAGTGGGCGATGAGCTCAATTGTAACCACCACTGGCCAACCCGCCTCACTGATTCCTAACCTTGGTGGGTCACTACCGAATGCGAGCTTTGCCATTACCTTAGGCCTGCCTACTTTGTGGATCCCGCACTCTTATCCAGCGTGTTTGCAGCACGGTCCGAACGAACACTGTCTGGGATCGGTGATGAAACAGTCTTTGCAAATCATGACCGGGGTATTTTGGGATCTAGCAGAAAATGGTCAACAAATTAAGGAGATGCGTCAATGAGTGACACCAATAAAATGATGACCTTCGTTAGTGAATGGTTGCAAGAGCAGTACGAACCAATGCGCCAGCTACTGCAAGAGTTGGTGGATATCGACTCATACAGCCTTAATGAACTGGGGCGTCTTGCCGTGGCGCAACGGGTGATTAAGCAGTTAACCGATGCTGGGATTGATGCTGCATTGCTTACCGATCATGAAACCTATGCGGTCAAAGCGTGTGTTGGCGACCCAAGTGCGGCTCCTGTGGTACTTTCTGGGCATATGGACACGGTATTTCCGACTGGTGAAGTATTAAAACGCCCTTACACTGAGCAAGATGGCAAGGCGATGGGGCCGGGTGTGACTGATATGAAAGCAGGCATTGTGATGAACTGCTTTATCTTGCAAGCCTTTCACCACTACCAAATGGCCAGTGGTAAAACCCTGCCATTGCAATTGATGCTGCTGGCAACTACCGATGAAGAGATTGGTTCTCCACAAGGGCGACATGTTATCTATCAACACGTGGAAGGGGCTAAGGCGGTGTTTAATGCTGAACCGGGACGTATCTCGGGTAACGTGGTTAACGCCCGTAAAGGTGGAGCAACGTACACATTTGAAGTGACGGGAAGAGCCGCACATGCGGGGGTAAGTCACCAAGATGGGATCAGCGCCATTGGTATCTTGGCTGACCTGATTCAAAAGTTACATGCCTTAACCGATTACGATGCGGGCATCACCACCAACGTGGGGGTGATGAGTGGCGGCACAACACCGAATACGGTAGCGCAATACGCCAGTGCGAAATTGGATGTCCGGTATCTCACCGCTACGCAAGGGGAGTGGCTAGAAGATCAAATTACCCAATGTGTTACTGCGGCACAGCGAGCAAATTCAACGATTGTGTGGCATAAAATCGCTGGTTTTGTTCCCTTTGAGGAGCCGATGAGCCGTTCATTGTTGAGCCTGTACAAAGAAGAAGCGCTAGCGCTCGGTTTTACCGTAGATGGCGAGTTTACCGGTGGCTGCTCCGATGCCGGCTGGACCTCCTCGATGGGCATTCCCACGCTCTGCGCAACGGGTCCGGTGGGCGGTTATGCTCATACAGAGCGAGAATTTTGTGACTTGACTACCTTTGTGCCTCGCGCACTGATTGTTGCGCGTTGCTGCTGTGCTATTGGTTAAGTCGTTAAGCTGGATAGCTTATCACGTAATTAGAAACACTGTTTCAAAACCAGTTTACCGGTTGCGGTAAGCTGGTTATCATGCTTAGTAATCATTGTTGCTAAGGAAGAAGTTATGTTTATCGCGACCCAAGCGGAGTTGTCTTTTACTCGCGCCTTGCATCCTAAATTGGTTTCTCTCATCACCCAAGTTTTCGACAAAGTAAATAGCGGTTTAGAAGATGGACGTTATGCTCTCGAAGGTGATAACGCCTTTTTTATGCTGGTGCATGACCAAACTCACCCTATCAGTGAACGCATTCCAGAGTGTCACCGCCAATATCTTGATGTGCAATGTCTTTTGGAAGGTGAAGAGACGTTTGGTTACAGCACCCAACCCTTTACTGGTTTAGATAACGATATGTTGGCTGAGAAAGATTTGGCGTTCAGTCTGCAATTGCAAAACGAACGTTTTGTGACTCTTGGTGCGGGCGATTTGATTGTGTTCTATCCAGGCCAACCTCACCGTCCTCTCGTGGCTGTGAATGACACGCCAGCACCGATTCGTAAAGCAATTATCAAAGTTCATAAAGACATTCTCGTCTAAAGAACCGTTGCTAATGATGCGCGTGTTCTGATAATAAGGCGAGCTGCTGCTCGCCTTATTTATTGTTGCTATCGATGGGTTTAACGACAGAGACGTTGTTTGTCGACTATTCCGACAGAGCAACAGCAAAGGTGCCTTGTGGTTTCACTGGCAGGTATTTTGCGTAGAAATCTAAGTATTTCTGTTCTGGATTAAGATCTTTAAATAGCTCAGGATACATGGATTTCGCCATAAATTGCAGCATGCTGGCATCCATAATTGAACGAGAACCGTAGTGGTAAATCCCGTAAATACGATGATGTTGCACAGCTGGAAGGCTGCTCCAACCCAGTCGAGATTCAAACCCTTTGAGGCGAGCTTTGGCGGCTTTGCGGTCAATGCCTTCGCCCATCAATGTCGAACGGCTGTCTTTACCAAATTCAGTACCGGTTAAGAAAATAACGTCAGGACGTGCGGCAAGTACCTGTTCAGGATTGAGATGTCCCCACCATTTAATGAAGGGCGCTGCAATGTTCTCACCGCCAGCCAAGATTGCCATTTTGCCCCACATGTTTTTACCAAAGGTGTAGCCATATTCGTCAGGCCCAGTGAAACCATATTCCACATACACCTTAGGTTTAGGTAGGTTCGCTTTTGCAAGGCGATCTAACACCAATTGTGTGTCGCGAACGTAATTATCGGCAATCTCTTTAGCACGTTTTTCTTGGCCAGTTAGTTGACCAATGATCAGCGTGCTTTGCACATGGCGTTCCACGGTTTGTGCGTTGTAATCCACCACAACCACTTTGATGCCAGCTTGTTCCATGCGAGGAATTTCAGCGGTCAGTGCTTGGTATTGCCACTCAGCAAGCAGGAGCACGTCCGGCTTAAGGCTGATCACCTTCTCGACAGAAAAGGTTTGTGTGTCTACTTTGCCCACTTCAGGCAGAGTTTCTAGCGAAGGACGGTGCTTAACGTACATCGCCCAGTTGTTTGGGCGCCACTGCTCCCAAATGCCTTTGGACATGCCCACGACATGATCGTAAGACGCTTCACCACCAATTGCCATATAGTCTTCGCCATAAAAGCCGATGACCACACGTTGTGCAGGAAGATCGAGTTGAATTTGACGGCCCAACACATCCGTAATAGTAGTGGATTTTGCGTTGGTAAAGGCAGAGAAAAAAAGCGTAGTAATAACCAGAAGTAACTTTTTCATTTCATATCTGTTATGCGGATAATAGTAATGATTATCATATTTATTAATGTATAATCGCGCAACTTATAATATTGATGTTATTACATTCATGAGATGTTTGAATTGTTGCGCCGAGTTGTGCAGTGAATCAACCATAAATGGAACCTGATTAGGAACGTGCATGTCTTCATCTACCATCAGTAACGCGATTGCATTACAGCGAAAAAGCGAGCAACGGCGTTGGAAAACTTTGTTGTTGATTGGCGCTTTACTGCTGCTCACATTTGTTATGGATATTGCTACCGGACCCTCTATGCTGGACGTGACCAGTGTGACGTACGCGCTACTCCATTTTGTCGGTTTCCCTTTGCAAGTTGACCCAACGACGGTCGTGATCGTAGAAAACCTACGTCTGCCTATCGCTGTGATGGCGGTAATTGTGGGCGGAAGTTTAGGCATGGGCGGCGCTGAGATGCAAACCTTGCTTAACAACCCGATGGCAAGTCCTTACACCTTAGGTATGGCCGCGGCGGCGGGCTTTGGTGCTGCGCTAATGTTGTACATCGGTTCGTTAGGTTTGAATTCGGATTACGCGGTGCCGCTTGGTGCATTTGTCTGCTGTATGCTTTCTGCCAGTTTTCTGTTTATGTTGGCAATGATGCGCCACATCACTTCAGGCCAATTGATTTTGGCCGGGATTGCTTTGCTGTTTTTGTTTCAATCGCTTTTGTCACTGGTGCAGTTCATCTCCTCTCCGGAGCTGAGTCAACAGATTTTGTTCTGGCTATTTGGCAGCTTATCGAAAGCAACGTGGACCAATCTGGCGATTATCGGTACGGTGATTTTTGCTAGCTTTACGGTGCTAATGGGCGATGCGTGGAAACTGACCGCGCTGCGGATGGGTGAAGAGCGAGCCAAAAGCTTGGGGGTTGATGTTGCGAAGCTGCGCATGAAGATTTTGTTTATCGTGGCCTTGATGACGGCAACGGTCACCAGCTTCGTGGGCATCATCGGTTTTATCGGAATTGTGGCACCCAACATCGCGCGCATGATCGTGGGTGAAGACCAACGCTTCTTTTTACCACTCTCCTTTTTGGTTGGTGCATTTTTACTTTCCAGCGCTTCTGTGCTGTCAAAAGTGATTGTACCGGGAGCGCTGTTTCCAATCGGTATCGTTACGGCCATCATTGGCGTGCCGTTTTTCTTTTGGCTGATTATCGCAAGGAGACGCTAAATGCTGACTGTTCAAGATCTTAATTTGAAAATTGACCAGCTCACCTTGGCCGATGAGATGAATTTCTCACTTCAGCCTGGGCAAATTAATGTGATTATCGGCCCAAATGGCACTGGGAAAAGTACGCTGCTCAAGACCTTGTTTGGCGATTTAAAACCCCAGCGTGGCACGATTCAATATCAAGGCAACGCGCTAGATTACAAACGGTTAAGCCAGTGGCGAGCGCAGATTGGTTATATGCCGCAAGACATCCGTTTGGATGTCAACTTATCGGTGATTGAAGTGGTATTGCTGGGGCGTTTAGATGCGCTCAGTTGGCGAATTGATGAAGCGATGTTGCGCGAAGCCGTTAATGCGCTGGAAGAGATAGGTTTAGCCCATCTTGCCGATCGCGATGTGCGCACGTTGAGTGGCGGGCAATGTCAGATGGTACTGTTTGCCCAGGCGATTTTGCGTCAGCCACCGTTTTTGATGTTGGATGAACCGGTTAGTGCACTCGATCTACATTTTCAACATGTACTGCTCGATCACTTGGTGGATAAGACCAATCAACACGGTTGGACATCACTTTTAGTGCTGCATGATCTTAATCTTGCAGCGCAGTATGCCGATAACCTTTTGGTACTGAAAGCGGGTAAAGTGGTGGCTTCTGGAAAGCCTTCAGAGGTGCTAACGCCTGCCTTGATTGATGAGGTCTATGGGGTTAATGCGCAAGTCTCGTACGACCAGCAAGGAATTCCTTTCGTCAGGACTTTACGCCGACCGCAAGTTGCTTAATAATTCAACTATTATTTGCCTATCGCGCTGTTTCATCCAGCGCGTTTTATTCCGAGGTTACACCGTGTTCTCTTTGCGTCGCTTAAGCGCGTTTTCACTTTTAACAGCGCCATCTAAGGTGCTGATACTCAATTCATTTTCGTTTAATCTCGGCTTCTATATGCTCCTGCCATATTTGGCGGACCATCTGTATCAGTTGGGACTCACCAGTTGGCATGTGGGGATCATCATCGGTTTAAGGGTGTTGAGCCAGCAAGGACTGTTTTTGATTGGGGGAACGCTGGGGGATCGCTTCGGCTATAAGCCTTTGATTTTGTCTGGCTGCGCTGTGCGTATTGTGGGCTTTATTATGCTGGGCATGGGCGAAACTTTTTCTTTGCTGATTTTAGGAGCATTCTTAACCGGTTTTGCCGGAGCACTCTTTACGCCAAGCAGTGATGCGTATTTAGCATCAGAGTATCCCGATGCGCGGGTGCGTAACCAAGTTTTTTCCTTGAAAAAAATGGCAGGGGAAACGGGCATGCTACTCGGTCCGCTAGTTGGTTTAACTCTACTGAGCTGGAGTTTTATGTCAGTTGGTTTGACCGCCGCTGCACTTTTTGCCGCACTGTTGGTGTTGCAATGGTGCTATTTGCCAGCACAGGCAATCAATACCGAGAGTGAAGGGGAGAGCGCAGATTTCGTTTTCTGGCGCCAATGGGGCAGCATGTTACGTAAGCCAGTGTTTGTGAAATTTATTTTGGCTGCGTCGGTTAACAGTATCTTATTCCATCAGCTCTATTTGAGTGTGCCACATCAAATTCATGTGATGACGGGCAACGAATCGATTCTGACTTTGGTGTTTATGACCACCTCGATTTTGGGGGTGTTCTGTCAGTTACCGATTAGCCGTTGGGTTGTCGCTGCTTTTGGCGATGCTCGTTCAATGGGGTTAGGCATGAGCCTCATGGGTTGCGCTTATTTTCTATTGCAATGGCATTATGAACCTATGCCTGCATTACCGTTTGTTCTTTATGCTGCATTATTTAGTTTTGGCACCATGCTGTCATTTCCTGTGATGTATTCCTATATTCCGAACTTCGCCCCTCGCCGTGAGATGGCCAGTTACTATGGGCTGTACTCTTGTGTTGGTGGCTTTATGGCGTTTATGGGCAACTGGGTAACCGGCTGGTATTTGAGCCTCGATACGTTTTCGATCGGTACGCTCACCTCCGGCCTTGCCCTGTTAGGTGCGGTTTCTGGGCTGAGTTTGTTTGCGATTGTTTCATCACATCAACGCAAAGAGAAAGCGATGGCTCATTGATTTTCTAAGCAGGACATGATCTTCTAAGCAGGACACACACCGTAAGTCTATGAACTAAGCCACTGCAATTGCAGTGGTTTTTTATTTCCCCGTTTTTCTAAAGAAACTGTTAACGGGACACACACCGTAATGTTAAGGGGACACACACTGTTGGGGTTGTGGTATGTGTCCCTTTAAGAACTTGGCATTATGTGTGGCGATTAGGGTGTGTGTCCTGCTAACAACACCGTTAACAATGAGGTGGGCGTTTGCAGTGAAATCTTCTGTCAAAGTGTGAGGACCTCCGATAATTACCCATAAGGGTTAGATAATTAGTTGCACGCAATATAGTTGTGCGCTATCTTGTTGTCAGTTGAGTTGGCGACCACGGTTGCCTAGCCGAGATAAAAACGAAGCAAAAGGAAGATAAAATGAGTTCTCTATACGATATCGAAGTGGTTTCAATTGAAGGCAAAACGCAAAAATTGTCTGAATTTGCTGGTAAAGCACTTCTGATTGTTAACACTGCATCTGAATGTGGCCTGACTCCACAATACGAAGCACTTGAAGCTCTTTACAACGCTCGTAAAGAAGAGGGTCTAGTGGTACTTGGTTTCCCATGTAACCAATTTGGCGCACAAGAACCAGGTGAAGAAGCAGAGATCAAATCATTCTGTAATGCTCGTTTTGGCGTAACATTCCCAATGTTTAGCAAAATTGAAGTGAATGGCGCAGGTCGTCACCCACTGTATCAAGCCCTATTTGCAGCGCAACCAGCACGTACTACTGCTCCAGAAAGCGGTTTTGTTGAAAAGCTAAAAGGCTACGGTTTTGAAGCAAAAGAGGGTGATATTCTATGGAACTTTGAAAAATTCCTAGTGAACAAAGAAGGCCAAGTGGTAGGCCATTTTGCTCCAGATATGACTCCTGACCACCCAATTCTAGTAGAAGCACTAGACAAAGTGCTTGCATAAACCTGATTTACATGACCATTAGTGGTCAATAAAGCAGCAAAAAACCGCGGTTGTAAGACCGCGGTTTTTTTTGTCGTGATTCTCACTATGCAAGAAAGTGAAATCTCATATTCCGAAAATTTTGTGATCCATCTATCTTTTTGTTAAAAAACGAGCGACAATCGCTCCGTTTCTGGAACCGTTTCTTTTTTCTACTGAGTCGTTATGAACCAAACTTTAGCATCGGCGCCACCTGTGTCGCGTCATAGCCAATACATGCGAGTGTTTGCACTCGGATTTAGTGGCTTTATTTTTAATACCACAGAATTTGTTCCTGTTGGTTTGCTCTCTGATATTGCAAAAGATTTTGATATCACAGCGGCTCATGCTGGCTGGATGTTAACTATTTATGCGTGGATCGTGGCATCTATGTCGCTGCCGATGATGATGATGACCAGTAAAATTGAGCGTAAAAAGCTGCTGATTGGCATTTTCATGCTGTTTATTGCTAGCCATGTGGCGTCGGTGTTTGCTTGGAGTTTTGAATCTCTGATCGCGAGCCGTGTTGGTATTGCTTTTGCGCACGCTGTGTTTTGGTCTATTACCGCCTCTATTGCCATTCGTGTTGCGCCTCCAGGAAAGAAAACTTTTGCTTTGAGTGTGCTGGCCACAGGAACGTCAGTGGCAATGATCCTTGGTGTTCCAATGGGACGAATAATTGGGCAATGGTTCGGTTGGCGAGCAACATTTGGTTTGATTGCTGCTGTTGCCTTCATTGTTATGTTGATATTGATTCGTCTATTACCGCAGATGCCGAGTCTGTTTAAAGGTACAAGTAAGACCTTGCCGCGTTTACTAAAAAACCCAATGTTGATGGGGTTGTACCTGTTCATTTTCTTGCTGTTTACTGCACATTACACGGCCTATAGTTACATCGAGCCATTTATGATGGAAGTAGGTAAAGTAAGTCCTAACTTTACCACTTTGCTGTTGCTCGCATTTGGTGGTGCAGGGATCATTGGTAGTATTATTTTCAGCTACTTAGGCGAGAAACATAATACCTCTTTATTAATGTGGAATGGCGTCCTGATGGTAGTTTGTATGGCATTGCTACTTGTTACGGTATTTAGTCCATGGGCAGTGATGACCGATGTAATTATTTGGGGTATTGCCCTAACGCTAGTGACACTAGCCATGCAGGTGAAGGTACTGAATATTGATGCAGATGCTTCGGATATGATTCAGTCCATGTACTCTGGCATCATTAACCTAGGTATTGGCTCGGGAGCTCTGATTGGTGCAAAAGTCATTCAATGGTTCGAATTAAGCTGGGTTGGCTTTGCTGGGGTGATTTTTGCAGCAGTAGCAATCATTTTCATGATGTTTTTGTTACGTCGTTATCCAGCGTTACGTTAATTCATTGAATAAAATAACAAAAAAGCGCCACATCCTGTGGCGCTTTTTTGTTGAGCCAGTGAAAGGCGATCCCGAATCTTGGGGAGGCTGGAATCACTTTCCAATAGCGGCATTTAGATTACCTATATTTTCTATAGATAGCAACGATAATGATTTATATTAACTTATGCTTATTTATCTATGACAAATGCATTAGTCGAGCATATAAAACACTGTTCCTATTGTGGGTTTTGCAACGCGAAATAAGTATAGCAGAAAACGATATTACGAAACTTGAAGTGTCGATTCTCGACTGACTAAAACCCCAGGATACGTCTTATGAATAATAGCGGTTGGTTGTTTTGTGCTGTGATGAATGGCCACTTGCATTGCATCGTGAGTTAGCACTGAGATAGGTAACGAGACGCTTGATAGGCTTGGCATTGCATAAGCTGCCGCGGGTTCATTATCAATTCCAATCACTGAAATGTCCTGTGCAACGTTGTATCCCGCATCGTGTAATGCGCGAATTGCCCCTAGTGCCATGTCGTCGTTACATGCGAAAATAGCGCTAAATGGCCGCCCAGAACTGAGCAGTTTTTTTGCGGCCTGATAACCCGTTTCAAGGGTGTTTTCGCCTTCGGCAAACCATTCTTGATAAGCTGGTAAACTAGCTTGTTTTAACGCTTCCAAATAAGCGTGATAACGTAATTTCCCTGTTTCACTTGCCAGTGGTGAGGAGATGCAGGCAATTGACTGGTGGCCCAACTCCAATAAATGTTGCATAGCGATAGCGGCTAATTGACCTTGTTCTAAACCAAAACTGTGCACGTTATTGAGCGTGAGTTGGCGGTTAAGAATAATCAAAGGCACCCCTAGCTCGTTTTGACAATCGTGCAGTTGCGCTGGAGTGAGGTGGCGACTGTACAACAAAATCGCATCGCAGCGTTGCATTGCGAGTGTTGACAACGCTTCTTGTTCGCCAATAGCACTATTTTTGCTGCTCACCACAAGCAGTTTTTTGTTGGCTTGTTGTGCGCATTGCTCAGCCTCACACAGAATAGAACCAAAATAATTACTTTGAAACTGCGGCAAAATGAGACCGATTGAATTAGACACATTAGTTGCGAGCGCTTGTGCAACAGAGCTTGGATGATAGTTGAGAGTCTTCATGGCGCTAAGAACCTTTTCACGGGTACTCTCTTTGACTTGCCCACTTGCGTTGATTACTCGCGATACGGTCGCTTTGGATAATCCGGTGAACTTACAAACGTCAGTGATGGTTGCCATGGCCTCTCCTAATTAATATCGCCACCCAAAGAAATAGGGTGGCGAGTGTAGCAGATTTTCTTCTTCCTTGAAGAAAGAGATCAATACCTTGCCGATCAATCGGTTAATAAAACGAAACTGAACTCATATGTTTGATGGCGGTAACGTCTTTTAATAACGGCAATTAGATTTCTTGACCGTTGCTACGAATGACGTTTTGGTACCAGAAGAAACTCTTCTTCTTCGAACGAGCCATAGTCCCTGTGCCGTCATCGTGTTTGTCGACATAGATAAAACCGTAGCGTTTTTTGTATTCACCGGTGGTGAAAGAAACACAGTCGATACAACCCCATGGTGTGTAACCCATAACTGGTACACCATCTAGCTCAACGGCTTTCTTCACTTCACGGATATGTTCTGCAAGGTATTCAATACGATAGTCATCGTTAATTGAACCATCTTCTTCTACAGTATCGACAGCGCCTAGGCCGTTTTCAACAATGAAAATGGGTTTTTGATAACGTTCATACAGTTCAGATAGGGCATAACGAAGACCTTGAGGATCCACTTGCCAACCCCAATCCGATGCAGGTAGGTGAGGGTTCAATCGGCTTTCGCCAAATAGACTATCCGACTGGCCTTCAACCGGTTGTGCAGACACGATATTCGTCATGTAATAGCTGATGGCAAGATAGTCGGAGCAGCCTTGACGAAGAATCTCAGCATCACCTTCTTCCATCGTCACTTCAATGCCTTTACGTTCCCACTCTTTCAGCAAATAAGTTGGGTAGTAACCACGAACTTGAACATCACTGAAGAGGTACTTTTGACGCATCATATCTTGCGCTTTTAACAAATCTTCAGGGCGGCATGATGCAGGGTAGAGTGGCATCATGTGGATCATGCTACCAATCTGCATGCTTGGGTTGATCTCATGACCGAGTTTGACCACTTGCGCGTGTGCCACAAATTGGTGGTGAGCGACTTGGTATAGCGTTTGTTCTGGCTTTTCATGATCAACGTAAATAACACCTGAATTACAGTAGCCAAACAATGGTGCGCGCCAGTTGGCTTGGTTATTGATCTCGTTGAAAGTGATCCAATATTTGACTTTATTTTGGTAGCGTTTTAGCACCACTTCAGAGAATTTAACGAAGAAGTCGATTACTTTACGGTTAGTCCAACCACCATACTCTTTTACTAAGTGGTGAGGCATTTCAAAGTGAGATAGGGTAATAACTGGCTCGATACCATGCTTTAGTAGTTCATCAAACATGTCGTCATAGAATTGTAGGCCAGCTTCATTTGGTGTTGCTTCATCACCCAATGGGAAAATACGAGTCCAAGCGATCGAAGTACGAAAACATTTAAAGCCCATTTCCGCGAACAGAGCG